>NZ_JBFTOX010000058.1:0-65215 GCF_056398185.1 Cupriavidus sp. 05L310
GCCGGTCACTCTTCTTTGCCTCGGCAAAGAAGACTAACGAGAAGAAAGCCGACCCTGCCGGGGGCAGAGCAATCGCGGGTGCGCAGGGTGCTGGTTTCGTCGTATGGGCAGCGGTTCTGCTGGTATCTGCCGTTACCGGCTTGCAGGGCAGCGCAATGGCCTGACCCATGGGTTTCGTGGTGCGGCCCCTGATCGCTTTGCTCGGTGCCTCTTCCCACATCTGCCGTTCGCGGCGCGAAGGACCGCGATCCTGCCTGCATTGGTGGTTTCGTGGTTTTGTCTCTAGCGGTGGCCGCCCAGCCATTTGATGCCCTGCCTACCGGCGCGAGCGGCACCTTGCTACCAACGCCCTTGGTTTCGTGGTGGGCACCATGGCCCGGTTCGCGAGGGTCACGCTCGAACATCACCGCGCCTGCTCTCCGAGACAAAACCACGAAACCAGCCACACTCGAAACGGCGCAGCCACTCGCGCCGCGAACGGCAGATGTGGGAATGGTCACCGCATACGAGGTCAGGGGCCCCACCACGAAACCCATGGGGCAGGCCAATGCGATGTCCTGCAAGCCGGTTGGACACGCTAGGCAACACTCAGGGCCGTACGACGCAATCACCGAGGCCTACAAGCCCGATTGCTCTGCCCCCGGCAGGGTCGGCTTTCTTCTCGTTAGTCTTCTTTGCCGAGGCAAAGAAGAGTGACCGGCGTCCCCCGCAGGGGGATGTCGTACGCACTTGGGTGCAAGAGCCAACACCGCAAAAAGAAACCGCGAAGGAGCCAGCAAGCCCCCCCCAAAAAAAGCCGCCTTACGCCCCCAACTTCTTCTTCAACAACTCATTAACCTGCGCCGGATTCCCCTTCCCCTTGGTAGCCTTCATAGCCTGCCCCACCAGCGCATTAAACGCCTTCTCCTTGCCAGCCCGGAACTCGTCGACAGACTTCGCATTGGCCGCCAGCACATCATCGATGATCTTTTCCAACTCACCTGAGTCGGACATCTGCTTCAGCCCCTTGGCCGCGATGATGGCGTCGGCGTCACCGCCCTCGTCCCCCGCCCACATGGCCGGGAAGACATCCTTCTTGGCAGTGTTGTTCGACACCGTGCCATCGGCAATGCGCACCAGCAGCCTGGCCAACTGCGCCGGCTTGACCGGGGCCGCTTCCAGCGCAATGCCTTCGCGGTTGAGCAGCGACGACACATCGCCCATCAGCCAGTTGGCAGCGGGCTTGGCATTGGCCGCACCGGCTTCGGCGACCACGGCCTCGAAGTAGCTAGCCAGTGCCTTGGACGCGGTCAGCACGCTGGCGTCATAGGCGGACAAGCCATATTGCGACACCAGGCGCGCCTGCATGGCCACCGGCAGTTCTGGCAGCGCGGCCTTCACCCGCTCGATCCAGGCCGCGTCGATCTCCAGCGGCAGCAGGTCGGGGTCGGGGAAGTAGCGGTAATCGTGCGCATCTTCCTTGGTGCGCATCGCGCGCGTCTCGCCGGTGTCCGGATCGAACAGCACGGTGGCCTGCTGGATGGCGCGGCCGTCCTCGATCTCGGCGATCTGCCACTGGACTTCGTAGTCGATGGCCTGCTGCAGGAAGCGGAACGAATTCAGGTTCTTGATCTCGCGGCGCGTGCCCAGCGTGGGGCTGCCGTAGGGGCGCACCGACACGTTGGCGTCGCAGCGGAAGCTGCCTTCCTGCATATTGCCGTCGCAGATGCCCAGCCACATCACCAGCGCGTGCAGGGCCTTGGCGTAGGCCACGGCCTCGGCCGAGCTGCGCATGTCGGGCTCGGTAACGATCTCCAGCAGCGGCGTGCCGGCGCGGTTCAGGTCGATGCCGGTCATGCCGGCGAAATCCTCGTGCAGCGACTTGCCGGCGTCTTCCTCGAGGTGGGCGCGCGTGAGCTGCACGGTCTTCTCGTAGGTCTCGCCCTTCTTGCCTTCGACCTGGATGCTGATGCTGCCGCCCTGCACCACCGGGATCTCGTACTGGCTGATCTGGTAGCCCTTGGGCAGGTCGGGGTAGAAGTAGTTCTTGCGCGCGAAGATGCTGCGCGGCGCGATGGTGGCGCCGATCGCCAGCCCGAACTCGATGGCGCGCTCGACCGCGCCGCGGTTGAGCACCGGCAACACGCCGGGCAGCGCCAGGTCGACCGGCGAGGCCTGCGTGTTCGGCGCCGCGCCGAAGGCGGTGGAGGTACCGGAAAAAATCTTGGAGGCCGTCGACAACTGCGTGTGCGTCTCGAGGCCGATCACCACTTCCCATTGCATGGCGGTATTCCTGTTCGTGTGCTGTATGTGTTGCTACGTGTTTGCTACGTCTGCTACGTGTTCATCGGCATCGCGCGCGCATTTCGCATCCGACCGCGGCGCCATGCCGGTATTCATCTCACGGATTCGGGCTGGCCAGCCACGAATCCAGTTGCGCCAGCGCCGCGCCGCGCGCGACCGGGTCGCCGCCCTCGGTCACGCCCAGGCCGGGACGCGCGCCGTTGGGCACATCGCGCCGCACCCGCAGTTCGCTGGTGCCGTCAAAGCCGTGATACGCGCCAGGGTAGATCTCCAGCCGGAAGCGCGCATCGGGCTGGCGCGCCGTGACCGCCTCGCGCAACATGGCGCAGCGGGTGGCGGGGGT
Organism: Cupriavidus sp. 05L310; assembly: GCF_056398185.1. Taxonomy (NCBI): domain Bacteria; kingdom Pseudomonadati; phylum Pseudomonadota; class Betaproteobacteria; order Burkholderiales; family Burkholderiaceae; genus Cupriavidus; species Cupriavidus sp. 05L310. The sequence continues at coordinate 2,627 of NZ_JBFTOX010000058.1, forward strand.
CCAGTCGTCGGCGCCGCCGGTCATCAGCAGCAAGGGCGTGCGCAGGCGGTATTCATGCCGTTGCACGGCGCGCTTGCAGCCAGGATAAAAGGCCACGGCGCGCTCGATTGCCGGCGCGCCCGCCGGCCAGTCGCGGCTGGCGTCGATGGTGCTGAGCACCGCCTGCGCGCCGTTGGACCAGCCCAGCAGCACAATGCGCGCCGTGTCGATGCCGGGCTGCCGCGCGAGCCAGCGCAGCGCCGCCAGGACATCGCCGCGCCGCGTTTCGTCGTCGATGTCGCGCCCGGCCAGCGCTTCGGTGCAGATGCCCTGCGGCTTGCCGCGCGGACCGAAGCTGTCGGGCAGCAACACGGCGTAGCCGCGCGCGGAGAGCCATTGCACGTATTCCCGGTAGCGCTCCTGCAGCGCCGCGGCATCCGCGCCGCCGTTCTGGTAGAGCCCGGCGCAGCCATGCAACGCAATGACCACCGGCAATGCCTGCGCCGACGCCAGCGCGCCGCGCTGCGGCAAGAACCAGTGGGCGCTGAGCGCATTGCCCTTGTCGGCATCGGGAAAATGCACCGTCCGCGCCGGCGGCATGGCGTGCATGCCGGCCTCCGGCACGAAGGCATGCGCGAGCGCGCCGTGGCTTGCCAGCACCAGGGCGCACGCGCCAAGGCAAAAATCCCGCAGGCGGGCGGCGAGTCCGGACAGGGCGCTGAGCGGGTGCATCGGATTCATCGGGTCTGTGCACAGCCGCCAGTGCCGGGTTCGAACATCACCGGCCAGGCTTCCTCGTAGATGCCCGGCGAGCACCGTGCCTCGCAATTGGCGTGGGCCAGCGTGACCCGGCGCGGATCCTGCCAGACCATCAGCTTGCAGGCGCTGCCGTCGTTGGCGCGCAACTCGATATGCGGCTTCTTCTGCGTCTGGCGGAATTCGGCCAGGTTGAAGCTGCACGAACCGCGCTTGCCCACCCACAGCTTCCACGACAACTGCTGCACGCTGTTGTCCGCCACGCGCAGCTGGGCATCCTCGCGGAAGCCGTCTTCCTCGGTGCGGCGGCAATCGCCGGCAAGGTCGATGTCGCGGCTGGCGATCGGGGTGGGCCCGCCGCCGAAGCGCGGCAGCGGGATGCAGGCCGCCAGTGCGGCGGCCAGCCCGATGCCGAGTGCGAGCCGGACCAGCCAGCGCCGCGCGATCATGCCTTGGCAGGCCGGCGCAGGTGCCAGTCCGTTGCCTGCTGGAAAGCGTGCGCCGTCTGCAGCAGTTCGGCTTCGCCGAAGTAGTTGCCGATCAGTTGCAGGCCAACCGGCATGCCGCCCTCGCCCAGCCCGCAGGGCACGCTCATGCCGGGCAGGCCGGCCAGGCTGGTCGACAGCGTGAAGATGTCGGCCAGGTACATCTGCACCGGGTCGGCGCTCTTCTCGCCCAGCTTCCAGGCTACCGTGGGCGCCACCGGACCCATGATCACGTCGCACTGGGTAAAGGCGCGCTGGAAATCGTCGGCGATGATGCGGCGGATCTTCTGCGCCTGCAGGTAGTAGGCGTCGTAGTAGCCATGCGACAGCACATAGGCGCCCACCATGATGCGGCGCTTGACCTCGGGGCCGAAGCCTTCGGCGCGGGTCTTCTTGTACATGTCCATCAGGTCGCGGTACTCGGCGGCGCGATGGCCGTAGCGCACGCCGTCGAAACGCGACAGGTTGGACGAGGCCTCGGCCGGCGCGATCACGTAGTACACGGGGATCGACAGCTCGGTCTTGGGCAGCGACACCTCGACCAGCGTGGCGCCCAGCTTCTCGTACTCGGCGAGCGCGGCGCGCACGGCCTGTTCCACGTCTGCCGACAGCCCCTTGCCGAAATACTCGGTGGGCAGGCCGATGCGCAGCCCGGACAGTGGCCTCTCAACGCTGGCGCCGGTGCGCGGCTTGCCCAGCAGGCGCGTGTAGTCCTCGTCGACACCACCCTGGGCGGGCGCGAGGCTGGTCGAGTCGCGCTCGTCGAAGCCGGCCATGGCGCCCAGCAGCATGGCGCAGTCCTCGGCGGTATGTGCCATCGGGCCGCCCTGGTCGAGCGAGGAGGCGAAAGCGATCATGCCGTAGCGCGACACGCGGCCATAGGTGGGCTTGATGCCGGTAATACCCGAGAACGAGGCCGGCTGGCGGATCGAGCCGCCGGTGTCGGTGCCGGTGGCGGCGGGCGCGAGCCCGGCTGCCACGGCGGCGGCCGAGCCGCCCGAGGAGCCGCCCGGCACGCGGCTGGCATCCCAGGGGTTCTTCACCGGGCCGAAGTGCGAGTTCTCGTTGGACGAGCCCATCGCGAACTCGTCCATATTGGTCTTGCCCAGCGTGACCATGCCGGCGGCGGCCAGGCGCTCGACCACGGAGGCGTCGAACGGGCTTTCATAGTCGGCGAGCATGCGCGAGCCCGCTGTTGCGCGCCAGCCACGCGTGACGAACACGTCCTTGTGGGCGATCGGCACGCCGGTCAGCAGGCCGGCTTCGCCGCGCGCGCGGCGCTCGTCGGCGGCGCGGGCCTGCGCCAGCGTGAGTTCGGGGTTGACGTCGACAAAGGCGTTGAGCGCGCTGGCCTGCTCGATGCGGGCCAGGTAATCGCGCGCCAGTTCTTCGGCGGAGACGGTGCGTGCCGCCAGCGCGTCGGAGAGCTCGCGCAGGGAGGTCACGGTAGATGCGGAAAAGGACATGTCGGTCGGTTTGGCTTGGCAGGTGATGGCTGCCGGCGCCGCCTGGCGGCGGCGCGGCGCAGCCGCTGGTTCGAGGGCCGGTGTTCGATGACCTTTATTCGATGACCTTGGGCACCAGGTAGAGGCCGCCTTCGGTGGCCGGCGCGGGACGCTGGTAGTCCTCGCGGCGGTTGGGCTCGGTCACGGCGTCGTCGCGCAACCGCTGCGACATCTCGCGCACCGCGGACAGCGGGTGGGCCAGCGGCACGATGCCGGTGGTATCGACCGCCTGCATCTGTTCGACCAGGGAGAAGAATTGATTGAGCTGCACAAGCGTCTGCCCGGCCTCGGCATCGTTGATTTCGATGCGGGCAAGGTGGGCGATGCGCTTGACGTCGGATAGGTCGAGAGCCATGGCTTGGGGTCGGTGCGAAAGGCGATGCGGGCGCGGCCGGGGCGGGCCGGCGAGTGCTGCCGGGAGCGCCCGGGAATCGTCAAAGTTACAGGTTTTTTCGGGGTAGAAGCCCCCGAAACAGGGGGAATTATAAGGTATCATTGCGCGTTGCCATCCTTTGGCAGCGCCTTCGTCACATTGGTGCACATTGGTGCAAAACCGCGTGCCGCGGAGCTTTGTGGGTCACCCTACGGTCCCCCGGACCCACGGATCGCAGCATTGGCCACATCGCCAGGCCACCAGCCGGCGGTGCGATGCCGAAGGCAGGCAAGGGATACAGACAGGTTCCTCCGATTAGACCGCCCCCGCCAGCAATTAAATTGTAATTGCGGTGCCGTTCCACCGAACTTTCGCGCGTGGTCTAATCAAAGGTACCCGTACAGGTCGTTTCCGCCACCCGGCGAGACGGCCTTGGTTGGCGGCCCCGGCCCTGACAGCACGCCCCCTGTGGCAGGCTGGCAACGGCGCCGGCCCCACCGAACGACCGGGGGCCTTAATACTACCCGTCGCTATGAATATCGTGGCTGGCCCCGCAGCGGCGCCGGCCACTTCGCATACTCGCGAACCACCAGAAAACAGGATTCCTGATGTTCGGATTTCTCCGCAGCTACTTTTCGAACGATCTCGCGATCGACCTCGGCACCGCCAACACCCTGATCTATATGCGCGACAAGGGCATCGTCCTTGACGAGCCGTCCGTCGTCGCGATTCGCCAGGAAGGCGGGCCCAACGCCAAGAAAACCATCCAGGCGGTCGGCAAGGAAGCCAAGCAGATGCTGGGCAAGGTGCCGGGCAACATCGAGGCCATCCGCCCGATGAAAGACGGCGTGATCGCCGACTTCACCGTCACCGAGCAGATGCTCAAGCAGTTCATCAAGATGGTGCACGACACCAAGCTGCTGCGTCCCTCGCCGCGCATCATCATCTGCGTGCCGTGCGGCTCGACCCAGGTCGAGCGCCGCGCCATCCGCGAATCGGCGCTGGGCGCCGGCGCCAGCCAGGTGTACCTGATCGAGGAGCCGATGTCGGCCGCGATCGGCGCCGGCCTGCCCGTGTCGGAGCCGTCCGGCTCGATGGTGGTGGATATCGGCGGCGGCACCACCGAGGTGGGCATCATCTCGCTGGGCGGCATGGTCTACAAGGGTTCGGTGCGCGTGGGCGGCGACAAGTTCGACGAAGCCATCGTCAACTACATCCGCCGCAACTACGGCATGCTGATCGGCGAGCAGACCGCCGAAGCCATCAAGAAGGCCATCGGTTCGGCCTTCCCCGGCTCCGAAGTCCGCGAAATGGAAGTCAAGGGCCGCAACCTGTCCGAAGGCATCCCGCGCGCCTTCACGGTGTCCTCCAACGAGATCCTGGAAGCCCTGACCGATCCGCTCAACCAGATCGTGTCGGCAGTCAAGATCGCGCTCGAACAGACCCCGCCGGAACTCGGCGCCGACATCGCCGAGCGCGGCATGATGCTGACCGGCGGCGGCGCGCTGCTGCGCGACCTGGATCGCCTGCTGGCCGAGGAAACCGGCCTGCCGGTGCTGGTTGCCGAAGACCCGCTGACCTGCGTGGTGCGCGGCTCCGGCATGGCGCTCGAACGCATGGACAAGCTGGGCAGCATCTTCTCTTACGAATAAAGAATCAGCAGAGGAATCGCTCGTGGCGCGACGCGGCCTGCCGGACTACCTGGTCGGGGCCGCGCCGTGCCGCGCCACCCTCCCGACCCGGCCCGAGCCCGTGCAACACACCGCGCCGCGACGCCCCAGCCACGCTGGCTGGCGCGCCGCGGCGCTGTCGTGCCTACGGGACCGGGAGACCTTTCTGCCAGCGCACGGGTAAATGGATTACACTCCGCCGCCGCTCTTCAAGCAGGGCACTTCCGCCGTCGCGCGCCTCGTCTTCTATGTGACGATCGCGCTGGCGCTGCTCATCGTCGATGCGCGCTTTGACGCCCTGCGCGTGGTGCGCCAGGTTGCCGCCACCGTGCTGATGCCGGTCGAGCGCACCGTGCTGGTGCCGCGCGATGCACTGCGCGCCACCTTCGACTACGCCCAGTCAGCGGCCGCCCTGGCCAGCGAGAACCGCGAACTCAGGCGCCGCATGGTGGCCGAGGCCGAGGGCTCGGTGCGCCAGTCCCAGCTCGAAGCCGAGAACAATCAGTTGCGCAAGCTGCTCGGCCTGGTGCAGCAGTCGGCCACGCCGGTGACGTCGGCCGAGATCCTGTACGACGCCCGCGACCCCTACAGCCAGCGCATCGTGATCGACCGCGGCAGCCAGCACGGCCTGCGCGCGGGCTATCCGGTGATCGACGAACGCGGCGTGATCGGCCAGGTGACGCGCGTGTCGCCGTTCCAGTCCGAAGTCACGCTCCTGACCGACAAGGAACAGGCCATTCCGGTGCAGGTCGTGCGCAACGGCCTGCGCAGCGTAGCCTTCGGCGGCGCCCGCGCCGGCCTGCTGGACCTGCGCTTCATGGCCGCCTCGGCCGACCTGCAGCAGGGCGACCTGCTGGTCACCTCGGGCCTGGACGGCACCTACCCGCCCGGCCTGCCGGTTGCCCGGATCGTGCAGATCGAGCGCAAGGCGGATACCGCCTTCTCGCGTGTGTACTGCGAGCCGGTGGCCGGGGTGCGCTCGCACCGCCAGCTGCTGGTGATCCGCTACGAAGCCCAGCTGCCGCCGCGCGAATCCATCGACGGCCCGCGCGACGCCAAGGAAGCCAGGATCGTCAGGGCCGACCGGCCGGGCGTGAAGGACGCCGAACGCGCCGACGCCAAGCCGGCGGCGAAGCCCGCCGCAAAGCCAGCCGACAAACCTGCCGACAAGGCGGCGGAAAAACCCGCGGACAAGCCCGCCGCCGCCAAGGAGGTCAAGCGTTGACCAATCCCCAATACCTGCTGCGCCCGGTCAACCCCGCGTTTATCGCGCTGAGTTTCGTACTGGCCTTCCTGTTCAACCTGATGCCCTGGGGCACCACGCTGTGGGTGCCCGACATGGTGGCGCTGGTGCTGGTGTTCTGGAACATCCACCAGCCGCGCAAGGTCGGCATGGGCGTGGCGTTCGCGCTCGGCCTGCTGATGGATGTGCACGATGCGCGCCTGCTGGGCGAGCACGCCATGGCCTACTCGCTGCTGGCGTACTTCGCCATCACCATCCATCGGCGCGTGCTGTGGTTCACCGTCTATACCCAGGCGCTGCACGTGCTGCCGCTGCTGTTCGTCGCCCACGCGGTGCCGGTGGTGATCCGCCTGGCCATGGGCGCGCCGCTGCCCGGCTGGCAGCTGCTGCTGGCGCCGGGCATCGAGGCGCTGCTGTGGCCGCTGGCCACCGGCATGCTGCTGGCGCCGCAGCGCCGCAGCGCGGACGTGGACGAAACCCGGCCGATCTGACGCTTTACCCCAACCGATGTCCCGCCGCGGCCCCCTGGGGTGCGCGGCAAACCGCAAGGCTGACGCAGTACCATGACCGAAATACGCAATGTCGAACAGGAGCTCGGCCGCTTCCGCATCCGCGTAGCGGCGGCGGGCCTGTTTGCCGTGATCTGCTTCGGCCTGCTGTTCACGCGCTTTCTCTGGCTGCAGTGGTACAAGCATGACCAGTACTCGGCCAAGGCCGAGGACAACCGCATCTCGGTGGCGCCGATCGAGCCCAACCGCGGCATCATCATGGACCGCAACGGCGTGGTGCTGGCGCGCAACTATTCCGCCTACACGCTGGAAATCACGCCGTCCAAGCTGTCCGACACGCTCGACAACACCATCGAGGAACTAGCCCAGCTGATCGACATCCAGCCGCGCGACCGCCGCCGCTTCAAGCGGCTGATGGAAGAATCCCGCAGCTTCGAGAGCCTGCCGATCCGCAGCCAGCTCACCGACGAGGAAGTGGCGCGTTTCTCCGCGCAGCGCTTCCGCTTTCCCGGCGTGGACGTGCGCGCGCGGCTGTTCCGCCAGTACCCGATGGGCGAGTCCGCCTCGCACGTGATCGGCTACCTCGGCCGCATCTCGCAGCGCGACCAGGAACGCATCGAGGCCATGGACGAGGCCAACAGCGCCGAAGGCGCCAAGTACGATCCGCGCAAGGACGCCGACAACTACAAGGGCTCCAACTACATCGGCAAGATCGGCATCGAGCAGAGCTACGAGACCGAACTGCACGGCCTGACCGGCTTCGAGGAAGTGGAAGTGAGCGCGGGCGGACGCCCCATCCGCACGCTGTCCACCTCCCCCGCCACGCCCGGCAACAACCTGATCCTGTCGCTCGACATCCGCCTGCAGCAGCTGGCCGAGGCGCTCTTTGGCGACAAGCGCGGCGCGCTGGTGGCGATCGAGCCGGCCACCGGCGACATCCTGGCCTTTGTTTCCAAGCCGACCTACGACCCCAACCTGTTCGTCGAAGGGATCGACACCAATACCTGGAACGAACTCAACGGCTCGCCCGACAAGCCGCTGCTGAACCGTCCGCTGCGCGGCACCTACCCGCCCGGCTCGACCTACAAGCCGTTCATGGCGCTGGCGGCGCTCACCACCGGCAAGCGCACCGCAGCCTGGGGCATGCACGATCCGGGCTCATTCACGCTGGGCAACCATACCTTCCGCGACGACAAGCCGGGCGGCCACGGCTGGGTGGACATGAACGCCTCCATCGTGCAGTCGTGCGATACCTATTACTACATGCTGGCGCGCGACATGGGCGTCAACGCCATTCATGACTTCATGAAGCCGCTGGGCTTCGGCCAGATCACCGGCATCGACATCGAAGGCGAGAGCCGCGGCATCCTGCCGTCGACCGAATGGAAGCAGCGCGCCTACCGCAAGCCCGAGCAGCGGAAGTGGTATGACGGCGAAACCATCTCCCTTGGCATCGGACAGGGCTACAACAGCTTCACCATCCTGCAGCTGGCCAACGCCACCGCCATCCTGGTCAACAACGGCTCCGCGATGAAGCCCCACCTGGTCAAGGCGGTGGAGGATTCCGTAACCCGCGACCGCGAGCTCACGGTGCCCAAGGAAAGCTACCGGCTGCCGTTCAAGCAGGCCGATATCGACGTGATCAAGCGCGCCATGGTCGGCGTGACGCACTCGGGCACGGCTGCGCGCGCCTTTGCCGGCGCAGCCTACGAGTCGGCCGGCAAGACCGGTACCGCCCAGACCTTCACCATGGGCAAGAACGAGAAGTACAACCACCACGCGCTGGACGAGCGCAAGCGCGACCATGCGCTCTATACGGCATTCGCCCCGGCGGACAACCCGAAGATCGCGCTGGCGATGATCGTGGAAAACGCCGGCTTCGGCGGCGCCGTGGCCGCGCCGATCGCGCGCAAGGTGATGGATTACTACCTGCTCGGCAAGTGGCCGGCAGAGCTGGAGAACATCGCCCCGCCCGCATCGGAGCGCGCCGGCGGCAAGCCGCCGGTGGATACGCCCAGCGTGTTCACCACCGGCCACACCGCCAGCATCGCCAGCGCCACGGTCATGGGCGCCAGCGAGGCCGCCGCCACCAGCGAAGGCGCCAGCGCGCCGGCCGCGCGCGTCGCAGCCCGTGCCGGTGCTGCCGCCACGGCCGCTTCCGCCGTGCAGGCGCCGGTGATCGACCCCGCCGCCATCGCGCCGGCCTCGGCGGTACAGACGCTGGACGAGCGCATGGCGCAGGCCCTTGGCCACAGCCGCCCGGCTCCGGCCCCCGCCCCTGCCGCGCAGGCCGTGGTGGGGCCGGCCAGTTCCAAACCCCGCGCCAAGCCGGCAACCGCGCCCGCCGCGGCCGGCGGCAACGCCAACGCTACACGCTGAAGGAGACGCGCCATGGATCGCCGCCGCGTCCTATCGTTCATCAAGACGGCCATCACCGGCTTCGACAAGCCGCTGGCGCTGATCGTCTTCCTGCTGTTCGCCACCGGCATCGTGGCGCTCTACTCCGCCGCCATCGACATGCCCGGGCGGGTCGAGGACCAGTTGCGCAACATCCTGCTGTCCTATGTGGTGATGTGGGCCATCGCTTACCTGCCGACCCAGACGCTGATGCGGGTGGCGGTGCCGCTCTACACGGTAGGCGTGGCCCTGCTGGTCGCGGTGGCCATGTTCGGCCTGATCCGCAAGGGTGCGCGCCGCTGGCTCTACGTCGGCATGGTGATCCAGCCCTCCGAGATCATGAAGATCGCCATGCCGCTGATGCTGGCGTGGTACTTCCAGAAACGGGAGGGCTCGGTCAGGTGGTTCGATTTCGTGCTGGCGCTGGTGCTGCTGCTCGTGCCCGTTGGCCTGATCGCCAAGCAGCCCGACCTCGGCACCGGCCTGCTGGTCATGGCCGCCGGCCTCTATGTGATCTATTTCGCCGGCCTGTCGTGGAAGATCATCCTGCCGCTGCTTGCCATCGTGGTGGTGGCCATCACCGCGCTGGTCACCTTCGAGCACGATATGTGCGCCCCCGGCGTGAACTGGCCGATCCTGCACGACTACCAGCAGCACCGCATCTGCACGCTGCTGGATCCCACCACCGACCCGCTCGGCAAGGGTTTCCACACCATCCAATCGATCATCGCCATCGGCTCCGGCGGCGTCTTCGGCAAGGGCTGGCTGAAGGGCACGCAGACGCACCTGGAGTTCATCCCGGAAAAGCACACCGACTTTATCTTCGCGGTCTTCTCGGAGGAATTCGGCCTGGTGGGCAATGCGGTGCTGCTGGTGCTGTACCTGCTGCTGATCTTCCGCGGGCTGTATATCGCGGCCAACGCGCCGACGCTGTTCTCGCGGCTGCTGGCGGGGGCGATCACGCTGATCTTCTTCACCTACGCGTTCGTCAACATGGGGATGGTGAGCGGCATCCTGCCCGTGGTGGGGGTGCCGTTGCCGTTGATGAGCTATGGCGGGACGGCGCTGGTGACGCTGGGCATGGGGATCGGGATACTGATGAGTATCTCGCGTCAGAAGCGGCTGATACAGACGTAGCCTGTCGCGCGATTTGGCCGCTGAAATGACACCGCGCTAGGGTATCCTCTTCCCTTTGGCACGTTCACATCCAAGGGCTCAAATGCGGCGCGTCGTATTCAATCAGAAGGGCGGTGTCGGTAAGTCGACCATCGTTTGCAACCTGGCCGCCATCAGTGCCAGCGAAGGCCTGCGCACCCTGGTCATCGACCTGGATGCGCAAGGCAACTCCAGCCAGTACCTGCTCGGCACGCAGGCCGCGGAAGCCACCCCGACCGTGGCAGACTTCTTCAACACCGCGCTGACGTACAGCTTCAAGCCGGTGGAAGTCACCTCGTTCATCCATGCCACGCCGTTCGAGAACCTCGATGTGATGCCCGCCCATCCCGAGCTCGACGCGCTGCACGGCAAGCTCGAATCCCGCTACAAGATCTACAAGCTGCGCGATGCGCTGATCGAGCTGGAAGCGGTGTACGACGCGATCTACATCGACACGCCGCCGGCTTTGAATTTCTACACCCGCTCCGCGTTGATCGCTGTCGAGCGCTGCCTGATTCCGTTCGACTGCGACGACTTCTCGCGCCGTGCGCTTTATACGCTGCTCGACAATGTGAAGGAGATCCAGCATGACCACAATGCGGATCTCGAAGTCGAGGGTATTGTGATCAACCAGTTCCAGCCGAGGGCCAGCCTGCCGTTGCAACTGGTTGAGGAGCTGGTTGGCGAGGGGTTGCCGGTGCTGAATTCACGGTTGTCGTCGTCCGTGAAGATCCGGGAGTCGCATCAGCATGCGATGCCGATGATTCATCTGGATCCGCGGCATAAGCTGGCGTTGGAGTATTTGGCTTTGCATCGGGAGTTGGTGGGATAGGGGTTTTTTGAGCGGTGTTGGCTCTTGCACCCAAGTGCGTACGACATCCCCCTGCGGGGGACGCCGGTCACTCTTCTTTGCCTCGGCAAAGAAGACTAACGAGAAGAAAGCCGACCCTGCCGGGGGCAGAGCAATAAGGCTCTCGAATATCGGGGGTTTCGTCGTACGGCCCAAAGTGCCGGCGGGCTTCTGCCGGTACCGGCTTGACTGACCACGAACCTGCCAGCATCCGGGATTGACGGTGAGGCCCCCGGTAGCGCACATCACTTGCTTCAAGCCGTCTGTCGCTCGCGGAGTGGCCGGCCACGAAGTTGCAGGCGCACCGGTTCCGTCGTGGGCGCGGTGGCACCGGGTTGATTTGCCCAAGACCTTGACCACCGCGCCCGCCCCACCACGAAACCATTGACGGGCGATGTGTCGTGATGGCCCGCGCCGGTAACGGCAGATTGGCGAATGGCCAAGGATTCTCCTACCGGGGGCCGCACCACGAATCCCGGAAACTTGCAGATTCGTGGCCCTTTAAACCGGTACCGGCAGATGCCCGCAGAACCGCTGGCCATACGACGAAACCAGCACCCTGCGCACTCGCGATTGCTCTGCCCCCGGCAGGGTCGGCTTTCTTCTCGTTAGTCTTCTTTGCCGAAGCAAAGAAGAGTGACCGGCGTCCCCCGCAGGGGGATGTCGTACGCTGTTGGGTGCAAGAGCCAACACCGCTCAAATCAAAGACCAAGCACCGACAAAAAAGCCAATGGTTTGCCCCTACCCCTACCCCTACACCCCCTTCATCAAAAAATCCCGACTAACCCCACCCCCCAACTCATGGATCCTGCGAAGAAAATCACTAAGCCACCCATGAATCCCAACAGAAAAAATATCCTCGATCCGAGTGAATTTAAGCTCGGCATGCAGCTTCCCCGCCCGCCTCTCCGTCTCCACTGACTGCGCATTCCTGACCTGCGCCAGCAACGAAACCACCTCCCGCAAACTCGCCGCCAGCGACCGCGGCATATCCGGATGCACGATCAGCAACTCCGCCACGCGTTCCGGCGTAACCACCGATCGATAAACCTTGCGATACATCTCCAGCCCCGACACCGAACGCAATACGGCAGCCCACTGATAGAAGTCGTCCTGCTGCTGCCCCAGGTCGGTAGCCTGGAACTTGACATCGAGAATGCGGGCCGTGTTATCCGCCCGTTCCAGGAACGTCCCCAGGCGCATGAAGCAATAGGCTTCGTCCTTGAGCATGGTCCCGGCTTCCACGCCGCGCGTAAGGTGAGAGCGGAACTTCACCCACTCGAAGAACTGCGCCGGGTCGTGCCGCAGGATCCCGTCGGCAACCATCTGCTGCACATCGAGCCAGGTGGTGTTGATGGTCTCCCAAAGCGGCGTGGTAAGCGCGCCGCGCACCGCACGGGCGTTTTCGCGGGCGGCGCGCAGGCACGACATGATCGACGCGGGATGGCTCAGGTCCCGCACCATGAAGTCGATCACCTCCCCGTGCGCCACCGCGCCGTGATGCGCGGCAAATACCGGCGTGAGTTCGGTCACATCGAGCATCGCCAGCCAGCCTTGCCGGGCCACGTCGGGCGACTGCGGCAGCATTGAGGCCTGGTAGTTGACGTCGAGCATGCGTGCGGTGTTCTCCGCACGCTCGGTGTAGCGGGCCATCCAGAACAGGTGGTCGGCGGTGCGGCTTAGCATGATGATTCCCCCTTTTCTCGGCAAACCCAGGCTACCGACAAGCAATTGGCTTGCCAGCCGCTGACCGCTGCGGCGTCGCTACACGAGCGGCAACACGCTGACCTCCACTTCGACATCGTGCGCGCCGCCGCCGAAGATGACACCGCGCAGCAGCGAGACATCGCTGTAGTCGCGCCCGAATGCCAGCGTGACGTGGCCGGTGTCGGCCAGCACATCGTTGGTGGGATCGAGGTCGACCCAGCCGGCCAGCGGGCAGTAGACCGACAGCCACGCGTGCGAGGCGTCGGCGCCGATCAGCCTGGGCTGGCCGGGCGGCGGTTCGGTGCGCAAGTAGCCGCTGACATAGCGCGCGGCGAGGCCAAGCGAGCGCAGGCAGCCGATCATCACCTGGGCGAAATCCTGGCACACGCCGCTGCGCAGGCCGAAGGCCTGCAGCGCCGGCGTATCGACCTCGGTGGCGGTGGCGTGGTATTCGAAGTCGGCATGGATGCGGTGCATCAGGTCGATGGCGCCCGCCACCACTGTCGTGCCGGGCGCGAAGCTGGCCAGCGCGTAGGCCTTGAGGTCCGGATGCAGCGCTATGTTGGGCGAGGCGAAGCAGAACTCGCTCTGCGGCATGAAGGGCTGGCCGGCGCGAAAGCGCAGCGCTGCCACGGCGGCTTCCCACGGCATGCTGGCGGCGGGATCGAGCGCCTCCCAGCGCGGCGTCAGGCTGACCGTGCTCTCGCAGGCGAGCTGCATGAAGTCGTGCGGCACGTCGATGGTGAAGTACAGCACGTTGTTGCCGAAGGCATCGGTGTCGGCACGCTGATGCGACGGCGCCGGCTCGATCAGCGTGCTGTGCGAGAGCACCGCCTGCCACGGGCAAGTGACCGGGAACACCACGGCGCGCTGCTGGGCGTTTTCCACCGGCGCGGTGTAGTCGTAGATGGTCTTGTGGTGGACGGTTAGCACGGATGCGGCGCGCGGCGCGGGTGTCGCGGGCGCGACGGCGGCGGCGGCGGTCGTCTCGTTCATCGCCGCGGTCATGGCTGCACCCCGGCCCAGGCACCCGTCCCGGCCATGCCGGCATGGCTGAAGTAGCGCGCACTGATTTCGTCGGACAATTGCACCATCATGCTCGTCAGTTGCCCGCACAATTGCACCAGATTGGTGTATTGCCCGTCGGCATCACGCTCGCATAGCGCCTCCCAGCCAGGCAGCGTCTCCACCGTGGGCAGGAACTGCGGCAGCGGCAAACGCCCGGTGCCTGCCGGACTGGCCGGGGGCGTGACCTGGCCGAGCTTGACGCGCAGCCGCGCCAGCACGCCATAGAGCCCGCGCGGATTGGTGGGCTCGATCACGATCTGGTCGACCAGCGCCGGCACATCGGAGCGGCCGGGATAGAGCGCGCGGAAGGTCAGCGTGCTGTCGAACAGGTGCAGCACCAGGTCGAAGCAGGTCCGGTGCAGCAGCGCGCCGTTGTGCGCGAACACCTGCAGGAAGGTCGACAGCGTGGCCACGCGTTCGATATGGCGGCCGATGAACAGCAGGCGCCAGGCTTCATCCCGGGTCATGCGGTCGCCCTGGGCGCCGCTGATGGCGGCGAGCTGCATGCCCAGGTGATCCAGCGCCGCCAGCACGCGCGGCCGGTCGTAGTAGCCGGCGTCGCTGCCCGCCGCGCCCGGGCTGCCGCCACAAGCGGCCGCCATCGCGTCGCCGAAATCGTTGCGCGCGGCCAGGATGGTGCGCCAGTGATCGTTGGACAGCCGGTTGCGGATCTCGGTGGCGGCATGCACATGACTGGCCAGGTTCTGGCCCACGCTGGTCCAGCCGGCGTCTTCCGCCAGCGCGGATACCAGGCTGCGCTCGAACACGCGCAGCGAGGCCCGCGGCTGCGGGGCGCCGGTCGGCAGCAGGCCGCAGGCCTGCACCAGTTCGCCGATCACGTCGAGCGCGCTGTCGTCGCGGTCGTCGCTGCTCTCGATCGAGCCCAGCACTAGCCGGCACAGGCGCACATTGTTCTCCGCACGCTCGGCATAGCGGCCGGCCCAGAACAGGTTCTCGGCGGCGCGGCTCGATACCGCCAGCGGCTTGGGGGCTGGCCCCAGGCCCGTGCTGCCCATCGGGAACGGCGGCGGCATCGGCACCGGCTGTGCCGGCTGGCTCGACAGCACCCAGGTATCGACGCTGGACCCGCCGAGCTGCATCGAAACCGCCGGCTGCCCTTCTCCCGCGAGCCGGGTAAAGCCGCCCGGCATCACCTGCCAGCCGCCGCGCCCGTCGGCGATGGCGTAGACCCGCAGCATGGCCATGCGCGAGCCGATATGCGGGCCTTCCCAGCGCGGCGCGTGCGACAGCGGCAGATCGGCCTGGATGGTGAACAGATCGGGCACCTGCTCGATGCGCTCGCGCCAGTCGGCCAGCCGCTGCAGGCCGCGCTCCATGCCCAGCCGTGGCCCTTCCCACGGCTGCGCCATGCCGCGCGGATAGGTCGGCATCAGGAAGGCTTCGCTGAATTGCGCGAGCGCTTCCGCGCGCGCGGTGGCCTCGCCGCACCACCAGCTCGGCACGCCGGGCAGCAGCAACGGCTCGCCCAGCAGTTCGCGGGCGATGGCGGGCAGGAAACCGTGGATGGCCGGCGTTTCCAGGAAGCCCGAGCCGGGCGCGTTGGAGACCAGCACATTGCCCGCGCGCATCGCCTGCAGCAAGCCGGGCACGCCAAGCGTGGAGTCCTGCCGCAGCTCGACCGGATCGCAATAGGCATCGTCCAGGCGGCGCAGCACCACGTCGACGCGTTCCAGCCCGGCCAGGGTCTTCAGGTAGACCACGTCGTTGCGCACGGTCAGGTCCTTGCCCTCGACCAGCGTGATGCCGAGGTAGCGGGCCAGGAAGGTGTGCTCGAAATAGGTTTCGTTATAGGGGCCCGGGGTGAGCAGCACGATGTGCTTGCTGACCGCCGCCGCCATGCCGGCAGCGGATTCGGGCGCGGGTGGCTGCGCCGCGGGCTGCTGCGCCAGCGTGGCCACCAGTTGCGTGAACGCGGCGGGCAGGCGCCGCACGCGCAGCTCGCGGAACGCATCGGTGAACAGGCTGGAGATGATCAGCCGGTTTTCCAGCGCGTAGCCCATGCCCGAAGGCGTTTCCGTGCGGTGGGCCATGACGGTCCAGCCGCCCGCCACGGTATGCGCCAGGTCCACCGCGACGATATGCAGGAAATTGCCGCCCGGCGGCTGGTAGCCCTTGAGCGGGCGCAGGTAGCCGGGATGGCCGAAGACCAGGCCGGCCGGCAGCAAGCCCTTGGACAGCAGGGTCTGCGGCCCGTAGATGTCGGCCACCACGGCGTTGGCCAGCTCGGCCCGCTGGATCACGCCGCGCTCGATCCGCTCCCAGTCGTCCTCGGGGACCAGGAAGGGCAGCAGGTCCAGCGCCCAGGCGCGTGCGCCAGCCTTGTCGGCGTTGTCCGCGTACACGTTGTAGGTCACGCCGTTGTCGCGGATCTGGCGCGCCATGGCGGCGGCCTGCTGGTCGAGGCCGTCGATGCCTTCCTCGCCCAGCACCTGGAAGAAGCTCGCCCACGGCGCGCGCAGCCCGTCGCCGCACGCGCCCAGTTCGTCAAGGTGGCCGGGCGGCACCGGCCGCGCGCGGTGCATCACCGCGTCTGCCGCGGGGGTGGATTCATCGAAAGGCAGTGATGGCTGTTGAGGCACGGGGGCGCGGCTTGGGGGCGAGCCGGATCAGCGTTGCCGCAAATCCAGCGTGAACGGAAACTCGAGGCCGCGGCGGGGTTCCTCCACGCGCATCACGCCCGGTGTGTGTCCGAGTGTGAAGAAGCGTGTCAGGCGCCGGCTTTCGGCCTCGTAGGCATTGACCGGGAAGGTCTCGTAGCTGCGCCCGCCCGGATGCGAAACATGATACTGGCATCCGCCGATGCTGCGTCCCATCCAGGTGTCCACCACGTCGAAAGTCAGCGGCGCGTGCGACGCGATGGTGGGATGGAGCGCGGACGGCGGCGCCCAGGCCCGGTACCGCACCCCCGCCACGAACTCGCCCACGCGCCCGGTGGGCTGCAGCGGCACCGCGCGGCCGTTGACCGTAACCACGTGGCGGCTGTCGTTCAGGCCCAGCACGCGCACTTCGATGCGTTCCAGCGAGGAATCCACATAGCGCACGGTGCCGCCGGCGCTGCCCTCCTCGCCCATCACGTGCCACGGCTCCAGCGCGGCGCGCAGCGTCAGCGCCAGCCCGCCCGCCGCCAGTTCGCCCACGCGCGGGAAGCGGAACTCGAAATGCGGGGCGAACCAGGCGTTGTCGAAGGCGAAGCCCGCCTCGCGCATCTCGGCGAGCACGTCGTCGAAATCCATCTGCACGAAGGTGCCCAGCAGGAAGCGGTCGTGCAACTCGGTGCCCCAGCGCGTGAGCCGCGCGCGATACGGCTCGCGCCAGAAGCGTGCCACCAGCGCGCGCAGCAGCAGTTGCTGCACCAGGCTCATGCGCCCGTGCGGCGGCATCTCGAACGCGCGCAGCTCCAGCAGGCCGAGCCGGCCGGTAGGGCCGTCGGGCGAGTAGAGCTTGTCGATGCAGAACTCGCTGCGGTGGGTGTTGCCGGTGACATCGATCAGGATATTGCGCAACGCGCGGTCGACCAGCCACGGCGGCACGTGCGCGCCATTGGCGCCCGCCGCCCCTTGCGTGCCGCTCAGGCGGTCGAGCTGGTGCTGCAGTTCGGCAAAGGCGATCTCGAGTTCGTACAGCTGGTCGTTGCGTGCCTCGTCCACACGCGGCGCCTGGCTGGTGGGGCCGATGAACATGCCCGAGAACAGGTAGGACAGCGAGGGATGGTTGTGCCAGTACGCGATCAGGCTGGACAGCACATCGGGGCGGCGCAGGAAGGGACTGTCGGCCGGCGTGGCGCCGCCCAGCACGAAGTGGTTGCCGCCGCCGGTCCCGGTGTGGCGGCCGTCGAGCATGAACTTCTCGGTGCTGAGGTAGGTTTCGTGGGCGGCCTGGTAGAGAAACTCGGTATGGTCGACCAGTTCGTCCCAGTTGGCCGCGGGATGGATATTGACCTCGATCACGCCGGGATCGGGCGTGACCTGCAGCACCTTCAGGCGCACGTCGCGCGGGGGCGGGTAGCCTTCGAGCACGATCTTCACGCCCAGCCCGGCGGCGGTGGCTTCCACCGCCGCCAGCAGTTCCAGGTAATCCTCCAGCACGGTCAGCGGCGGCATGAAAACATAGAGCATGCCGCGCTTGTCGCCAGCAGCCTTGCTCTCGGCCTTGGGGCCCGCGGCGCGGCTGGGGTGGCGCACCTCCACGCAGAGCGCGGTGCGGGTGATCCAGCCCGCGGATTCGCCGCGTCCGGGCACGCGCGCCAGGTCGGCCGCCTGGCCGCCGGGCGTGCCGGCACCGACGGCAATGCCCGCGGCCCTGCCGGCACCGGCAACTGCGCTCCTTGCCATCGCGGAGCCGGGTGCCGGGAAAGCCGCGGTGCTGGCGCGAATCCCGTGACCCTGGCCAGTCTCGGCGCCCGAGCCGGCAAGGCCCGGCAACTGCGTGCGCAGCTGTGCGCCGGTGGGTAGCGGCGAGCGTACCGCGAACGGGTCCTGGTCGAACTGCCAGGGGTAGTCCGCCTCGCTGACCCAGGGCAGGGCATCGAGCGGCAGGCGATAGCCCATCGGCGAATCGCCGGGCAGCAGGTACATGCGGTCGTCGCGGAAGAACCACGGTCCGCTGATCCAGCGCTGGCCGGACAAGGCAGGGCCATCCTCCTCGCCGGTGCGGCGCAGCGGCAGCACGTAGCCGGTCGGCCGCGACAGCCCGCCATCGAACACGCGGCGCAGGCGCATGCGCTCCATCTCGTCGTCCAGCCGCGCGTCCATGGGGTCGACGTTGACCGGCAGCCGGCGCTCGCGCCAGAGGTAATACCAGGTGTCTTCATAGCCGGGCTGCACAAAGTCCGGATTGAGGCCGAGCCGGCCGGCCAGGCTGTCGAGGAAACGCTGCGCGTCGGCCTCCGTGTAGTCGCCCGGCTCGCGCTCGTCGGCGAACAGCGACGGATCCTGCCAGCAAGGCTGGCCATCGGCGCGCCAGCAGATCGACAAGGCCCAGCGCGGCAGTTGCTCGCCGGGGTACCACTTGCCCTGGCCGAAGTGCAGGAAACCACCCTCGCCGTATCGGCCGCGCAGTTTATGCACCAGTTCGGTGGCATAGGCGCGCTTGGTGGGACCGAGCGCGTCCGTGTTCCACTCCGCGCCGTCGCGGTCCCTGACCGCGACAAAGGTAGGCTCGCCACCCATGGTCAGGCGCACGTCCTGCGCGTTGAGCAAGCGATCGACCTCGGCGCCGGTGGCGGCCACGGCCTGCCACTGCTCCTCGGTATAGGGCTTGGTCACCCGCGGCGATTCATAGATGCGGGTGATCGACATCTCGTGGTGAAAGCTCACCTCGCTCTCGTCCACCGCGCCGCTGACCGGCGCCGCGCTGCTGGGCTCGGGCGTGCACGCCACCGGGATATGGCCCTCGCCGGCCAGCAGGCCGGAGGTGGGATCCAGGCCGACCCAGCCCGCGCCGGGCAGGTACACCTCGCACCAGGCGTGCAGGTCGGTGAAGTCCACCTCGGTGCCGCTGGGGCCGTCGATGGATTTCACGTCGGGCGCCAGTTGCAGCAGGTAGCCGGATACGAAGCGCGCCGCCAGACCCAGGTGGCGCAGCGTCTGCACCAGCAGCCAGCCCGAATCGCGGCAGGAG
Organism: Cupriavidus sp. 05L310; assembly: GCF_056398185.1. Taxonomy (NCBI): domain Bacteria; kingdom Pseudomonadati; phylum Pseudomonadota; class Betaproteobacteria; order Burkholderiales; family Burkholderiaceae; genus Cupriavidus; species Cupriavidus sp. 05L310. The sequence goes on from NZ_JBFTOX010000058.1 coordinate 21,964, forward strand.
CCCGCGCCGGATTCCAGCGTCTGCTCCGGCGTCTGCACGCCGGGCTCCATGCGGATCAGGTAGCGGATGTCCTCCTGCAGGCGCTGGTTCAGGCCCACCAGGAAATCGATGGTGACCTGCGGCGTGCGCGGGATGCTCTCCACGAAGGCGGCAAAGCGCGGCGTCGGCTCGCCCTTGACCATATAGGGCGCCAGTTCGTGCGCCAGGCCCGCCTCGTAACTGAAGGGGAAACGCTCGGCGTAGGGTTCCAGGAAGAAGTCGAACGGGTTGTAGACTGCCATCTCGACCACCAGGTCGACGGTGATCTTGAACCCGGTCGTGGGCTCGGGAATCACCAGCCGGGCCAGATAGTTGGCGAACGGGTCCTGCTGCCAGTTGATGAAATGCTGCTCGGGCTCGATACGCAGCGAATACGAAAGAATGGGGGTGCGGCAGTGTGGGGCGGGCCGGAGCCGTACCACTTGCGGCGAGAGTTTCACCGGCCGGTCATACCGGTAGTGGGTGACGTGGTTCAGTGCGACGTGCGTTGCCACTCGGGCCTCCCATTGCGCAGGTTTTGTGTTGTGCTTACAAGCAAGAGTTGTACCGCCCCGGGCTCGACGAGGCGCGGCTTCCTCCTTGATTACGCTCTGCTCCGGCCGGCGTCAGCCTGGCCGCGGCTACTCCACCTGATATGGCACCATGGCAATGCGACCGGGGCATTACATGGCACCGGCTCCTTTGGGATTGGCTTTCGCCTTGTCTTTCAGCCCCTGCTCCAGCAGCGAGCGCAGCTTGGCCAGCGCGCCGGGGTCTCCGTGCGAGGCGGAGCGGGCGTACCAGATCTTGGCCTGCTCGATGTCTTTTTCCACCACGCCGGGCTCGCCACGCTCGTAATAGCTGCCGACGATGTATTGCGCGCCGCCGTCGCCGGCGCTGGCGGCGCGGCTGTACCACTGGAATGCCTTGCCGTAGTCGCGCGCCACGCCGCGCCCGGTAAAGTAGTTCGTCGCCAGCTCGACCTGGGCCTGCACATGGCCGCCTTCCGCCGCGCGGCGGTACCACTCGTTGGCGGATTCCAGCGAGCGCGGCACCAGTTCGCCGTGCTCGTACAGCTCGCCAAAAGTGAACTGGGCGTGGGTCATGTCGTTGTCGGCGGCGCGGCGCAGCCAGACCAGCGCCTCCTGCGGGCGCACCGGCGTGCCCTCGCCGCGCAGCATCATCATCGCGTAATTGAACTGGGCCAGCCGGTTGCCCTGCTCGGCCGCCTTGGCAAAGTCGCGCAAGGCCGCATCGAAGGCGCCTGCGTCGTAGGCGGCCACCGCCTGGCGCGTCAGCGCTTGCGCCGGTGCGGGAGGCTGGGGCGCGGCAAGGGCAAGCGGGGCAGCGAGCAGGCAGGCGGGCACCAGCGCCGCGGCGGTGGCGGCGCGCAGCCGGGGCGAAAAGAGACGAACAAGCGGCATGGCAGGCTCCAGGCAGTGCACGCGCTGACTCCAAGTCTACAAGTGTAGGAGCAGGAAGTCGCAGGGTGCAGTCGGAAGCCAGCGGCCGGACCTTACGGCTGGCGCCACCAATCCTGGGGCAACTGCGCAGGCGCGGGTACGGTATCGGGCAGCGCTTGCGCCTGCGCCAGCAAGGTTTCGGCCTCGGCTTGCAGGCGGGACAGGCAACGCCCCAGCACCCGCGCCTCCTCCGGAGCCAGGCAGGCGGCCAGGCGCGCGTTGAAGGCCTGCGCCTGCGCAAAGGCCTGCCGGTAGACCGCCTCGCCCTCCTCGCTCAGCACGAACGCCGCCGCCCGCCGGTCCGTCTCGCGCGTGGCGCGCAGCACCAGACCACGCGCCATCAAGGCATGCACGGCGCGGCTGGCCAGCACCTTGTCCAGCCCGGCGCTTTGCGCCAGCTCCGTCAGGCGCGTGCCCGGCTGCTCGCCGAGGAAGGACAGCATGCGCCACTCGCGCCGGCTCACCCCGACCGCGACGCGCAGGTGATGCCCGCTGGCTTGCAGGGCGACACGGCTCAGGTGATAGAGGCGGTAGTTCAGGAAGTCGGCCAGCCGGGCGGGATGCTGCAGCGTCTCGCCGGCATCCCGTTCCCGTTCGTCCGCCAGCTCCCCGGCGTTCCCGCTGCCCTGCCTGCCCGTTTCGTCAGCGCTCATGCCGCATCCGCAAATTTAGTTGATTTTGTCAATTATATGGGTGGGTGTTAGCGTCTGTGCCGCTGCACAAGAACTGGCGAGCCGCATGGACAACGCAGCCGCCGGGGTACGGCCGGGCACCCGGCGACAAGGAACGAAACGCGCGGATCGATCCGCGAAACCCTTCTTTGGCTCACCACGACCGTATCGATAAATTGGCCGGCTTCCCGCCGATGCCGAACCAACAGGAGAATCCGTGAAACCCGCCAAACTGCTGCGCGCGCTAGTTCCCACCCTCGCCACCATGACCGTGCTGGCCGCCACCTGCCTGCCCAGCGCACCGGCCAGCGCCCAGAACGACCGTCCTCTGCGCATCCTCGTGGGCTACCCCGCCGGCGGCACCGCCGACCTGGCCGCGCGCCTGATCGGCGACAAGCTGCGCGACGAGCTCAGGCAGACCGTGGTCATCGAGAACAAGCCCGGCGCCGGCGGCCGCCTGGTGATGGACTACGCCCGCACGCTGCCCGCCGACGGCAACACGCTGGTAATCGCCAACTCGGCGGTAATGACCATCGCCCCGCTGGTCTACCGCAAGCTCAATTACGACATCCAGCGCGACTTCACCCCGGTGGCGCAGGCCGCCAACTTCCAGCTGGCGCTGGCCGCCGGCCCCGGCACGACGGCGAAGACGCTGAAGGAGTACATCGACTGGCTCAAGGCCAATCCTGCGAAGAACAACTCGTACGCGTCGCCGGCGCTTGGCAGCATCCCGCACTTCTTTGGCTTGCTGGTCGGCAGGCAGGTGGGCGTCGAGATGCTGCATGTGCCGTTCAATGGCTCGGCACCGCTGATGAATGCGCTGGTGGGCGGGCAGGTGCCGGCGTCGGTCGATACGCTGGCCGACCTGACCGAGATGCACCGGGCCGGAAAGATTCGCGTGCTGGCGAGTTCGGGAACGCAGCGGTCGGTGGCGCTGCCGGATGTGCCCACGTTTACCGAGCTTGGCTATAAGGATATCGAGGGCGTAGGCAGGTACGGCTTCCTGGCGCCGGCTGGCTTGCCGAAGGCGGCCATCGACCGGCTGAACGCGGCGATTGTGCACGCGGTGCAGTCAGGAGACCTGAAGGAGCGCTTCCTGAAGCTGGGACTGGAGCCGCTGACCGGGAGCGCGGAGCAGTTCGGGAAGGTGCTGGCGGCGGACGCAGGGCGCTGGGGGCCGGTGGTCAAGGCATCCGGTTATACGGGAGACTGAAAATCCCCCCAGAAAATATCGCCATGATTATTCATCAGATCAATATCATCTTCTTGACTGATGTAGTCATCGTCGAATCCCATTCTGTTATTTGTTGAGTTGATGGAATCCGGGTCGGGCGGCAATCGTCCGACCCCAGGCAGATCGTCAGGAAAGCCATGTCCACGAGAAACACCCTCTTCATCATGTGCGACCAGTTGCGTCAGGACCACCTGACCTGCTACGGCCACCCCACCCTGCGCACCAGGAACATCGACGCCCTCGCCGCGCGCGGCGTGCGCTTCACCAAGGCCTTCGTCACCTCCGGCGTGTGCGGCCCGAGCCGCATGAGCTTCTACACCGGCCGCTACCCCAGCAGCCACGGCGCCACCTGGAATCGCGTGCCGCTGTCGGTCGGCGAAGTGACGCTGGGCGAGTACCTGAAGGACAGTCACCGCTCACTGGCGCTCGCCGGCAAGACCCACGTCATGCCCGACAACGCCAACATGAAACGCCTGCACCTCGACGGCGGCAGCGAGCTGGAAACGCTGCTGCGCAGCGGGCATTTTGTCGAAGTCGACCGTCATGACGGCCATCATGCCGAGCCCCGCGGCGCCTATGCCGACTGGCTGCGCCAGCAGGGCTACGACAGCGCCGATCCCTGGACCGATTACGTGATCAGCGCGGAGAACGCGCAGGGCGAGATCGTGTCGGGCTGGCAGATGCGCAATGCAGGCCTGCCGGCGCGCGTGGCGGAGCCGCATTCGGAGACGGCCTATACGGTAGGCCAGGCCATGCAGTACATCGCCACGCGTGGCGACGATCCGTGGGTACTGCATCTCTCGCTGGTCAAGCCGCACTGGCCCTATATGGCACCGGCGCCTTACCACGCGGCTTACTCGCTGGACGACTGCCTGCCGCTCAAGCGCCACGACGCGGAGCTGGAGGACCCGCACCCGGTGCTGGACGCATACCGCACGCAGGAGGAATGCGCCAACTTCATGCGCAGCGAAGTCTCGGACACGGTTCGCCCCGCCTATCAGGGGCTGGTGCAGCAGATCGACGACCGGCTTGGCGAGCTGTGGGAGCAGCTCGAACGCCTGGGCCGCTGGGAAGATACGCTGATCGTCTTCACCGCCGATCACGGCGACTTCCTCGGCGATCACTGGCTCGGCGAGAAGGAGCAGTTCTACGACACCGTGCAGAATATCCCGCTGATCGTCTACGACCCATCGCCCGACGCCGATGCCACGCGCGGCAGCGTCGATGCGCGCATGGTCTCCGCCGTGGACGTGGTGCCGACCGTGCTGGACGCCCTGGGCCTGCCGCCGGCCGACCATCGCGTCGAAGGCCGCTCGCTGCTGGATCTCACGCGCGCGCGCAGCGCCGGTCCGTGGCGCGATTTCGTGGTGTCGGAGCTGGACTACGCCTATCGCGGCGCGCGCGTGGCGCTGGGCCGGCACCCGGGCGAATGCCGAGCCTGGATGGTCCGCAACGCCCGCTGGAAGTATGTTCACTGGCAGGGCTTCCGCCCGCAGCTGTTCGACCTGGAGCGCGACCCCGATGAGTTCTTCGACCTGGGCGGGGATGCCGGCCATGAGCCGATCCGCTCGGCCATGCGGGGGCATCTGCTGGAATGGTTCTGCACGCTGAAGCCACGCACCACGGTCAGCAGTGCGGAAGTGGCGGCGAAGACCAATGTGTATAAGCAGGCGGGCGTGTTCTTTGGCGTGTGGTGAGCGGTCAGTTGTGAGCGGGCCTCGCAGCGGGGGCAGGGTCGATTAGGCAGAGATGCAGCCCAGGGGTTAAGATTCCACCCATTCTTACCGTAATATCGCAGGAGCAGGCTGAAACCTGCCCTGGCCACGATCATTTAAGGTAACCGCTGCAAGGTATTGGGATGGGCAATGTCATCTTGCTCGAGGATGAGATCGAGCTACGCGAGGAACTGGCGGCTTTCCTGCAAAAGCGCGGCTGGATGGTAAGCCAGGCAGGCAGCCTGGCGGAATTCCTGCCGCTGGCCGCGCAGGCGGAAATTGCCGTCATCGATGTCATGCTGCCCGACGGAACCGGTTTTGATGCGGCAAGCCGGCTAAGACAGGAACGGCCCGGCTGCGGCATCGTCATGCTCACGGCCCGCGGCGAATCGCAGGACAAGATCCACGGCCTGAACGGCGGGGCGGACCACTATCTGGTCAAGCCCGTCAAACTGCTGGAATTCGACGCCATCCTTCGCGCCCTGAGCCGCCGGGTGATTGCCAACTGGCGGCTCGACCGCCAGGCCTGCACGCTGGTCGCGCCGGCCGGAGACCGCCTGGCCGTCTCCTCCAATGAGAGCAAATTGCTCGAGATGCTGGCACGCAACCCGGCCCAGCCCGTCAATCGCCGCCAGATCGCCGAAGGCTTCGGCTTCGACTGGCTAAGCTACGACGAACGCCGGCTGGAAACCATGGTCAGCCGTCTCCGGCAGCGCTGGCGGAGCGAATCGGGAACTGAGTTGCCGCTCAGGACCGCCCACCGGAAAGGCTACACGTTCACCGCGCCCATCTCGCTGGCCTGATTGCCGGCCTGCAGGCCCGGCTGCGCCGACGGCAGGAAAATCCTCGCGCGACAGCCCTGCCCCGGCATGCTTTCCAAAGCCAATGTGCCGCCCTGCATTTCCACCATGCGCCGGGCCAGCGACAAGCCTAGCCCGGTCCCGGGCTTCTGCCCGGCATTCTGGCCGCGATAAAAGCGATCGAATATGCGCGGCAGGTCCGCCGGATCGATGCCCGGCCCGTTGTCCCGCACCTCCAGCTCCACGCCTGCGGCCACCAACCTGCCGCCCAGGACCACCCGGCTGCCCACGGGTGTGTACTTCACCGCATTGTCGGCCAGCGTGCGCAACGCCAGCCGCAACAGGCTGGCATCGCACAGGAAGGCCTCCGGCAAGCGGCTCCCGTCAACCTCCAGCTGGTGCCCCTCCGAAAGCAAACGGGCTGCCGCCGCGGCATCCTCCAGCAAGTCCGGCAGACTGGTGCGCGAAGGCCGGGAGCCATGCCGCAGCAGCTCGAAGCCATCCTCATGCAACGAGTCATTCAGCAGCATGGTCAGGCGCTGCGTGGCACGCAGGATCTTCTGGTACCGGGCCGAGGTCCGCGGATCATCGTGGGCATCGTCCAGGTCCAGGTTCTGGGCCGTCGCATCGATCACGGCCAGCGGCGTGCGCAGTTCATGCGACACCGTGGACAGGAACTGCCGCTGCTCTTCCTGCGCCCGGCGCTCCAGCGACAGGGACGCCTCCACCTGCGCCATGGCATCTCTGAGCGCCTGCGTGCGCAGGGCAACCTTGAGTTCCAGATCGCGCTCGGCCTGATGGGCCACGCGCAAGGCTTCGGCCTGCGCGGCTTCTTTTTCGGCCCGCATATCCGTGTATCGCCAGCTGATGGCCGAATTCATGATAAGCAGGAAAGCCACCATGCCCAGGTAGTTGGCGTTGTCGACGAACGAGCCGGGATCGATCCAGCCGACATTGCGCGCCAGGCGCAACACGGTGCCGCCCAGCAGGAGAACCAGGACAAACACCAGCACCCGCGCGGCCTTCTGGCCGCGCCAGGCCATCACCGTGGCAACGATCAGCTGTATCACCATGATGGCGATACCCCACAGCAGGGCCAGTGGACGTATCCACCAGACATTGTCCAGGAGCAGCCAGGATGCCGAAACCAGGGCCACACCCCAGGTCAGCAGGGAGAAGCCGACCGCCCAACGCCGCCAGGGCGCCTCGAACAGGCCGTGATAGTGCGCCGTGAACATGACGCCAAGTGGCGTCACGGAAAACCAGCTCAGCACGTAAAGGGTTTCGCTCGCAAGCGGCCATTCGCGCAGCAGATACTGATAGGTGAAACCTTCGGCGCCCAGCGAAATAAACAGATTGGCCAGCACGGTAAGACTGAACAGCCCGAAGGAAATATTGCGGGTCACCCAATAGAACCAGACGCTGGTGATCAGCAAGACCAGGTGCGCCGCGTAGAACAAGCCAAACAGAAGCAGTTCGGTGCCGATAAAGGAAATGAACGCTTCTGGCGACCACACCACCAGGGGAAAGCTCAGTGTGCTGGTACTGCGCACGCGCAGATACAGGGTGACCGGCTGGTCCGCCGGCAGGTCGAGCCGGAACACCGGGCTGCGGTAATTCACGTCACGCCCCGCGACCGGCTGCCTGTCGCCAGCCACCCGCTGCTCGTACCCGCCCCCACGCTGCGGCAGGAACAGGGTGACGTCGTCCAGCAGCGCCGAGCGCAACTGCAGCAGCCATATCGGTGCGGCTTGCGCCGGCCGCGTCAGGGTGATGCGCAGCCAGACGGTCCCCTTCACGTAACCAAGGGCGGGAGGCGAGTCCTGGGGCTGGAAGGCGGCCGCGGTCTCGGGCCGGGATAGCTGCGCCACGGTCAGCGCATCCTGCGGATCGCGCAGCAGTTCCCAATGCTGGCCAAGGGAGACCTCCCCCGACTGCGGCAAACGCACTTCCGCCCATGCCGCGGACTGGCCCACCCAGCACAAGAGAACAATCAGGAAGAGCCGAACCATTGCCCCCTCAGCTGGCGTTTGGCGGAAAGGGCATGACTATATCCCACCGCCGACCGGGCTTTTTCGCTTCCCCGGGCCATGTCAGCTTTTGTCAGTTTTTTCAGTGATTTCAAACCTGTTGCGTACGGCCGCCCTGTCACCCCACGAACCGGTACCCCACCCCCACCTCCGTCATCAGATGCGAAGGCTGCGCGGGATCGGTTTCCAGCTTGTGCCGCAGGTGCCCCATGTACACCCGCAAGTAATGGCTGCTCTCGGAATGCGCGGGCCCCCACACTTCACGCAGCAGCTCGCGATGCGTCATCACCTTGCCGCGATGCGCGATCAGTACGGCCAGCAGGCGGTATTCGATCGGCGTGAGATGCACGTCGTCGCCGGCGCGCGTGACTACCCGGTTGGCCAGGTCGATCCGCACTTCGCCAAAGGTAACCAGCGGCGTGCCTTGCGGATTGATCTTGGCATGCCGGCGCAGCAGCACGCGCACGCGCGCGATCAGCTCGCCCACGCCGAAGGGCTTGGTCAGGTAGTCGTCGGCGCCGGCATCGAGCGCGGCGATCTTGTCGGCTTCGCCGGTGCGCGCCGACAGCACCAGCACCGGTACTTCGGTCCAGGTGCGCATCTCGCGGATCAGCGTCATGCCGTCGCCGTCGGGCAGGCCCAGGTCGAGGATCACCACGTCGGGCTGGCGCGTGCCGGCATCGATCAGGCCGCGCTTGAGCGTCTCGGCCTCATGCACGGTGCAGCCCTCCGCCTGCAATGCCTCGCGCACGAAACGCCGGATATGCGGCTCGTCTTCGACCAGCAATACCGTGGGCGAAAATTCAAACGTCATTTCGGTTGGATTCCTTGTTTGCTGCTTCGTGCGCGAGCTCGGGCGGCTCCGGCTCGATCGCCGGCGGATTGCCGCGCGGCAGCGCCACCACGAATCGCGCGCCGGTACCCTGCGTGCCACCGGCACGCGCCACGCCGGCGCTTTCCACCCAGATGCGCCCGCCGTGCGCCTGCACGATGGCTTCGCAAACGGCGAGCCCCAGGCCCACGCCGGCGGTGGCCGACTCGCGCTCGCCGCGCGTGAATTTCTGGAAGATCGACAGCTCCTGTCCGCGCGGCACGCCGGGGCCGTCGTCCTCCACCACGAGCCGCACCTCCGCGTCAGCCACCTCGCCGGCAATGCGGATGCCGGTGCCCGGCGGCGTGTACTTGGCGGCATTCTCCAGCAGGTTGCACAGCACCCGCTCCATCAGCACCGCGTCGCACTCCACCAGCGGCAACGCCGACAGATCGGCCACCGACACGCGGTGCCGCGAGAGCGCGTCGCGCATGCCGGCCAGCGCCGCGCCCACCAGCTCTTCAAGCGATTGCCACTCCTTCTGCATGCGTACATCGCGGCTTTGCAGGCGCGCCATGTCGAGCAGGTTGACCACCATGGTACGCATGCGCAGGGCCTGCTCGCGCATCGCGTCCACGGTTTCGGACAGCGGCGGAGGCAGCGGCGGTTCGGTGCGCTGCATGGTTTCGGCCATGCCGATCAGGCTGGTCAGCGGCGTGCGCAGATCGTGCGAGACGGCGGCCAGCAGCGAGCTGCGCAGCCGCTCCGACTCCATCGACACCAGCGCCTGCTGCGCCACCTCCACATAATGCAGGCGCTCGATGGCGATCGCGATCAGCGTGGCGAACACATCGATCTGCCGGCGCCGCTCGGGCCGCGCGAAGGCGCGCCACTCCTGCGGCTCCACCGCCAGCACGCCGCGCGTCTGCATCGGCGCCTTGAGCGGCAGGTAGAGTACGGTGCTGCCCGGCAGCGTGTGGGTGCCGGTGCCTGCGGGCTGGCCATGATCGAATACCCATTGCGCCAGCACCGGGTCGATGGCGTCGCTGCCGCGCTGCGCGGGATCGATTACCGGCGGCATCAGCCGCCCCTTGGGCGACACCAGGAAGAACGCCGAACGCGCCCCCAGCGCGGCGTGCAGGAAGCGGCCGCTGATCTCGATGATCTGCTCTGGCATCAGCGCGGCGGACAACTCGCGCGCCAGCTCATAGAGGGTGCGGGCATCGGTCTCGCGCTCAACCGAAACCTGGGCCTGCTCACGCAGCCCGGCTGTCAGCTGGCCGATCACCAGGCCCACCGCCAGCATCACCACGAACGTCACCAGGTATTGCACGTCGCTGACCGCGAAGGACATGCGCGGCGGCACGAAGAAGAAATCGAAAGCCGCCACCGATAGCACCGAGGCCAGCGCGGCAGGGCCGCGGCCGTGGCGCAGCGCCACGCCGACCACCGCCGCGAGGAACAACATCGCGATATTGACCAGGTCGAACCAAGGCCGCGTCAGCGCCGACAACAAGCTGGCGCCGCCGCACCACGCAACCGCCCACAGGTAGTCGATGCGGCGCGCCACCGCGCTGCTGTCGTCATTGCGCGCCGGATCCTCGCGCACGTCGGCGCGCCCGGACACCGGTTGCGCACGGCCGCGCGTGTCGGCGCCCATGGCATCGGCGGCGACACGGATCACATCGATCTCCGGGCAGCCGAGCGCCAGCGAATCGGCAAAGCTATGGCGCCCGAACAGCCAGGCGCGCGCGCCCAGGAACGGCGACAGGCCCAGTGCCAGCAGCTCCCGCGCGCGCGCCAGCGGGCTGCCGCCACTATGGTGCCAGGTTCCTGGCGCACGCCCGACCACTACCTTGGTGAGATTGTGGCGCCGCACATAGCCCGCCACCGCCTGCACGATATCGCTGCCGGCCAGGGTCTCGGTGCGCGCGCCGAGCTCTTCGGCCAGCCGCATCGCCTCCTCGATGTTCGCGCGCTCCTGTTCGGCGAACCGCGCCAGCCGCGGCGTGGCCACCGTCACCACATGCCAGTCGCAATCGAGCTGCCCGGCCAGCCGGCGCGCGCTCTTGACCACCTGCGCCGCATCGTCGCCCGTGCCGATGCAGGCCAGCACCGCTTCGCGCGTGCGCCACACCGGGCGGATCGATTCGGCGTGCCGGTAGGCGCGCACATCGTCGTCGACGCGGTCGGCGGTGCGGCGCAGCGCCAGTTCGCGCAGCGCGATCAGGTTGCCCTTGCGGAAGAAGTTGCTGGCCGCGGTCCGTGCCTGTTCCGGCAGGTAGACCTTGCCGTCGCGCAGCCGCCGCAGCAGTTCGTCGGCGGGCAGGTCCACCAGGATGACTTCGTCGGCGTCGTCGAACACCGTGTCGGGCACGGTCTCCCACACGCGGATGCCGGTGATGCCGCCCACCGCCTCGTTGAGGCTGTCCAGATGCTGGACATTGACGGTGGTCCAGACATCGATGCCGGCCGACAGCAGTTCCTCGATGTCCTGCCAGCGCTTGGGGTGACGGCTGCCGGGCGCGTTGGAATGCGCCAGCTCGTCGACCAGGATCAGCGCCGGGCGCCGGGCCAGGGCGCCGTCCAGGTCGAACTCGTGCAGCACGTGGTCGTCGAGCTTGTGATGCGGCATGGCCTTCATCGGCAGCCGCTCCAGCCCCACGATCAGCACCTCGGTCTCGGCGCGACCGTGGGTTTCCACCACGCCGATCACCACGTCGCTGCCTTGCTCGCGCAGCGCCCGCGCGGCGGTCAGCATGGCGAAGGTCTTGCCGACGCCGGCGGAAGCGCCGAAATACACACGCAGCTTGCCGCGTGCGGCGCGCTCGCCCTCCTCCTGCATGCGTTGCAGCAAGGCATCGGGATCGGGCCGGCCGGGGGCGTCGCGCGTGGCGGTGTCAGGCATGGTGGGGGTCATTGCCCGGGAGAGGGATGGATACAAACGATTGTGCCACGCCTGGTGCGCAAGAACCGTTTGCCATGCCGACGGCTGTCACTCGCTCTCCCCTCCTGGAGAGGGGCGCAAACCAGCGGGCATTGCCAGCGCGCCAATGGCCCCCCAACCTCACCGCTTCTCGCCATCCAGCGCGAGATTCAGCTTCAGCACATTCACCACCGGATCGCCCATCACCGCCAGCAGCGGCCCGTCCGTGTTCGCCGCAATCAGCGCCTGCACGCGCTCCAGGGGCAGGCCGCGCAGCCGGGCCACGCGTGGCGCCTGATACTGCGCCGCGGCCGGGCTGATGTGCGGATCGAGCCCGCTGCCTGAAGCGGTCACCAGATCCACCGGTACCGGCGCCTGGTTGCCGGGATCGGCCTCGCGCAGCGCTTCGATGCGGCCACGCGCCGCATCGGTCAGCGCAGGATTGCTCGGGCCGAGGTTGGAGCCGGCGGATGCTGCCGCGTTATACGGCATGGGCGCGGTAGCCGACAAGCGGCCCCAGAAGTACCTGGGGTCAGAGAACGGCTGGCCGATCAGTTCCGAACCAACGGCCTTGCCGTCCTTGACGATCAGCGAGCCTGCCGCCTCATGCGGAAACACCGCACTCGAAATGCCGGTGATCACGCCGGGATACAACAGCCCGGTGACGGCCGACAGCACGACAAACACCGTCAGCAAGGGCCGCAGCAGGCCACCCTGGATGGGCGCAACAGGCTGCGCGGTCTGGACTTTCGTATTCATTGATTGCTCCGTTAACATGCCACGCGTTCGACGCGCTCAGACCCAGCCGAACAGCGCCAGGATCATGTCGATCACCTTGATGCCGACGAACGGAACCAGGATGCCGCCCAGCCCATACACCAGCAGGTTGCGCCGCAGCAGCACGGCGGCGCCGAGCGGGCGGTACACCACGCCGCGCAAGGCCAGCGGAATCAGCACCACGATGATCAGCGCGTTGAAGATCACCGCCGACAAGATGGCCGAGGCCGGCGTCGACAAACCCATCACGTTGAGCTGGTTGAGCTGCGGATACGTGGTGGCGAAGGCGGCCGGGATAATGGCGAAATACTTCGCCACGTCGTTGGCCACGCTGAAGGTGGTCAGCGAGCCGCGCGTCATCAGCATCTGCTTGCCGATCTCGACGATCTCGATCAGCTTGGTCGGATTGCTGTCGAGGTCGACCATATTGCCGGCTTCCTTGGCCGCCTGCGTGCCGCTGTTCATCGCCACGGCCACATCGGCCTGCGCCAGCGCGGGGGCGTCGTTGGTGCCGTCGCCGGTCATCGCCACCAGGCGGCCTTCGGCCTGGTAGTCGCGGATCAGCTTGAGCTTGGCTTCGGGCGTGGCTTCGGCAAGGAAGTCATCGACGCCGGCCTCGGCGGCGATCGACGCCGCGGTCAGGCGGTTGTCGCCGGTGATCATCACGGTCTTGATGCCCATCTTGCGCAGCTCGCCGAAGCGCTCGCGGATGCCGGCCTTGACGATGTCCTTGAGCTCGACCACGCCGAGCACGCGCACGTTCTCGCCATCGGCGCTGGATTCCGCCACCACCAGCGGCGTACTGCCGGCGCGCGCCACATCATCCACGGCCTGCATCACCGCGTCGGGGAACTTGCCGGCGCGCTCGGTCACATACTTGCGCACGGCATCGGCGGCGCCCTTGCGCACGCTGCGGCCGCCGGCATCCACGCCGCTCATGCGGGTCTGCGCGGTGAACGGCACGAAGATCGGGCGCAGCGCGCTGATATCGGGCGTAGCCGCGCCGGCCTGCTGGCGCGCCAGCGTCACGATGCTGCGGCCTTCCGGCGTTTCGTCGGCCAGCGACGACAGCCAGGCGGCTTCGGCCAGTTGCTGCGCCGACACGCCGGGCGCGGCGATAAAGCGCGAGGCCTGGCGGTTGCCGTGCGTGATGGTGCCGGTCTTGTCGAGCAGCAGCACGTCCACGTCGCCCGCGGCTTCCACCGCGCGGCCCGAGGTGGCGATCACATTGGCTTCCATCATGCGGCTCATGCCCGCCACGCCGATGGCCGACAGCAGGCCACCGATGGTGGTCGGGATCAGGCACACCAACAGCGCGATCAGCACGGTGATGGTGACCGGCATGCCGGCCTTGGCCACGAGTACGCTGAACACCGAGAACGGCTGCAGCGTGGCGGTGGCCAGCAGCAGCACGATGGTCAGCCCGACCAGCAGGATGGTCAGCGCCAGTTCGTTGGGCGTCTTCTGGCGCTTGGCGCCTTCGACCATGGTGATCATGCGGTCGATAAAGCTCTCGCCCGGATTGGTGGTGATGCGCACCACGATCCAGTCGGACAGCACGCGCGTGCCGCCCGTGACTGAAGAGAAATCTCCGCCCGACTCGCGGATCACCGGCGCCGATTCGCCGGTGATGGCGCTCTCGTCCACCGAGGCCACGCCTTCGATCACATCGCCGTCGCCAGGCACCATGTCGCCGGCCTCGACCAGCACCACGTCGCCACGGCGCAGCGCGGCGGCGCCGCGCGGCTCCGTGGCGCCGGCGGCGCGGTAGTCGCGCCGGCCTTCCTTGATCAGCTTGGCGGTGACCGTGGTCTTGAGCCCGCGCAGCGCCTCGGCCTGCTGCTTGCTGCGCCCTTCGGCCAGCGCTTCGGCAAAGTTGGCGAACAGCACGGTGAACCACAGCCACACCGATACCGCAAGGATGAAGCCGGCGCTCTCGCCGCCCGCCGTAGCTGGCGCGAACAAGGCACGGAAAAACAGGATAGTGGTCAGGATGCTGCCCGCGTAGACCACGAACATCACCGGGTTGCGCAACTGGTCGCGCGGCGAGAGCTTCTTCACCGAGTCGAGCAGGGCCGGCTTGACCAGCTCGGGCGCGAACATGCCGCCGCGCGCCGGACGATGATGGCCGCCGCCCTTGCCGGATCCGTGGGCCGGCGTGGCCACGCTGGTCGCCGGCGTCGTGTTTGCCGGTGCCGCGCCGGCAGTCTTGCCGCGCGTCACCATGGATTCTTGTTGCATGCGTTTCTCCGCAATACGCTGATACGCTTTTCTTGAGGGCCGGCGCCGCCTGCGCGGACGGCAGCCCTCATTGCTTGCTGGTTTGCTGCCTCGCCATGCCGCGCGGGTCGCCGCGCGGCAGGCGCTCCGTCACTTGCCCGCCGCCGTCACCGCGGGGGGCTGCAATTGCTCCGCCACCGGACCCAGCGCGAGCGCCGGGATATAGGTCAGCGCGCCCACCATCAGCACCGAGCCAACCAGCAGCACCACAAACAGGGGACCGTGCGTGGGCATGGTGCCGCCGGTGACCGGAAGCCGGCGCTTGGCCGCCAGCGAACCCGCCATGGCGAGAATCGGCACGATGATCCAGAAGCGCCCGAACCACATCGCCGCGGCCAGCGCCACGTTGTAGAAGGGGGTGTTGGCCGATAAGCCGCCAAAGGCGCTGCCGTTGTTGTTGGCGGCCGACGAGAACGCATAGAGGATTTCCGAGAAGCCGTGCGTGCCAGGGTTGAACACACCGGCGCGGCCCGGCTCCACCATCACCGCCACCGCCGTGCCCAGGAGCACCAGCAAGGGCGTGACGAGGATCGCCACGGCAGTCATCTTCATCTCGTAGGTCTCGATCTTCTTGCCCAGGTACTCCGGCGTGCGGCCGATCATCAATCCTGCGATGAACACCGCCAGCACCGCGTACACCAGCATGCCGTACAGGCCCGAGCCGACGCCGCCGAACACCACCTCGCCAAGCTGCATCAGCAGCATCGGCACCAGGCCGCCGATGGCGGTGAAGGAGTCATGCATGGCGTTGACCGCGCCGCACGATGCCGCCGTGGTGATGGTGGCGAACAACGCGGTGGCGGCAATGCCGAAGCGCGTTTCCTTGCCTTCCATATTGCCGCCGGCCTGCAACGCGCTGGCCGCGTGGTCGATCGGCAATCCCGCCAGCGCGGCGTTGGCCATCTGCTCGGAGAGCGCCGCCACGCACGCCATGACGATAAAGATCACCGCCATCGAGGCCAGGATCGCAACGCCCTGGCGGCGGTCCTTGACCATCTCGCCGAAGGTGAAGCACAAGGCCGCCGGAATCAGGAAGATGGCCAGCATCTGGATCAGGTTGGCGAGCTCCGTCGGGTTCTCGTAGGGATGGGCCGAGTTGGCGTTGAAGAAGCCGCCGCCATTGGTGCCGAGCATCTTGATGGCTTCCTGCGAAGCCACCGGGCCCATTGCCAGCGTCTGCTTGTCGGTCTTCATGGCCTCCGTCACGGGCGCGCCCTTGGCGTCGAGCACGGGCTGGCCGGCTGCGTCCACCTTGGGCTGGCTGTACTCGACCGGCGTCACCAGCGTGACTTCCTTATAGCTGTCGAAATTCTGGATCACGCCCTGGCTGACCAGCGCCAGCGCGATGGCGGCGGAGATCGGCACCAGCACGTAGAGCGTGCAGCGCGTCATGTCCACCCAGAAGTTGCCGATGGTGGTTGCACTCTGCCGCGCGAAGCCGCGGATCAGCGCGAATACCACGGCGATGCCGGTGGCCGCCGAGAAGAAGTTCTGCACTGTGAGCGCCAGCATCTGCGTCAGGTAGCTCATGGTGGATTCGCCCGCATAGCCCTGCCAGTTCGTGTTGGAGACGAAGCTGACGGCTGTGTTGAAGGCGGAGTCCGGCGTGACGGCGCCAAAGCCTTGCGGGTTGAGCGGCAGCCAGACCTGCACGCGCTGCAGCACGTAGACGGCCACCACGCCCAGCATATTGAAGGCGATGACCGCGACGGCGTACTGCTTCCAGCCCATCTCGGCATTGGCGCGCACGCCGGCCACGCGGTACAGCACGCGCTCCAGCGGTCGGCCCCAGGCTGTGGCGAGGTAGCGCTCGTCCTCCATCGCGCGGCGGATATAGCGCCCCACGAAGGGCGCGAGCGCCAGCAGGATAGCCAGGTAGAGGACCAGAAGTCCCAGGAATTCGGTTGACATCAGAATTTCTCCGGCCGGAACAGGGCGATCAGGAGGTAGATAAAAACAGCGACGGCGAGCACGCCGCCCAGCAGGTCAGCCCAGTCCATCACAGCCTCCTGTCGGTGGCGCTGTCCTTGCGGCGCACTTCGGCACCCTCCGCGCCCGGCCCCTCGGCCGCGCCGGGCGGTTTGCTTCCCAGCGCGGCGCATAAGGCCAGCAGTGCGCCAGTCAGCGCACCGAACAGCAACAAACCAATGAAATAGATCCCGTCCATGGCAACACACCGTGAGTGATTCACAGATGGCAGATTAGGGATGGCGCGGTAAAAACGGGGTAGAGAGGGGAGGCGGGGGTGTAAAGAAGATATAAAGATCGCGTAAAGACGGCGCGCAAGTGCGCTGCAGCCTCCTCCGCGGCCGTGGCGCGGCGTGCCGGGGCGAAAAAAAGGCCCCGCAGGCCTTTTGGCCTTGCGGGGCTATGCAGGACGCCGAAGCCGGCTGTGGCGCCGGCCGCGTCAGGAGCGCCTGATTCCTGGAATCAGTTGTAGGTGTAGACCACCGACTTGTTGCTGTTGTCCAGCATCCGGTACCCGAACAGCAGGCCGCGCGTGGTATTGGCCGAGAAGGCCGGCACCGCCGCATTGACCACGATCGAGGTCGCGCCCTTGGGCGCTGGCATGGATGTGCTCCAGGTGCCGTTGCTGTCGACCGAGACGGCAACGCTGCCGATCTGCTGGGCGGAGACATTCTGCACCCAGTCCGCCGTCAGCGACGTCTGCGCGCCAGCCAGGCTGGCGTTGGACGGGTCCAGCGCGGCCAGCGACTGACTGCCCAGCGTGTTCCACGGCAGGTTCACCCCTTGGGTGGCCGGCACGAGGTCGCTCAGCAGGGTCTTGTTGTAGCTGTAGGTCGGCGTGGTGTTGGTGCCATGGAACAGCTCGATGCGGTACTTCGCACCCTTGACCACCTTGGAGGCATCGGCGTTGTCCGCTGCTTGCGCCCACGCCAGGCCGGCGGGATTGCCCGCCAGCGTGCTGGCCGCGCTGCCGCTGAGGCCCGCAGTCCGCGAGAACCAGAAGTTCGGGCAGTTGTACGACGGCGAGGGCGGGCTGAACTCGTTGCCGCACTGGGCGGTGACGGGCACCGTACCGGTCTTGTTGCTCACGTCCATGTAGGTCTGGCCTACTTCGGCCGGGACCGGCGCAATATAGACAATGCCATTGCTCGGCAAGCCGGGCCCGGTCACGCGCGCATAGCTCAGGGGGGCGTTGTTGACGACGCTGCCCGGGCCCGTGGCGTTGATCATGAACTGGATGCCGCTCTGGAAGTGGCTGTAGTTATTGTTGTTCTTGCTGAAGCCGGGGTTGAGCTGTTCGACACGCCGGATCTGGAGCTTGACGGTCACATCGACGGGCTGCTGGTTGCCGACCAGCCACCAGTTCGAGGGATGCGCGCTGGTCGCGCCGTTGGCGATATTGCGTGCCGTCGTGATGATGTTGCCGGGGTTGCCGCCGGCGTCCAGGTACCGGATGTTGAAGATGGCTTCGTCACGCCCCGAGGCCGTCGACGCGGCGGGATAGAACGCCATGATTTCCGGCACGCTGAACTGTGCGCCCGTCATGGTATCGCTGGTCAGGATGCCGTAGAGCAATTGCCCGAAGTAGAAGCCGTTTTGCAGGAAATCGATACCGGCTGCGTTGCTGCTGTCGGCAGCGATGTTCTGGCATGCGGACGCCACCCCGTCGACCTCCGGGCCGCCCTGCGACGCGCTCAGGTTGGCATTGGAGGACGTCACGCGCTGCGCGACGGGCAGCGCGAAGCAGGCCGAGAGCCCCTTGGCGACGGCCTGTGCGGCCTGCGGCAGGGCCGCGACGGCGGCGGGCGGCGCGGCGAGCGTGCCGCCGGTGCTGGTGGCGGTAGCAATGGCTATGGGCGTCGGGTTGTCGACGGTGGTCAGCGCCAGCTTGCCGGTGGCCGGGTCCGTGACCACCTTGACGATGTCGAGCACCTGGTCGGCGGTATTGCCCACGCCGGCCGCCGTGGCAGCGGTAATGGCGGTCGAGAACGGATCGTAGCTGGCGGGCGCTCCGATGGCGGCGAGCACGCTGGCGAGCTGCGCGACCACATTGGCGGTGACCTTTTGCAAGGCGGCGGCGTCCACCGTCTTGCCACTGACGACAGTCAGCGGATTGCCGTCGGCGGCGAGTTGCGCCACGATGGCCGTGGTCAACGGCGTGGCGTTGAGCGTCAGCTTGGCGCCGGCGGCCGGCGTGACGGTGCTCACACTGACCAGCGGGGCGGTGTTGCCGGTGGGGTCCGTGACGACCACGAAGAACGGCGCCACCACGCCCGTCTTCAGGGTGCAGGTGTAGGTGCCCAGCGCGCTGGTGGTGACCGCGGCTTCCTGGCAGGGCGAGGCGCCCGCGCTGTCGGTAATGGCCACCTTGGCGTTGGCGAGGGCGGCGCCGGTGGCGGCCGTGCCAGTCACCGCGGACGCGGCCACGGCCACGACCGGCTTGTCGCTGGTGGAACCGCTGCTGGCGCTATCGCTGCTTCCGCCGCCGCAGGCGGCCAGCGCCAGCAGCGCCGCGCCGCTCAGCGCGACCCCGAATGTCTGAAATTGAAGCTTCATTGGATTTCTCCCCCCCGAGAATGGATGCTGCACTTCTTGTGTTCTAGTGACCTTGTTTGCCGCGCCATGGCGCGTCCGGTGGCGCGACCCACGCCAACCCGGCCCACGCACGGGCGCGGACCGGGGGCCAGACTATCCAGCGCGCCGGAAGGAGGGAATCCCATAAACATGGCATGGCGTGCCGCCAAAGCATCGGGAAGCGGGAGGGGGAAGCGAGGAAGGCGGTGTGACCGGAGTCGCGGCGGCCCCCGTGGGCTGCCGGCCGGCGTGGTGCCGGCGGCCGGGCGGCCGCGCCACGCGCCTCAGATCCAGCCCGACTTGTGCAGCTTGCGCCAGAGGCCGCCGCAGGCCAGCACCGTCACACCGACCACCACCGGATACGCATAGTGGAACTGCAGCTCAGGCATGAAGCTGAAGTTCATGCCGTACAGGCTGAACACCACCGTGGGAATGGCCAGGATGGCGCCCCAGCCGGCAAGGCGCTTGACCACCTCGTTCTGGCCCACGGTGACCAGCGCCAGATTCACCTGCACCGCGGTGGTCAGCATCTCGCGCACCACGTCGAGGGTGCGCACCAGGCGGCTGGCATGGTCCGCGATATCGCGGAAGTACGCGCGCAGTTCCTTGGGCACCAGCTCCTCGTGCAAGCGGATCAGTTGCCCGCAGATTTCCTCGATCGGGTAAACCGCATTGCGCAGGCGCAGCACCTGGCGCTTGATGTGGTACAGGCGTTCGATCGCGGCGCGGTCGAACTCGTCGCGGAAAATGCCTTCCTCAAGCCGCTCGAAGGCGTCCTCGAGCCGGGTGACGATGGGCATGTAGTGATCGACCACGAAATCCATCAGTGCGTAGAGCACATAGCCCGGGCCGTTGGCCAGCGCGCGCGGATCGCTCTCGCAGCGCTCGCGCACCGGCGCGTAGCTGCTGCTCACGCCGTGGCGGACCGATATCACATAGTTGGGACCGACGAACAGGTGGGTCTCGCCCACCACCACTTCCTCGTCCACCAGCTGGGCGGTGTTGAGCACGATGAAGATGGAGTCGCCGTAGGTTTCCAGCTTGGGCCGCTGGTGCGCGTCCAGGGCATCCTCCACCGCCAGGTCGTGCAGGCCGAACTCCTGCTGCACCTTGCGCAGCAGCGCCAGGTCCGGTTCGTGCAGTCCCAGCCACACAAAGGTGCCGGGCACGGCGAGTGACTCGCTGATTTCGTCCACGGCCACGTCGCCCACCCGCTTGCCGCCCCGGTAGGCCACACTATTGACGATCGCGCCCATGAGCACTCCGTTGTTCAGATGGCGCAATCGTAACAAGAGCGACGGCGGAACGGCGCGCCGGTGTGCCGCCGCCTGCGCGCGGCGCCGAAGACAATGCATCCGCCCGGGAAAACGGGCCATCAACGCGCCGCATCCGGCACTGGCCTGCCTGCATCGGTCATTTGTTACAGTTCTGCACCCAGACGAAGTTAGAATGTCCCATTTCCACGGTCACCGACTATGTCCCAGAAGAAATCGCCACGCTTCGAGCTGCGCAGTGGCAATGTCGACGCCCTCCTACTCGCTCTCAAGACCGCTGACATCGCAGCGCTGCGGGACGATCTTCTGTCCCGCTTCGAATCGACCCCCGATTTCTTCTCCAATGATGTGGTCGCCCTGGACCTGCGCCGCCTGGAAGGCGACGACAGGGTCGCACTGGACACCGTGATCGAAACCCTGGCCCTGCTCAAGGCCCGCGCCATCGGCGTGGTTGCGCGCGAGGCGCAGCGCGGCTGGGCCGAGTCGTTCGGCCTGCCCCTGCTGGACAGCCAGAGCCGGCGCGGCGGACGCGACGAAGCGCCGCAGGCCGTAGCGGCACCGGCCGGGATCGAAGCCCAGGCCGAGGCACAGGCCGAAGCGAAGGCGCATGCCGAAGCCAAAGCCGCGGCAGCGGAGGTGGAAGCCGCGGCCGCCGCCGCGCTGGCCGAAGCCGCTTCGCGCGGCATGGCCACCATGTTGATCGACAAGCCGCTGCGCTCCGGCCAGCAGATCTACGCCGCCGGCGACGTCGTGATACTCGACCTGGTCAGCTACGGCGCCGAGGTGATCGCCGAAGGCAATATCCATATTTATGCCCCGCTGCGCGGCCGCGCGCTGGCGGGCGTCAAGGGCAACGCGCAGGCGCGCATCTTCTGCACCTGCCTGGAGCCCGAACTGCTGTCGATCGCCGGCATCTACCGCACCGCCGAACTGCCGTTGCCCGCCGATGTGCTGGGCAAATCGGCCCAGGTGCGGCTGGCCGGCGAGAAACTGATACTAGAACCGCTCCGGATGAAGTAACACCCGCCGCAGAGCCCAAACCACAGCAGCGCAAGCTTCAACCATTACTGGATCCAAGAGCCATGGCAAAAATCATCGTTGTGACCTCCGGCAAGGGAGGCGTAGGCAAGACCACCACCAGCGCCAGCTTTTCCGCCGGCCTGGCCTTGCGTGGCCACAAGACTGCCGTGATCGACTTCGACGTCGGCCTGCGCAACCTCGACCTGATCATGGGTTGCGAGCGCCGCGTCGTGTATGACCTGGTCAACGTGGTGCAAGGCGAGGCCAACCTGAACCAGGCCCTCATCAAGGACAAGAAGTGCGAGAACCTGTTCATCCTGCCGGCCTCGCAGACCCGCGACAAGGACGCGCTGACCAAGGAAGGCGTGGAGAAGGTCATCAATGGCCTGGTCGAGATGGGCTTCGAGTACATCGTCTGCGACTCGCCGGCAGGCATTGAATCCGGCGCCTTGCTGGCGATGTATTTCGCCGACGAGGCACTGGTCGTGACCAACCCCGAGGTGTCCTCGGTGCGCGACTCGGACCGCATCCTCGGCATCCTCTCGTCCAAGACCAAGCGGGCCGTGGACGGTGGCGATCCGGTCAAGGAACACCTGCTGATCACCCGCTACAACCCCAAGCGCGTGCATGGCGGCGAAATGCTGTCGCTGACCGACATCCAGGAAATCCTGCGCATCAAGCTGATCGGCGTGGTGCCGGAATCCGAGGCGGTGCTGCACGCATCCAACCAGGGCACGCCCGCCATCCACCTGGAAGGCTCCGACGTAGCCGATGCCTATGGCGACGTGGTGGACCGCTTCCTGGGCAAGGACAAGCCGATGCGCTTCACCGACTACCAGAAGCCGGGGCTGCTTTCGCGCATCTTCGGCAACAAGTAAGGAGGGTCCACCATCATGTCGATTCTGTCCTTCCTGCTCGGCGAGAAGAAAAAGTCCGCCTCGGTTGCCAAGGAGCGGCTGCAGATCATCCTCGCCCATGAACGCACCGGCCATTCCGCGCCGGCCGACTATCTCCCCGCCCTGCAGCGTGAACTGGTCGCGGTGATTTCCAAGTACGTGAAGATCAGCGACCAGGATCTGCGCGTGAGCCTGGAGCGCCAGGACAACCTCGAGGTGCTCGAGGTCAAGATCGAGATCCCGCAGGGTTAAGCCGCGCCCCCTCGCCCGAAGTCCGGGCGGCGGGCCGTCATGCCGCAGCTCCCTGGCCATACCGTGGCCAGCCACACGCCTGCGCGCCACCGGTGCGCCCCACGACCGCGGGGAAAGCGAGATGACGCCGACGCCATCTCGCTATGCACCATTTAATGGTTCTGTCGCGGCGTCGCAACGCTTTTGCACCAATTGCCGGCAAAGGGCCCGTCAACAGTGTGCATTAGTGTCTAAATCTTTTCTGTTTTGTTAAATTTCCGCGAGCGTTTACACGAAACGTAAACCTCGTTCGCCGCCGTGATCCGGCCGCAGACAAATACAGAACAGAAAAGGAGCCACATGAAGAGATCAGCCCTCACCCTTGCCATTGGTACGCTGCTGGCCGGCAGCGCCTACGCTCAATCGTCGGTGACCCTGTACGGCATCGTCGACCAGAGCCTGCGCTACACCAACAACTCGAACGCCAACAACGACAGCCTGTACCAGTTGACCAACGGCGCGATCACCAACAGCCGCTGGGGCATCAAGGGCAGCGAAGCCCTGGGCAACAACCTGAAGGCAATCTTCCAGTTGGAAAACGGCTTCGATCCGGATACCGGCAGGGCAAACCAGGGTGGCCGTCTGTTCGGCCGTCAGGCATATGTGGGTCTGTCCGGCGACTTCGGTACCGTGAAGCTGGGCCGCCAGTACACCGAGGGCTTTACTTTCTTCGGCGACTTCGATCCGCTGACCATCGGTAACTACACCGCCAACGCCTGGCCGTTCTTCCTGACGAACTTCCGCAATGACAACGTAGTCAGCTACGACGGCAAGTTCGGCGGCCTGAACGTGGGCGGCAGCTATGGCTTCGGCGAAAAGGCCGGCTCCTTCACCTCGTCGCAATACTATGGCTTCCGCGCTGCATACACCGTTGGCCCGTTCGGCTTCGGTGGCGTATACCAACTCACCCGCGACACGGCTGGCAACAAGCAGCAAATGTGGGGCGCGGCAGGTAAGTACAGCATCGGCCCGGCAAAGATCTTCCTGGGCTACATCGGCGGCCTGGACCGCACCGGCAGCGTCGACGCCAGCCTGAACGGCGACGCACTGGCAGCCGGTACCGCCAATCCGGTCCCGACCGGCAACTTCGCGGCAAACCCGCGCAAGGACATGACCGGCTACCTGGGCCTGACCTACCAGGTCACCCCGGCGCTGGCCCTGACCGGCGTGTTCTACGGCGACCACGTCCAGAACACGAACGGCGTGTCCAACAACCAGGGCAACCGCTACACCGGCGTGCTGCTGGCCGAGTACTCGCTGTCCAAGCGCACCCAGGTCTACGGCACCGTGGACTACAACAAGCTGACTGGCGGCACGAAGACCGAACTGCCGGGCAAGAACAACCAGACCGGTGTGGCCGCAGGTATCCGCCACATTTTCTGATTGTCCTTTCAGGCTTGACCTCTGCTCGCGCGGGGGTGACGCCAAACGACAAAAAAGCACCTTCGGGTGCTTTTTTGTTTTTCATGACAGCACGGGCAGGCGCAGCTGCCAGGTGACCGGCCGGCCGGCATGGTCGTCCGCATCCGCGCTGCCGCCGATGTCGAGTGTGCCGCCATGGCGCAACAGCACGCGGCGGCAGAACTGCGTCGCAACCGGCTCCGCCGCCTGCGCGGACTCGGCTCCGGGCACGAAGGCGACGGACAAGCGGCAGATGCGTCCGTCGACTTGCTGGCGCACCAGCGGCCGCGTGTCCCCGGCGGCGTCCAGTGCCAGGGCCAGCAGCACGCGCAGGGCTTCGGACAGCATCGCCGTGTCACCCCGTATCCAGACCCTGGCCCCCGCCAGATGGAGTTCGGTGCCGGGCCTGGCCGCCTGCCACAGCGCGTCGGCGGCCTCGCGCAGCAGCGCGGTCAGGTCAAGCACCTCCATGCGATAACCGTGGACCAGCTCGCGCAACAGCCGCGCAATGCCGTCGGTGAGACGCAGCGAAGCCTGCGCATGGCCTGCCGCCTGCGCCGCGAACACATCGTGCGCAAGCGCCTCGGGTGCGACCAGTTGCAGCTCGGCCAGTGCCAGGATGGCACTCTGCGGCGCGCGCAAGTCGTGCGACAGGGCGCGCAGGCCGGTTTGCCAGGACGCCTGCGCCTCGCTGTCATACGCCGCCACATCGATGGCGCCGGCGCTGGCCGGCAGGAGGCGCATGACGGCGGCGCATGCGTCGGCCTCCCGCTCCTCCCGCCCCGCCCCCATGTCGACAGCGAGACGCCCGATACATTGCTCCGCCGCGCGCAGGCACGCCGCCAGCCGCGCAAGCACGTTACCAAGCCACGCCCTCATCGCTCGCCTCCGGTCAGTTCGAGCCGGTAGCCGAGCGTGTAGACGGGCTGCAGCCGCAGCCCGTGCTCGGGATGCAGGGCAAGCTTGCTGCGCACCCGCGATATATGCGTATCGATGGTGCGCGACAGCTGCGAAAGCTCGCGCCCCCACACGGCCGCCACGATATGGTCCCGCGACACGATGCGTCCTTCGTTGCGGAACAGCAGCACGGCCAGGTCGAATTCCTTGGGGGTCAGCCTGAGCGGCCGGGCCCGGTGGGCCACCGTGCGCGCGGCGCAGTCGATGACATAGTCGGCCAGCTTGACGTGCTCGCCGCCCGCGGCCGGGTCCGGGTAGGCGCGCCGCAGCAGGGACTGCGTGCGCGCCAGCAGCTCGCCGCGCCGCACCGGCTTGAGCATGTAGTCGTCGGCGCCCGCGGCGAGGCCTTCGATGACGTCTTCCTCGGCATTGCGGCAGGTCAGGAACATCACGGGCACGCGCCGGTCCAGGTTGGTGCGCACCCACATCAGCACCTCCTTGCCGGAAAGATCCGGCATCTGCCAGTCGAGCAGCAGCAGGTCGAAGTTTTCTTCGCGCAGGTGCAGCAGCAGTTCGCGGCTGCGCCTGAAGGTCATGCAGACATGCCCGGCCTCGCCGAGTATCTGCCGGATCAGGGCCGCCTCGGCCGGTTCGTCTTCGAGAGAAGCGATCTTCATTCCCATGCTTGGTTGGCCGGTACGGCTTGGTGGCCCGCCGGTCTCGCTGTGATTGGCGCCGCTGGCGCCAGTGGGGCCCGACGCTGCGGGGCTATCCGCTATTAAAAACCGCGCGAAGACGCTTTCGGATGGGAATTTTCTCAAATTTCGCTAGCGATGCCTTTTTGCTTTCCGCTGCGCGCGGCACAAAGCTAAGATGCTCTGGCAGTGCCGCGCCATCCCGGCGCCGCCATGCGCAGCGCGGCGACCAGACCCGGGAGGCAGGCGCGCCGAAGCCCGCGCGCGAGGAGAGACTTCATGCGAATCGCTGTACTGGAGGACAACCCGGCCCGTGCCATGCTGCTGGAGCAGGCACTCAGCCTCAGCGGCCACGACTCGGTGCGCTTTCGCGAAGGCGGCGCGCTGATGCAGGCCCTGCGCAACGAGCCTTACGAGCTGCTGCTAATGGCCTGGGAGATTCCCGGCATCCCGGCACCGGACATATTGCAGTGGATACGCCGCACCCTCGGCGACGAACTGCCGGTCATGCTGCTGAGCCAGAGCGGCGACGACGACCACATCGCCAAGTGCTTCGCGCATGGCGCGGATGCCTTCCAGGCTGCCCCGATCCGCCACGCCGAACTGGCTGCGCGGGTGGAGGCGCTGCTGCGGCGCATGGCGCCGGTGGCGCAGGCCTGCGGCGAACTCACGCTTGGTGCCTACCGCTTTGTCCTCGGCGAGCGGCGCGCCTATGTCAACGACCACCCGGTCAAGCTGGCGCCCAAGGAGTACGAACTGGCCGTGCTGCTGTTCCGACATGCCGGCCAGTTGCTGCTGCGCCAGACCATCGAGGAAGAAATCTGGCAGCGCGACGTGCCGCCGGCATCGCGCACGGTGGACAGCCATCTCTCGCGCGTGCGCACCAAGCTCGCGCTGGGTCCGCGCAACGGCGTGCTGCTGTCCTCGGTATACGCGAGCGGTTGCCGGCTCGATCTGCTCGACCAGCCGGACCGGCCATCAGGGCCCCCGCACGGCGCCGGCAACGGCGGCAGTTGCCGCCAGTGGCCAGCCAGCCGGCGGCTCAGTCCGCCTTGATGCCCGCGTCTTTCACGATGCGGGCGTTGTCGTCATACTCCGCGCGGATCGCCGCGGCGAACTGCGCGGCGGTGCCGCCGGTGGGCACCTCGCCACCCTTGAGCAGGCGCTCGCGCACCTCGGGCTCGGCCAGGGCCTTGTTCAGTTCGGCATTCAGCTTCGTGACGATGGCCGCCGGCGTGCGCGCCGGCGCGAAGATGCCGAAAGTGGAAGTCAGGTTGGCCTTGGGGTATCCCAGCTCGGCGAAGGTCGGCACATTGGGGAGCGACTCGATGCGCCTGGGCGCCCCCACCGCGAGCGCGCGCAGCCGTCCGGCCTGCATGTGCTGCGTCAGCATGGGACTGGCATTCGTGCTCATCACCTCGAACTGGCCGCCAAGCGCGTCGTTCATCTGTTGCCCGGCGCCTTTGTAGGGAATCAGCGTCAGGTCGGCCCCGGACTTCGCCTTGACCTGCTCCAGCATGACATGGCCGACCGTGCCCAGGCCCGACGTGGCCCAGCGCACCGAGCCGGGCCGGGCCTTGGCCTGTGCGAGCAGGTCCTGGAACGATTTGCCACCGAAGCTTGACGTGGCGATCACCAGCACCGGCGAGTACATCACGCTCATGACCGGCGCGATATCGCGCTGCGGATCGTAGTTGACGTGTCCGACGTGCGGGTTGAGCGTGAGCGGGCTGGTCGAGGAGAAGCCCAGCGTATAGCCGTCCGGCGCGGCCTTGGCCACGGCGTCCATGCCGATGCTGCCACCCGCGCCCGCCTTGTTTTCCACCACCACCGAGGCGCCGGTCTGGGCCGACAGGCGCTCGCCGAGCGCGCGCGCCACGGCATCGCTGATGCCGCCGGTCGGATAGGCGACGATCAGGCGGATCGGGCGCGCGGGATACGCGTCGGCGGCAGTGGCGGCGAGCGGGCTGGCCAGGGCGGCGGCAGCCACCGGCACAGCAGCCAGCAAGGGAATTCGGCGGGAAGCGGACATGAATGGGGGAACGGCGAAGACGACGGTTGGAGACGGGACCGGCCGCGCTAGCGCCGCTGGGCGGCCCGGGACGGGTGCCGGCCTCAATGCAGGAACGGGCGCTATTTTATCCGATCGGCCACGCCTCCCGGCGCCGCCGGGCCGCGGGGAGCCAGCGGACACTCAGGTACCCACGATACGAACAGTTCATTGGCACGGTCGTACAGCCGCCATACGGTGCCGCACTCGCGGCAAGTGAAGGTGAGCATGCTGAACGGCACGCCGGCCGCACTCTGGCTCACCAGCGGGGCGGTGTGCTTGAGCGCCAGGCGCGCATGCGGCTCACGCCGGCGGGAATCCGCCGCGAGCGCGAGGCAGTGGTCACAGGCAGGCCGGGCGGGCCGCGGCGCGTTGGGGGGAGGCACGGCAGACGTCATGCCCGCCATGATGCCGTAAAAACGGCGCGCCTTTCACCCCTGTCGGTGCGGCAACGGCAATCGCGCGCCATCGGCTGCCTGCGGCCCCTGCCCAGGCTGCACCGCAGCCACCGGCGCGCGCTGGCCCAGCCACACGCTTGCCAGCACTAGCAAAGCCCCCGCCATTTGTGCCGTGCTCAGGGTCTGGCCGAGCACCAGGAAACCCAGCACCGTGGCGCTCACCGGGCTCAGCAAGCCCAGCGCGGACACCGCCGCGGTCGGCAGGCGGCCGATGCCGCGAAACCAGAATGCGTAGCTGACGCCGGCGCCGGCCACGCACAGCCACGTGTAGCCAAGTACATTGGGCAGCGTCAGGCGCGCCGGCAGGGTTTCGAAGGCCAGCGCGAACGGCAGCAGGAACAGGGCGCCGGCGGTGAGCTGCCAGGCCGTGAGCACCAGCGGCGAGACCGGCGGGCGCCAGCGCTTGGCCAGCACCGTGCCCAAGGCCATCGATACCGCGCCGGCCGCGGCGGCGGCCACGCCCACGGCATCCAGCCGCGCGGCAGGCCCCAGCACCAGCAAAGCCACGCCGCCGATGCCCCCAAGGCCGGCCAGCCAGGCGGCAAGATGCGGCCGCGCGCCCAGCAGCAGCCAGGCCAGCAAGACCACCAGCAACGGCTGGATGGCCCCCACGGTGGCCGCGACCCCGCCCGGCAGGCGGTAAGCGGCAATAAACAGCATGGCCTGGAACAAGCCGATATTCAGCACGCCCAGCAACGCCGCCTTCCACCACCAACTGCCGCGCGGCAGTTGCCGGCCCCAGGCCAGCATCGCCAGCCCGGCGGGCAGCGCGCGGATCACGCCGGACAGCAGCGGCTGGCCCGGCGGCAGCCACTGGCTGGTGATCAGGTAGGTGCTGCCCCAGATCAGCGGGGCGGAGGCGGTCAGCAGGATATCCGCCGCGCGTACCTGCGCCTGCGGGACCGGAGCAACCTGCCGGGATGACAGCGGGAGGGCGGACTGGGCGTCGGGCTTCATGTCGTCATGCCTTTATTTTTCTTCATGAAAAGAATCTTGATATCAAGATTTAAAATCCACTTTACGAAGTGAAAGGCTTGATGTCAAGATTCTTGTCACTCAGTCAAATCGCAGCGTACATCATGGCCACCCGCGGCAAACCCAAGGCACACGGCGCAACGGCGCCCACCGACGAAGCCGGCGGCGGCGCGTCTCCCCAAGCCAGCCAGCCGGCCCAACCTGCCGAAGCGCAAGGCGATCGCGTCGACCGCATCCTGGCCCAGTGGGCGCGCGAGCGCCCGGACCTCGATGCCGCGCCGATGGGCATCATCGGCCGCGTCTGGCGCCTGGCGCGCCACACCGATCGCGCGGTGGAGGCGGCGTTGGCGCCGGCCGGCCTGAATAGCTGGGAGTTCGACGTGCTGGCCACGCTGCGCCGCTCGGGGCCGCCCTATGCGCTGTCGCCGGGTGCGCTGATCGATTCGCTGATGATTACCTCGGGCACCATGACCAACCGGCTCGACCATCTCGAACGCGCCGGGCTGGTGCGCCGCTGCCCCAATCCGGATGACCGGCGCGGGCTGCTGATCGAGCTGACGCAGCCCGGCCGCGACCGCGTCGACCACGCGCTGGAGGTGCACGTGGCCAATGAGCATCGCCTGCTGGAGCCGCTGACGGCCGCTGAGCGCAAGCAGCTGGCAGGACTGCTGCGGCGCTGGCTGCAGGGTTTCGAGCCGGCTGACGAATAACGCTGTCCCATACACCGGCGCGGCTTCGGGGCTCCCGGCCCCCGGCCTGTTACCCCTTCGACCGCGCCGATTACGCCCCCCACCGCATCCCGGAGACTATCGCATGCTTTTGAACCTTCGCCCGCGCGCCAGCGCCCTTTCCCGCCGCCCGTCACTGAAGGCCGCCGCCACGCTTGTCGCTTTGCTCTGCGCCGCCGCGGCGCAGGCGGCGCCGGTGGAGCCCGCCTACCAGCTCTCCCAGCAGGAAAAGCCCGCGCTCATCGCCACCCTCAAGGACCTGGTGTCGATTGAATCGGGCAGCAAGGACATCGAAGGGCTGGACCGCATCGCCGCGCTGATCCGCGACCGGCTGGCCGCCATGGGCGGCGACGCGAAGCTGATCGAGCCCACCGAGGTCTACCGCATGGAAGACACGCCCAGGCAGGTCGGCAAGATGGTGATGGCGCAGTTCAAGGGCACGGGCAAGCGCAACATCATGCTGATCGCCCATATGGACACGGTCTACCTGCGCGGCATGCTGGCGCAGCAGCCGTTCCGCATCGACGGCGAACGCGCCTACGGCCTGGGCATCGCCGACGACAAGAACGGCGTGGCGGTGATCCTGCACACGGTAGCCATCCTGCAGAAGATGGGCTTCAAGGACTACGGGACGCTGACCGTGCTGATCAACGGAGACGAGGAGATCAGCTCGCCCGGCGCGCGCGCCATGCTGAGCAAGATGGGCAGCCAGCAGGACGCGGTGTTCTCCTGCGAAGCCACGCGCGTGACCGGCGACCGCCTGTCGCTCGCCACCAGCGGCATCGGTGCGATCTCGCTGACCGTGCATGGCAAGGCCTCGCACGCGGGCAGCTCGCCCGAACAGGGCCGCAACGCGCTGTATGAACTCTCGCACCAGATCCTGCAGATGCGCGACCTGTCCAACCCGGACAGCGGGCTCAAGGTGAACTGGACGATCTCGTCGGCCGGCACCAACCGCAACGTGATCCCGGCTACCGCCACGGCACAGGCCGATGTGCGCGTGCTGCGCACCGCCGACTACGACAACCTGGAGCGCACGCTGCAGGAGCGCGTGAAGAAGCAGCTGATCCCGGACACCAGGGTGGAAGGGAAGTTCGAGCGCCGCCGCCCGCCGCTGGAAGCCACCGATGCCGCGCGCAAGCTCGCCGCGCACGCGCAAGGCGTATATGCCGAGATCGGCGAGAAGCTGGCCGTGTACGACACCGCCGAAGGCGGCGGCACCGATGCGGCCTTTGCCGCGGCCGCCACCAAGGCGCCGGTGATCGAGCGCTTCGGCCTGCGCGGCTTTGGCGCGCACTCCAACGACGCCGAGTATGTCGACCTCAACTCGGTCACGCCGCGCCTGTACCTGCTCACGCGCATGATCATGGACGTGTCGCAGGACAAGACTGGCCGCTGATCTGCTCGCGGCCGGCGGCAGGCATCCGGCAGGACACGCCTGATGCGCTGACATGGCAGCCCCACAGGTGCTCCGGGCACCGCGTGGGGTTGCTGCAATGTGGCGCACAAGCACCGCGAGGGTGCATGGAATTGAACACCGGTACGCCCGCGTGCCACCGCACGCGGGCTCAGGCCAGCTTTTTGCGCCCGCCGAGGTCGGGCAGGAAGATGGCCAGCAGCCCAAGCAGCGGCAGGAACGCGCACAACGCGTAGACCGACTGGATGCCATGCGTGTCCGCCAGCTTGCCCAGCACCGCGGCGCCGATGCCGCCCATGCCGAAGGCAAAGCCGAAGAACAGGCCCGACACCATGCCCACCTTGCCAGGGATCAGTTCCTGCGCGAACACCAGGATGGCCGAGAAGGCGGACGCCAGGATAAAGCCGATGATGAACGACAGCACGCCGGTCCAGAACAGGTTGGCGTGCGGCAGCATCAGCGTGAACGGCGCCACGCCCAGGATCGACGCCCAGATCACGCGCTTGCGGCCGATGCGGTCGCCGATGGGACCACCCAGGATGGTGCCGGCCGCCACCGCGAACAGGAACACGAACAGGTAGAGCTGCGAACTCTGCCGTGTCAGGCCGAAACGCTCCATCAGGTAGAAGGTGTAATAGGTGTTCAGGCTCGCCATGTAGAAATACTTGGAGAACACCAGCGCCATCAACACCAGCATGGCGCGCACCACGGTGCTGCGCGGCAGCGGTGCGTGCGCGGCGACCGCCTTGCGCTTGCGCGTGGTATGCGCCAGCTCGCGGCCGTACCAGATACCGATCTGCCACAGCACGGCGATGGCCAGCAAGGCCGCGAGCGAGAACCAGGCCACGCTGCTCTGCTGGTGCACGATCCATGCCGCCAGCAGCGGCCCCGTGGCGCTACCCGCGTTGCCGCCGACCTGGAAGATCGACTGCGCCAGCCCGTGCTGGCCGCCCGAAGCCATGCGCGCCACGCGCGACGACTCCGGATGGAAGATCGACGAACCGGTGCCCACCAGCGCGGCCGCCACCAGCAGCACGCCATAGGTCGGCGCCACCGACAGCAGCAGCAGGCCGCACAGCGTGAAGCCCATGCCGATCGACAGCGACTGCGGCTTGGGATGCTTGTCGGTGTACAGCCCCACCACCGGCTGCAGCAGCGAAGCCGTGATCTGGTAGGTCAGCGTAAGCAGCCCGATCTGGGTGAAGCTGAGATTGAAGCCGCCCTTGAGCATCGGGTAGATGGCCAGGATCAGCGACTGGATCATGTCGTTGAGGAAATGCGAAAAACTGATCGCCCCCAGCACGCGGAAACCGGTCCGCTCGGCGGCGGCCTGCGTAGTGTGAAGACTCGGGGCCGGGCCCTGCGGCGAGGCGTTCGCGCCGCCTGGCGCGGTATCGATGCGGCTGCTCATGATGGAAACGGGGGCTGAGAGAAAACAAGAGGGGAATCCTGGCGCCCATCGTAAATGGCGCAATTCCGCCTGTCCTGCGAGAATAGGGCCGCAACCTTGGAGAAAAGGACATGCCCCGTCCCGTGACTCGCCGCAACGCCGGTGTGGATGCTGCGCCGTCCGCGCCACACGGCGCCATCGCCCCGCCCTCGGCCGCGCGCTATCCCGCCGATATTCCCGGCACCGACCGCGCCGACAGCTACGCGGCGGTGCCCGCCTATCTCAGCTACGACCGCAGCCTGATGCCGGTCACCGCCATGGCAGCCGACTACGTGTCGGGCCATGTCACCAAGCCGCACCAGCATCCGAACGCCCAGTTGATCCACGCCGTGCATGGCGTGATGGTGGTAGCCACCGCAGAAGGCCAATGGATCGTCCCGCCCACGCGCGGCATGTGGATGCCCGGCGGCACCGTGCACTGGATCCGCATGGTTGGCCACGTGCGCATGCGCACCGCCTATATCCGCCCGGACGCCGCCGCCAACCTGCCTACGCGCTGCACCGTGCTCGGCATCACGCCGCTGCTGCGCGAACTCATCCTCGCCGCGATCGACATTCCCACGCCTTACGCCGCCGAATCGCGCGACGGACGGTTGATGCGGTTGCTGCTGGATGAAGTGATGCTGGTGCCAACGCTGCCCTTGCACTTGCCACGTCCCGCCGATGCCGGGTTGCGGCAGATCTGCGATGCGATTGTCGGTGCGCCGGATACGGCGCTGACGCTGGCTGAATGGGGGGAGCGGCTGGGCGTGGATCCCAAGACGATCCAGCGGCGGTTTGCGCGGGAGACCGGGATGACGTTTGGGCAGTGGAGGCAGCAGGCGAGGTTGCTGGCGGGGTTGGAGGGG
This sequence comes from Cupriavidus sp. 05L310, assembly GCF_056398185.1. Taxonomy (NCBI): domain Bacteria; kingdom Pseudomonadati; phylum Pseudomonadota; class Betaproteobacteria; order Burkholderiales; family Burkholderiaceae; genus Cupriavidus; species Cupriavidus sp. 05L310. The sequence continues at coordinate 55,631 of NZ_JBFTOX010000058.1, forward strand.
CTGGCCGCCGGGGCTAAGGTGGTGGATGTGGCGCTGGATCTTGGGTATGAGAGTCCTAGTGCGTTTTCTACTATGTTCAGGAGGCAGTTTGGGGTGCCGCCTAGTGGGTTTTTTCGGTGAGGTTTTTGGGCGTTGAAAGGCTTACAACGTTGGTGTGCGGGGGGTGGGGGGTTATTTTTGGGCGGTGTTGGTTGTTGCACCCAACAGCGTACGACATCCCCCTGCGGGGGACGCCGGTCACTTTTCTTTGCGTTCGGCAAAGAAAACTAACGAAAAGAAAGCCGACCCTGCCGGGRGCAGARCAATCAGGCTATTGCRCGTTGGTGGTTTCGTCGTCAGGCACAAGGTCTTGGCTGGCSTGCCTTACCGRCTCGAAGGGCAGCGCAATAGCATTACCCAGTGSTTTCGTGGTGCGGCCCCTGATAGTGGGCACCCTGCCCATTCGGCCATCTGCCGTTCGCGATGCAACGGGCCACGAATCTTCGGGATTTGCCGGTTTCGTGGTTTTGTCTCTGACGGCGAATACCCTGCAAATTTACACCCTGCCGTACCGGCGCTAGCCGTGACTGCATACGGCCGTCTTCGTTACGTGGTGGGCGCCGTGGCCCGGTCAGCGAACACGGAGGGATCTGACGATGGTGTTGTGCGCGGTTCTCGACCAATCCGTGAACGAAGCCGCATGGGGGCTGAGCACGGGCCACCGCGCCCACCACGAAACCCATCAATGCAAAGTTGCGCGGCGCCCACCCCCCAAGAACGGCAGGGACCGAACAATCACCGCGCTTGCCGTCAGAGACAAAACCACGAAACCAGTAGGACTCGAAGAATCGTGGCCCGTTGCATCGCGAACGGCAGATGGCCGAATGGGCACGGCGCCCGCCACTAGGGGCCGCACCACGAAACCCGTGTGGTACGCAGGGGAGCAGCTGTTGAAGCCGGTAGGGCATGCCAGCCGAAGCCACCACCCGCACGACGCAATCACTGCCACCAAATAGCCTGATTGCTCTGCTCCCGGCAGGGTCGGCTTTCTTTTCGTTAGTTTTCTTTGCCGAACGCAAAGAAAAGTGACCGGCGTCCCCCGCAGGGGGATGTCGTACGCTGTTGGGTCCAACAACCAACACCGCCCAAAAACAACCCCATCACCCCCCGCGCACGAACGTCCCTATAGCCCCCCTACCCCTCCAAATACCTCTCCACCAACCTAGCCCAATAAGCCGCCCCCACCGTCAAATTCTCATCATTAAAATCATACCCAGCGTTATGCAGCAACGGCTGCCCCGCCCCATTCCCCATCCTGACAAAGCACCCAGGCCGCTGCTGCAGGAAGTAAGCAAAATCCTCACTCCCCGCGATCAGCGGAAAATTCGCCACTACCCTCTCCGGCCCCACCAGTTCCTCGGCCACCTGCCGGGCAAACTCCGTCTCACGCTCGCTATTGATCAGCACCGGATAACCGCGGATGTAATCGATCTCCACACTAGCCCCATAGCCTTCCACATGTGAAGTCACCAACTGCCGGATACGGTTCTCCAGCGTGCGCCGCACATCGGGACTAAACGACCGCACGCTCAGTTCCAGCTTCGCGCTTTCGGGAATCACATTAGGCGCATGCCCCGCATGCAACGTACCGATCGTCACTACCGCGGTCTCGTTCGGGTCGATATTGCGCGACACGATGCTCTGCAGCGCCATCACCAGGCTGCCCGCCACCAGGATCGGGTCGATCGACTGGTGCGGCCGTGCCGCGTGGCCGCCCTTGCCGCGGATGGTGATGGCCACCGTATCGCAAGCCGCCATGAACGGGCCCGCGCGGAACATGAACATGCCGGCTTCCACGCCAGGATGGTTGTGCAGCCCGAAAATCGCATCGCACGGGAAGCGTTCGAACAAGCCGTCGGCCAGCATGCGTTCGGCGCCGCCGCCGGCGCCGATCTCTTCGGCGGGCTGGAAGATCAGGTGGACGGTGCCGTTGAAATGGCGCGTGCGCGCCAGTTGCCGCGCGGCGCCGAGCAGCACGGTGGTGTGGCCGTCGTGGCCGCAGGCGTGCATCTTGCCGGCATGGATGCTGGCGTATGGCAGGCCTGTGCGTTCGTGAATGGGCAGCGCGTCCATGTCGGCGCGCACGCCGATGCTGCGGCGTGAGCCGCCCTGGCGCAGCGTGCCGACCACGCCGGTACCACCAACGCCGCGCGTCACTTCGTAGCCCCAGCCTTCAAGCTGGCTGGCGACGAGCTCGGCGGTACGCACTTCGTCAAAGGCGAGTTCGGGATGCTGGTGGATGCTGTGGCGGATGGCTTCCAGCTCGGCACGGCTGTCGAGCGTGTCGGACAGTTCGCAGAAGTGGGAGATGCGCAGCGGGCGTGCCGATGGTGATACAGCGGGTGGGGTCGCGGGTGAGTCGGCGAGAAGAGACTCAATGAATTCGGGTGCGTGTTCTGACATGGCGGTGTGCTCGTTTTTTCGAGGCGTATAGAAAACAGTATTTCACGCTGGGCGCAGAGCGCAAACGGTTTAACCCTTTGTAGCGAAATCAGGGGAACAACTGTTGCGAACGGGGGACGATCCCTCCGCCCGAGGGGTCATCGAGGAAGCCTGAACTCCCGCGCGGGCATCACAGGCCCTGCCTTCTTCAGTGCGCCACGGATGCCGGCAGGTGCGGCTGGCGGTACAAGCAGGGCGCATGAAGCAGAAAGGGCGGCCATCGCTGGCCGCCCTCTTTCTGGCGTTCAACCTGACCAAACAGCCCTATGCGTAGGCCACCACCGTCTGGCCCTGCTCGCCCAGGCCGTCGATGCCCAGGCGCATCGTGTCGCCCGCCTTGAGAAAGCGCGGCGGCTTGAAGCCCATGCCCACGCCCGGCGGGGTGCCGGTGCAGATCAGGTCGCCGGGGTGCAGCGTCATGAAGCGGCTGACGTAGCTCACCAGCGTGGCCACGTCGAACACCATGGTGGCGGTGCTGCCCTTCTGCACGCGCTCGCCGTTGACGTCCAGCCAGAGCGCCAGCGCCTGCGGGTCGGCGACTTCGTCGCGCGTGACCAGCCACGGGCCGACCGGGCAGAATGTATCGCAGCCCTTGCCCTTGTCCCAGGTGCCGCCGCGCTCGATCTGGAATTCGCGCTCGGACACATCGTTGACCACGCAGTAGCCGGCAACGTGGGAAAGCGCTTCGTCGCGCGAGACATCGCGTGCCACCTTGCCGATCACCACGCCGAGTTCCACTTCCCAATCTGTCTTTTCCGAGCCGCGCGGCAGCATCACCGCATCGTAGGGGCCATTGAGCGAGCTGTTGGCCTTGAGGAAGACAATGGGCTCGGCCGGCAGCGGCATGCCAGCCTCGGCGGCGTGGTCGGCGTAGTTCAGGCCGATCGCCACGATCTTGCCGATGCCGGTCCAGGGCACGCCGAAGCGGTCGGCCTGCACCACCGGCAGCGTGGCCGGGTCCACTTTGGCCAGCCGTGCCAGCGCTTCGTCGGACAGCGCTTGCGGCCCCAGTCCGTCCAGCACGCCGGACAGGTCGCGCACGCGGCCTTCGGCATCGATCAGTCCCGGGCGTTCCGCGCCCGGCTTACCCACACGTACTAGTTTCATCGTTTCCCCTTGGCTTCGGTGACAGTGCGGCCGGCGGGCTCGGACAGGGTCCGCGCGACCACGGTCAGGACTTCTTTGGCGGTGTTCTCGGAATGCTGGCGCAGCACCTGTGGCAGCCGCGGGCGGCCCGGTTCGCGCAGTGCAGCCATGATGGCCTCGTGTTCCTCGTGCGATTCCTGCCAGCGCAGCATATCCGCGTTGGCGGCGCCGCGCGCACGGTGCACCTTGCTCATCAGCGTGGCGTAGATGCCGGCCAGCACCGGGTTGGCGGCGCCGTCGATGATGAGCTGGTGGATTTCCTGGTTAATGCGGAAGTACTCGGTGCGCCGCCCCGCGGCGTGGGCATCCAGCATGGCCTGGTGCTTGCGCTCCAGCCGCGCCATCGACACCTCGGACAGCCGCGCCGCGGCCAGTTCGCCGGCGGTGGCTTCCAGCCCGTGCAGGGTTTCGAAGGTGGAACGCAATTCGTCCAGATCGAGCGGCGCCACGCGGTAGCCGATGTACTGCCGATGCAGTACCAGCCCTTCGGACACCAGCACCTTGAGCGCCTCGCGCAACGGCGTCTTGGACACATCGAACATTTCGCAGAAGGCGCGTTCGTCGATGCGCGCGCCGGGGGGCAGTTCGCCCTCTTCGATCATGGTGCGCAGACGGGAGGCGATCTCGGCGGACATGCCGAGCGTGCGCAGGCGCGTGGATTTAGGAAGCGTTTGAGTCACAGACATCACCGAGATGGGGAACATGCACCACAAGAAGGCTATCACACCCTGAAATTGTGCGTTTGCCTAACAATAAAATCAATGACTTACGAGAGTTGTAATTACAGATTACGTATCCTATACTCCGTTCCAGTTGCGCGACACAAAACACAAACCGCCCTACCATTCCTCAAAGGAGACACGCGTCATGCAAACGACAAGCCGGGCTGCGGCGCTAACGGAGACGAAGAGCTCCGTACGCTGGAAGATTTTCCTGATGATGTTGTTCCTCATCGCCATCAACTACATCGACCGCGCGTCGCTGTCGGTGGCGATGCCCCTGATCGCCAAGGAATTCGACCTCAGCCCCACCATGCAGGGCCTGATCCTGAGTTCATTCTTCTGGACCTACGCGGTCATGCAGATCCCCGGCGGCATGCTGGCGGACAAGTACAAGCCGCGTATCGTGATCGCCACCGCTACCATCTTCTGGGGCGCCTTCCAGGCGCTGGCGGCGGTATGCACCAGCGCCGGCGCCCTGCTGCTGACCCGGCTTGGCCTGGGCGCGGCCGAAGCGCCGATCTACCCGGCCGGCGGCAAGCTCAACGCGATCTGGATGACGCAGAACGAACGCGGCCGCGGCGCCACCCTGCTCGACGGCGGCGCGCCGCTGGGCGCGGCGCTTGGCGCCATCATCATCACTTGGCTGATCACCGCGCTGGGCTCCTGGCGCCTCGCCTTCGTGGTGGCCGGCGTGGGCACCGTGCTGGCAGGCCTGGCGGCGTGGTACTACGTGCGCAACTCCCCGCGCGAGCACCGTGGCGTCAATGAGCTCGAAGCCAGCTATATCGAAGCCGCGCAAGCCACCGAACATCGCGCCGAACCGGCAAACCTGTCCGGACGCTCGCTCGATTTCCTCAAGTACCGCTCGGTGTGGTGCATGGCGATCGGCTGGATGTGCTTCAACAGCGTCTTCTACGGCCTGCTGACCTGGATGCCCAACTACCTGAACAAGGTGCACGGCTTCGACATCAAGCAGATGGGCGGCGCCAGCTTCATCATCTTCTTCTCCGGCTTCGTGGGTGAACTGGTCGGCGGCTGGATCGCGGACAAGTGGAAGGCCGGGGGCGGCAGGCCCAACCTGGTGATGCGTACCCTGTTCGGTATCGCCGCCGTGGTCGCCACCGTGTCGATCTTCTCGGTGGCCTATGTGAAGGATCCGGTAGTGGTAGTGATCCTGCTCTCGTGCACGCTGTTCTTCCTGCGCTGGTGCGGCCTGTTCTGGTGCATCCCGTCCATCCTCGGCACCCGCAACAAGGTAGGCGTGCTGGGCGGCATCATGAACCTGGGCGGCAATATCGGCGGCATCACCGTGCCCATCATCGTCGGCATGATCGTGCAGTTCACCGGCTCCTACTTCCTGGCCCTGATGTTCTTCGCCGCCGCCGGCGTGGGCCTGTTCCTCGCATCGACCGCGATCGACTACGAGAAGAAGCTGCCGGTCTGAGCGCAGCCCGATCTCGACACCAAGTCTTGCCCCCCGTACGCGCCGCGCCGGCACAAGCCGGCAGCGGCACGGCCTGAACCGCTCCCGTCCCGGCCGCGCCACGCGCGCCGGGCGGTGGAGGAGACACTTCATGAAAGCAAGCCCACGCAAACTGGCCGGCGCCGCCACGGCAGCCGCCCTGCTGCTGCTCGGGACCGCGCACGCGCAGCCCCCCGCCGCCGCGCAACACGCGGCCAAGGCGACGCAACCCACCGCGGACCTGCCCACGGCACAGCCCGAAGCCGTCGGCGTCGATTCGCGCAAGCTGGTCGAACTGTCGCAATGGATCCGCCGCGACCAGCTCGACGTGCGCAGCCTGATCGTCATCAAGGACGGCAAGCTGGTCTTCGAGCGCTACGGCGACGAACTCGCCCGCGACTACAACCATGAGCTTTACTCCGTCACCAAGTTCATCAGCGCGTTGCTGGTCGGCACGCTGGTGGGCGACGGCAAGCTCACCGCGCAAGACAAGCCCGCCCCGCTGCTGGCCGCCGCGCGCCCGGACCTGGCGCCGGCGCTGGCCGACAAGCAGGACATCGAACTGCGCCACCTGATGTCGATGTCCAGCGGCCTGTCGTACAAGCTGGTGGAAGGCACCGACACGCTCTATTACGGCGTGCCGGACCGGCTGAAAGTCGCCGCGTCCGCCGCCGTGCGCACCAAGGCCGGCACCGAATTCGACTACATCGACGTCAACCCCGTGCTGGTGGGCGCCACCATCACGCAGGTCAGCGGCCAGCCGGAGCAACGCTATGCCGAGGCGCGCCTGTTCAAGCCGCTCGGCATGTCGCATTACCGCTGGGACGGCGCCGACGGCAAGGGCGCGGTCTCGGGCGGCTGGGGGCTGCGCCTGCGCTCCATCGACATGGCCAAGCTCGGCCTGCTGATGCTCAACCAGGGCAAATGGCAGGGCCGGCAGATCGTGCCCGCTGACTGGGTGGCGCGCATGACCACGCCCGCCGGGCCGGCCGCGGACTACGGCTACTACTGCTGGGTCAACAACATCGTCAAGAGCGAGCGCGAGTTCAGCGCGATGGGCTTCAAGGGCCAGTTCATCACCGTGCTGCCGCAGCAGAACGCCGTGGTGGTGATGAACAGCATCATGTCCACCTCCGGCGGCCTGCGTGATGCGGCCTACCTGGACCTCTACCGCAAGATGGTCAACGACTACGTGCTGCCTGCGCTGCAAGCCGGCAACAAGGTCAGGCCGGACGCCGAGCGGCAAGCCGCTCTCCGTCAAGAGCTTGCGCTGGCGCACGCCAGCCACGGCAAGCCCGGCACCGCCCTCGCCTTCAACGACAAACCCGAACAATAACGAGCAGGGCCCCGGGCACCGCATCGCACCGGGCCATGCCATTTCCTGAGAGCTTTACTCCCATGACCAAACGCACCCTTCTCGGCATGCTCACGCCGTCGTCCAATACCGCGCTGGAACCCATCACCAGCGCCATGGTGAGCGGCCTGCCGAACGTCAGCGCGCATTTCTCGCGCTTCACCGTTACCGAGATCTCGCTGCGCGACCAGGCGCTGGGCCAGTTCGATCTCGACAAGATCATCGGCGCGGCCAAATTGCTGGCCGACGCGCGCGTGGACGTGATCGCGTGGAACGGCACCTCGTCCGGCTGGCTCGGCTTCGAGAAAGACCAGGCGCTGTGCCGCCAGATCACCGAGGCCACCGGCATCCCCGCCACCACCTCGGTGCTGGCGCTGAACGAAATCCTGGAAAAGACCGGCGCGCGCGACTTCGGCCTGGTCACGCCCTATCTCGACGATGTGCAGCAACGCATCGTGCAGAACTACAAGCGCAACGGCTTTGGCTGCGCGGCGGAGCGCCACCTCGACCTGCATGTGAACTACAGCTTCGCCGAAGTGGAAGAAGACACCATCCGCCGCATGGTGCGCGAAGTGGCACAGCACAAGCCGGCAGCCATCACGACCTTCTGCACCAACCTGCGCGCGGCGCACCTGGTGGAAGAACTGGAAGCCGAGACGGGCATCCCCGTCTACGACACGATCTCCACCGTGGTGTGGAAATCGCTGCGGCTGGCTGGGGTGGATACGCGCGAGCTGCGCGGCTGGGGCCGCTTGTTTGCCGAAGTGGAATGAAGGAGCAGGGCGCATGAACACCGAACTCGATCTCGTCATCCGCAACGCCGAAGTGGTCACCGCCTCCGACCGCTTCACCTGCGACATCGGCGTGCGCGATGGCCGTATCGCCATGTTGGGCGATGACCTGCCGCGCGGCACGCGCGAAATGGATGCCACCGGCCTGCTGGCGCTGCCCGGCGGCGTGGATGGCCACGTCCACCTCGACCAGCCGATGCCGGACGGCATGCGCATGGCGGATGACTTCTTCACCGGCACGCGCGCCGCGGTTTGCGGTGGCACGACCACGGTGATTCCGTTTGCGGCGCAGGAGAAGGGCGGCTCGCTCAAGGCTGCGGTGGCGGACTACCATCGCCGCGCGGAGGGCCGTGCGGTGGCGGATTACGGGTTCCACCTGATCGTGGCCGATCCGACGCCGGAAGTGTTGCAGCATGAATTGCCCGAGTTGATCCGCAAGGGCTATACCTCGTTCAAAGTCTATATGACCTACGACGATCTGAAGCTGTCGGATCGCGAGATGCTGGACGTGCTCGATGTGGCCAAGCGCAACGATGCGCTGGTGATGGTGCATGCGGAGAATGCGGATTGCATCTCGTGGCTGACCGAGAAGCTGGTTGGGGAAGGACGCATCTCGCCACGTTTCCACGGCATGGCGCGTCCGGCTCTGGTGGAACGTGAAGCCACGCATCGCGCGATTACCTTTGCGGAGCTGGTCGATGTGCCGATCCTGATCGTGCATGTGTCGGGCAAGGAAGCGATCGAGCAGATCCGGTGGGCGCAGGGCAGGGGGTTGCCGATTCTGGCGGAGACTTGTCCGCAGTATCTGTATCTCACCGCCGAGGATATGGGATTGCCTGGCGACGATGGGTATGAAGGCGCGAAGTGCGTCTGCAGCCCGCCGCCGAGGGATCCGGAGAATCAGGCTGCGGTGTGGCGTGCGCTTACCAACGGCGTGTTCAGTGTGTTTTCTTCGGATCATGCGCCGTTCAACTATGACGATCCGGAAGGGAAGAAGCTGGGTGGCACGGCGCAGCCGTTTGACCACATTCCCAATGGCGTGCCCGGGATCGAGACGCGGCTGCCGCTGTTGTTCGATGGGATTGCCAAGGGCAGGCTTTCGCTGCATCAGTTTGTCGAGCTGACTTCGTACCGGCCGGCGCGGCTGTATGGGTTGTATCCGCGCAAGGGGACGATCGCTGTTGGCGCTGATGCGGATATTGCGTTGTGGGATCCTTCGCGGAAGGTGCGGATTGCCAATAGCGATCTGCATCATGCGGTGGATTACACGCCTTATGAGGGGATCGAGGTGACCGGGTGGCCGGTGCATTGCTTCTCGCGGGGGGAGTTGCTGGTGGAGGATGGGAGGTATCTGGAGCCGGTTCCGGGGCGGGGGCGGTTCTTGCCGGCGGGGGCGCCTTCGTTGGTTTGAGGTTTGGTGGTGGTTTTGATTTCAAACTTCAACTGCCTAACTTCAAAGTCAACGTCAAAGGCTTAAAGCCAAAGGCGGTTTCACCCCCCTGCGGGGGGCGACCTACTTTCTTGTCTTGCCAAGAAAGTAGGCAAAGAAGGCGCGCCGGATGGGGCGACTTCCCCTCGTCGTCAGGCAAAAAGAGCGGCCGGGGGCCAAACTCGCATCGCCTTAAGGCG
>NZ_JBFTOX010000059.1:0-65039 GCF_056398185.1 Cupriavidus sp. 05L310
ATCGAGAAATGATCCTCTATTGGCCGCCGCCCTGCTTGCGCTAAACAGCCAGCGCAAGCAGGGCGGCGGCCGCTCGAACCTCGTCACCTGTCAAGTGTCCTCGGCGCAAAATGCGATTTTATTTGGCGGCTTATCTTGGGTGGATTGGGCCGCGCCCCCGCGCTGCCTGCCGGCGAATCGCTGGCGGTCTTGCCGATCGTCAACTACACCGAGACGCCGCAAGCGGGCCTGCGCGCCGAGGCGATTGCGGAGAGCTTGCTGAAGACCGGCGGCATTGCCAACGTCAAGCGCTATCCGGCCAGCCTGAACCCGGAAACGCTGTTCGAGCCGGCCGAGCGGGAATCGGTGGGCAAGGCGCTGGAATGGGCGCGTACCCAGAAGGTGCGCTATGCCCTCACCGGCGCGGTGCAGGAATGGCGCTACAAGGTCGGCGTGGATGGCGAGCCGGCGGTGGGCATTTCCCTGCAGCTGCTCGACGTGAGCACCGGCGAGGTGGTGTGGACCGCCACCGGCAGCGACAGTGGCTGGAGCCGCGAATCGCTGTCCGGTACCGCGCAGAAGCTGCTGCGCCGCCTGCTGGCGCCGCTGCGCCAGGGTTGAGTCGCGGGAGAGCGTGATCGTGGCCAATACAGCCGACAAGATACGGGAAGGACAAGGCATCGGCGCGGGCGGCCGCTATTTGCGGTTGCTCGCGCCCGCCACGAGCGGACCGGTCTCTGCGGTCGAGCTGGTGGTGACGATGGCCCTGGCGATGGCACTGGGATACGCGGTCCTGCCCGACAACCCCCTGCTGCTCGGGCTGGGTTTCCCCTGGGCATGGCTGCTGCCGATCATACTGGCGCTGCGCTATGGCACGCTGATTGGCGTGGGTAGCGTGCTGATGATGCTGGCTGGCTGGTTCTTTTTCCACCAGGTCGGAGCGCAGCCGGGGGCATTTCCGCGCCTGTTCTTCCTGGGAGGGCTGCTGACGGTGCTGGTGGCCGGGCAGTTCGGCGATGTGTGGGGCACGCGGCTGGCGCGCGCGCGCGCCGTCAATCGCTACCTGGAAGAGCGCCTTGCCGCGCTGACCAAGAACCACTACCTGCTGCGCGTATCCCACGCGCGGCTGGAGAACGACCTGCTGGCCAGGCCCACCACGCTGCGCGATACGCTGTCGCAAATGCGTGCCGTGACGCTGGAAGATAGCGCGTCCGGCAGTGCGCTGGTTGGCGCGCGCCCCATGCTGCAAGTGGTGGCGCAGGCCTGCCAGGTGGAAGGGGCAGCGCTGTACGCGGTCGTTGGCGACAAGGTGGCGGACGAGGCCTCGGCGCAAGTTGGCCCGGCATTCGAGTTCGACGCCAACGATGCGCTGGTGCGCCATTGCCTGGAGACGCGCCAGCTGGCGCACCTGCAGGCCGGCGGGCTGTCGCGCCAGTCGCCGGATCATCCGCAGACCCGCTATGTGGCGGTGGCACCGGTGCTGTCCGGGGCCGACAAGCTGGTTGGCCTGCTGGTGGTCGAGCGCATGCCGTTCCTGTCGCTCAGCTACGAGAACCTGCAACTTCTGATGGTGCTGATGGGCTACTACGCCGATGGCGTCGAGCATGCCGCGTCCACCCGAGCCATCGAGGCGGCCGTGCCAGGCTGCCCGTACGACTTCGCGCTGGACTACGCCCGCTTGTCCCGGCTGCGCCGCGATAGCGGCATCGAAAGCACGATCGTTGCGCTGGTGTTCGACCTGGACGAGTCCCGCGATGCGCTGTTCGAGCAGGTCATCCGCAGCCGCCGCGCGCTCGACGTGGCATGGCCGCTTACCAGTGTGCACCAGCGCGCGCTGCTGACCCTGATGCCGCTGTCCGACAACGAGGCGGCCTCGGCCTACCTGGTGCGGATCGAGGACATGTTGCGAGCCCAGTTCGGCACGGATTTCGAAGCCGCGCGCATCGGCGTGCATATGCTGGCCGTGCCAGCCAGCGCACCGGTGGAGCCGCTGATCCGGCTGCTGCACCGTTGTCATGTGGATGTACACCCGGCGCCGGTACCGGTGCCCGTGGCACTGGGCGAGGCTGCCCGTGGGTAAGCTCGGCGTCGGCGGCCTCACCGCACAAATCGCAGCCCTGGCGCTGCTGGCGCGCGCCGGTACCAGCACGCCGTTGCTGCTGGCTTTCCTGCTGTCGCAGGGGATTGCCGCCGCGATGATCGCGATAGTGCTGTGGCGCCTGCTGCCTCGGCGCTTCCGCGTGCCGTTCGCGTGGAGCTACGGCTATCTGTTCGCGTTCTGCTTCCTGGTGCCGATGGCGGGTGCCATCGTCTGCCTCGGCAGCTTGCTGATCGCGCGCCTGTTCCCGGGCCCGCGCCAGACGGCCGGCATTGGCCTGGTCGGACTGCCGGTGTTCGTCACTCACCTGATCTCGCGCGTGACCCATGGCGGAGGCGCCCGCTTGCGCGCGCAGCTTGGCAATACGCGCGCGCCGCTGCCCGAGCGCATGACCGCGCTGGTGGCCATGCAATCGATGCCGGCGCGCACATCCAGCCCGGTGTTGCGCGAACTGCTGGCCGATAGCGCCGACGACGTGCGCCTGCTGGCCTACGGCATGCTGGACGGCGCCGAGAAGCAACTGACCCAGCAGATCATGGCCGAGCTGCCGCGTCTTGAAGAGGCCCTCGACGCGAGCGAGCGCGGCGAGATCAACAAGCGCCTGGCCGACCTGCACTGGGAGCTGATCTACCAGAACCTGGTGCAAGGCGACGTCTACCGCTACACCGCGGACCAGGTCGAGCGCTACGCCCGCGCCGCGCTGGAGGTGGACCCTGAACAGGCCGGGCTGTGGTACATGCGTGGCCGCCTGGCCCTGAACCGCCACGAGCCCGCGCAAGCGCGCGAGTGGCTGGAGCGGGCCGAGGCGCTGGGTTTTGCGCGAGAGCGCACGCTGCCGCTGCTGGCCGAAGCCGCCTACCTGGAGCGCGACTACGCCGCCGTGCGCACCATCCTGCTGTTGTTCGACAGCCCATCGCCGTTGCCACTGGTACGGCCCCTGCTGCGTTACTGGCAATCATGAGCAATACCCCTTCGCCCCGCGCCGACTCGGCCGATGTGGCCCTGCTGCTTGAGGGCACCTTTCCGTATGTGAGCGGCGGGGTGTCGAGCTGGGTCAACCAGATGATCCGGGCGTTCCCGGAAATCCGCTTCGCCATCGTCTTTATCGGCAGCCGCCGCGAAGACTACGGCGATATGGTCTATGCGCTGCCGGACAATGTCGTGCACCTGGAGACCCATTTCCTCTACGACTTCGCGCCGCCGCCGCTGGTGCACGGCAGCGACGGCGATCCGGATACCTTCGCCGCCTCGGCGCAACTGCACGAGGTGCTGCGCCAGCCCGGTCGCGAGCAGGAGGCCGGCGAACTGATCCGCGAGCTGATGCCCGAGCTCAATGACGGCGGCAACCTGTCGGAAGATGCATTCCTGTACAGCCGCAATGCCTGGCGCACCATCACCGAGCAATATCGCCAGTACTGCACCGATCCGTCCTTCACCGATTACTTCTGGACCGTGCGCATCATGCACAAGCCCTTGTGGCAGCTGGCGCGCATTGCCGAGGGGCTGATCCCGGCCAGGGTCTACCACACGGTTTCCACCGGCTATGCCGGCTTCCTCGGCGCCATGCTGCACTACCGCACGGGCCGGCCCTTGCTGGTGTCCGAGCACGGCATCTACACCAAGGAACGCAAGATCGACCTGTTCCAGAGCCAGTGGATCCGCGACAACCGCAACGTGTTCGAGCGCGATATCTCGCAGATCAGCTATTTCCGCGAGCTGTGGGTGCGCTTCTTCGAAACGCTGGGCCGCGTGTGCTACGACGCCGGCGACACCATCGTCGCGCTCTACGAGGGCAACCGCCAGCGCCAGGTGACCGACGGCGCCAGGGCCGAGCGCACCCGCAATATTCCCAACGGCATCAACCTGCCGCGGCTGGCCGCGCTGCGCACCCGGCGCGCGTCCGGCGTGCCGCCCGTGCTGTGCCTGATCGGGCGGGTCGTGCCGATCAAGGACATCAAGACCTTTATCCGCGCCATGCTGACCGTGGTGCGGCAGTTCCCGGATGCCGAGGGCTGGATCGCGGGACCCGAGGACGAGGATCCCGAATACGCGCGGGAATGCCGCAGCCTGGCCGAGAGCCTGGGCCTCGCCGGGAAGGTCAAATTCCTGGGTTTCCAGCGCATCGACGACCTGCTGCCCAAGGTGGGCGTGCTGGTACTCAGCTCCATCAGCGAGGCCTTGCCGCTGGCGGTGCTGGAAGGCTTCGCCGCTGGCGTGCCGTGCGTGACCACCGACGTGGGCTCGTGCCGGCAACTGATCTTCGGCCTGCCCGGCGAGGATGCCGCACTGGGCGCCGCCGGCGACGTGGTGCGCATCGCCGACCCGGCCGCGCTGGCCGAGAAGGCGATCGGCCTGCTAGGTTCCCCGCGCGCCTGGCATGCCGCGCAGCAAGCCGGCATCCAGCGCGTGGAGCGGTACTACACGCAGGAGATGATGGTGGGCAGCTACCGCGAACTGTACACGCGCCTGATGGCGCAGCCACGGGTGGCGTCCTCTGCGGGCGCGTCGCCCGCCAGGGCGGCCCAGGCCGCGGGCTGCCCCATGAAGGGAGGGCGCTGAAATGGCGGGGATTGGTTTCGAACTACGCAAGATGCTGCGGCGGGACAGCCTGTCGGGCATGCTCGGCGCGTACGCCTATGCCGGCATCATCAGCTCCGGGCCGTGGGTCCTGTCGATTGTCGGCATCCTGCTGATCGGCCTGCTGAGCCTGCCCTTCGTGGTGCCGGGCAGCCTGGTGACACAGTTCCAGGTGTCGGTGACCTACCTGATCGCGGTCAGCCTGATCCTGACCGGGCCGATGCAGCTCTCGTTTACCCGCTTCACATCGGACCGGCTGTTCGAGAAGCGCGATGGCCTGGTGCTGTCGAACTACCACGCGGTGGCCCTGCTGGTCACGGTGCTGGCGGGCGCGGCCGGCATCGGCTGCGCGCTCTTCGCCTTCCAGGGCCAGTCGGTGCTCTACCGGCTGCTGATGACCGCGGGCTTCGTGGTCATGAGCAATATCTGGATCGCGGTGATCTTCCTGACGGGCATGAAGCAGTACAAGGCTATCGTCTGGACCTTCCTGCTTGGCTATACGCTGACGGTGGCGGCGGCGCTGGCATTGCGCGGCTATGGCCTTGAAGGCCTGCTCCTGGGTTTCGTGGCCGGGCAGTTGAGCTTGCTGACGGCGATGGTGGTGCTGATCTACCGCAACTACACCAGCCAGCGCTTCATGTCGTTCGAGGTGTTCCAGCGGCGCTATGCCTACCCGAGCCTGATGGCGATCGGGCTGCTGTACAACCTTGGCATCTGGCTCGACAAGTTCATGTTCTGGTATTCGCCGTCCACCGGACAGCAAGTGATCGGACCGTTGCACGCATCGATCATCTACGACATCCCGGTGTTCCTGGCCTACCTGGCGATCATCCCCGGCATGGCGGTGTTCCTGGTGCGCATCGAGACGGACTTCGTCGAGTACTACGACGCCTTCTACAACGCCGTGCGCGGCGGCAGCTCGCTTGAGCATATCGAGGATATGCGCAACACCATGGTGCAGACGATCCGCCTGGGGCTGTACGAGATCGTCAAGGTGCAGGCCATCGCGGCGCTGCTGCTGTTCGTGGTGGGCAGCTGGGTGCTGGGGGCGCTGGGCATCTCGGAGCTTTACCTGCCGCTGCTGTATGTGGACGTGATCGGCGCCAGCCTGCAGGTGGTGCTGCTCGGGGTGCTCAATATCTACTTCTACCTCGACCGCCGGCGCGAAGTGCTGCTGCTCACCGGGCTGTTTGTGATCCTCAACCTGGCGCTCACCGCGGTGACGCTGCAACTGGGCCCGGCCTGGTACGGCTACGGTTTCGCGATCTCGCTGCTGGTCGTGGTGGCGCTGGCTGTTTACATGCTCGACCGCAAGCTCGATCGCCTCGAGTACGAAACCTACATGCTGCAATAATGGTGCTACGCCCCGGGGGGCGGGGGCGATGCGGGTGCCGCGGTACCCCCCCCACGCCAGTCTTGGCGTGGCGACGCCCGATTCTGTACCATTCCCCCCTACGCGCCTGGCCTGGCCTGCTCGCGCTCGCGCTTTCTCCCTGACGGAAAACGCGGGATGAACGCAGCAGTTGCGCAGGAGTTGCGCAGGAGTTGCGCAAGAAGTGCGCAGGAAGTGCGGGGCGGAACATGGCGGCAAGGAAGAGGTAAGTATGAGAATAGCTTCGGTGGAAGACGACAAGAGCCAGTCCGAGCTGATCCAGCAGATCCTGGTCTCGGCAGGCCATGAGTGCGAGTGCTTCGCCAATGGCAGCACGTTCCTGCGGGCGCTGCGCGAGCAGGCGTTCGACCTTCTTGTCGTGGACTGGCAATTGCCCGATACGAGCGGTCTCGAGGTGGTGACTTGGGTACGGCAGAACTCCGGTCCCAATCCGCCCATCCTGTTCCTGACCAGCCGCGCGATGGAGGAAGACATCGTCGCCGGGTTGGGCGCCGGCGCCGACGACTACATGATCAAGCCGATCCGGCGCGCCGAGCTGGTGGCGCGTGTTTCCGCCTTGCTTCGCCGCACCTATCCGCAGGCGCAGCAGGACAGCGCGGTGATCCGGGTGGGCAACTACCGTGTGGATCCGCAAGCGCGCACCGTGACCTGCGGCGAGAACAAGGCGGAGATCTCGCCGCGCGAGTTCGACCTGGCCCTGTTCCTGTTCCGCAACCTTGGCCGCCTGGTGTCGCGCGAGGTGATGGAACAAGCTGTCTGGGGCCGTGACATCGGGGCGGGCTCGCGCACGCTCGACACGCATATCTCGCGCTTGCGGATCAAATTGGCGCTGCGGCCCGAGAACGGCGTGCGCCTGACCTCCGTGTATTCGCACGGCTACCGTTTCGAAGCCGCGGGAGACGGTGACAAGCAGGAGCACCAGAATACCCCGGACGCTTTGGGCAAGCCGGACTTGTAGGGTTTGCAGGACTTGCACGACTTGCAGGGGTTGACGGATTTGTGGGATTCGCAGGGTTTGCAGGATAAGCAGGAAGACTGAGTTTATGAAGTGGTTCGAAATGGCGGCAGGCAGGAAGCGCGGCATCGCAGTGCGATCTGGCGAGGCGGGTGCGAAGGGCGCAATCGATGCAATCGGCGCAATCGGCGTGGCCGGATGGATTGGTGTGCTGGGGGCCGCGTGGCCGCTCGACGCCGCCGCGCAGGCAGCGGGCACAGAGGGCGCCAACTTTATCTATCTGGTTCGCCCGGGCGACACGCTCATCGGCGTGGCCGACCGTTTCATGGCGCAACCCGCCCGCTGGCGCGAGTTGCAGGCACTGAACAAGGTGGCGGACCCCTACCGCCTGCCGCCCGGCATGCGCCTGCGCATCCCGCTGGTCCACATTCCGGTCACCAACGGCACCGCCCGCGTGGTGTTTGTGACAGGGCCGGCCAGCGCGGATGGCCGCGAGCTGCAGGCTGGCATGGAACTCGCCGAAGGCGCCCGCATTGAAACCGGCGCAGGCGGCACCGTCACCATGGAACTGGGCGACGGCTCCCGCGTCACGCTGCCGCCCGCCTCCAGGATGGAAGTCAGCAGGCTGCGGGCCTTCGCCCGCTCGGGCCTGACCGACGCCGTGTTCGGCGTCGGTCAGGGCGAGGTGGAATCCCGCGTGGCGCCGCGCGGCACGGGCGTCGGGCGCTTCGAAATCCGTACCCCTTCGCTGGTGACTGGCGTGCGCGGCACGCGCTTTCGCGTTGGCACCGAGGCTGGCGCCAGCCAGAGCGCCGTGCTCGAAGGGCAAGTGCAGGCACGCTCGCGCCGTGGCCAGCAGGCGGTGGTGGGCGCCGGCTATGGCGTCAGCGTATCGCCAACGGGCGTGCTGGCGCGGCCGGCCGCGCTGTTGCCCGCGCCGGTGCTGGCGCCGCTGCCCCAGCCCCTGCTGGCCAGCCGCGCCACGGTGAGCTGGTCGCCGGTGGCGAAAGCCGCCGGCTACCGCGTGGTGGTCTCGCGCGATGCGGCCCAGACCGAGCTGCTGTCCTCCCAGACCGTCAGCGCCGAGCAAGCCGCGCTTGAGGACTTGCCCGAAGGCGAGCTCTACCTGGGCGTAAGCGCGCTGGATGCCACGCACCTCGGCGGCGCGGGCGTGGTGCTGCCGTTCGCGGTACGGCTCAACCCGCCCCCGCCTTTTACGCTGGAGCCCGAGCGCAACGGCACTGCGTACGGCGAGACGGTCACGTTCGGCTGGGCCGAGGTCGCCAGCGCGGCGCAATACGAATTCGAAGTGGCGGCCGACGCGGACTTCAGGCAGGGCGCCATGCAGGCGCGAAGCGCCGCGCCGTCGGCCAGCCAGGCGCTCGCGCCGGGCCGCTGGTGGTGGCGGGTACGCTCGCTTGACGCCGGTGGCCAGCCCGGTCCCTGGAGCGAGCCGGGGGCGTTCGCGCTGGAACCGTCGCCGCCGCAGCCGCGCCTGGAGGACGATGGCGGCGACACGCTGCGCATCGCCTGGCCGGCAGCCGGCGCCGCCGGCGCTGCGCAAGCCTACCGGCTGCAGATGGCGTCCGACGAAGCCTTTACGCAGATCGTGGCGGACGTGCGCACGGAAACGAACGAAGGCCGCTTGCCCCGTCCTGGCAGCGGCACGTATTTCGTGCGGGTGGGGCGTGAGGGCGCAGCGGCTGCCGCAACCAATGCCGCAACCAATGCCGCTACCGTTAGCCCGGCAGCGCGGCCGCACTTCTCCGCGCCCCAACGCATCGAGGTGAAGCAGTATGTGCGCGATGCGCAGGGCCAGCCCGTGAGCGCTGGCGGGCGTCTGCTCAATCGTGCCAACTAGCCTGGCCCGGCTGGCCGCGCGCGCCGGCTCGCGCGCGCACTCCGTGCGCCGTGTGTTGGCGCGCATCCTGGCTGGCTATCAGCGCCGCACGCTGATCGAGTGGGCCGTGCTGACGGCCGCGGTGCTGGCGCTGGTGGTGGCTTGCGCCGCATTCGGCTGGAGCGAGCGCGCCGACAAGGCGGTCTACGACCTGTCTGTCGCGGCCCAGCATCACGCCCCCAGTGACGACATCGTGATCGTCACCATCGACGATCCCAGCATCTCCGCCATTGGCCGCTGGCCCTGGCGCCGCTGGGTGCTGGCCGACCTGATCGGGCGCATCGCGGCCGATGCCCCACGCGTGATCGGCGTCGACGTGATCCTCTCCGAGCCCGACCAGTTGCATCCCGAGGACGACCGCGCGCTGGCAGGCAGCATGGCGCGCGCGGGCAACGTGGTGTTGCCCGCGCTGGCCGAAGCGGGGCAGGATGGCCTGATGGTGCGCTATCCGCTGACCGGCCTGGGCGCCGGGGTGGGGCACATCAATATCGCGGTGGACCTCGACGGTATCGCCCGCCAGGTCTTCCTGCAGGAAGGGTTGCCGGGCCGGCAACTCAATCATTTCTCGGTCGCGATGGTCGGTTTCGGCGAGCCGCCGCGGCCGGTGTCCAGCTACCGGCACGACGACCAGGCAAATGACCTGGGCGCCGATGGCTGGATGCGCAACTACCGGTTGCGCATTCCATTTGCCGGGCCGCCCGGCACGTTCCGCCTGGTTTCGGTGCTCGATGTGCTGGGCGGCGCGCTGCCCGCGGATTTCTTCCGCGGCAAGTCAGTGCTGATCGGTGCGACCGCGAGCGGGCTGGGCGACGTGTTTCCCACGCCGGTATCCCGCAGCGGGCATGGCATGAGTGGCGTGGAAATCATCGCCAACGCCATGCAGACGCTGCAGAACGACAGCGCCATCGTCACCTTGCCCGCGCCGTGGTTCTGGCTATGCACCCTGCTGCCGGTACTGCTGGCGAGCCTCGCCTCGCTGGCGACGACGCCGCGCAACGCGCTGCTGGTCACTGCGGTGCTCCTGATTGGCTCGCTGGCCGCCAGCCTGCTGCTGGTGGTGCTCGGGCACCTCTGGTTCGCGCCGGCCAGCGCCCTGCTGGGTTGCAGCCTGTTCTACCCGCTGTGGAGCTGGCGGCGCCAGGAAGCGGCGCTGAAGTTCCTCACGGATGAGCTGGCGCAGCTGGAGCAGGAGCCGGGCCTGCTGGCCATGCCCGCCGGCGAGGGCGAATCCGGCCGCAATCTGGATACCCGCATGCGCGCGGTGTACCGCATGACCACCCGCTTGCGCGACCTGCGCCAGTTCCTGTCGGACGGGCTGGAAGGCCTGCCGGAAGCCACCGTGATCTGCGATCCGTCGGGGCGCGTGCTGCTGGCCAACCGGCGTGGCCTGCTGCTGGCGCCGCGCACGCTCGGGCCGCTGGCCGACATGAGCGCGCCGCGCCCCGGCATTCGCGAAATGATCGACGAAGTATTCGCCCAGCCCAAGGCAGGGCTGGACTATTGGGACCAGTTGCGCAGCGCTTTTGCCGACGGCGAGGCCGTCCACGCGGAGCCGGCGCAGGCCCCGCCCGGCGTGGAACTCGAAGCCCGCGGCGAACGTCCCATGCTGCTGCGCGGCGCACCGCTGCGCAGTGACACCGGCGGCGTGGCCGGCCTGATCGTCAGCGTCATCGATATCACCCAGGTGCGCGTGGCCGAGCGGCGGCGCGAGGAGTCCCTGCGCTTTATCTCGCATGACATGCGATCCCCGCAGTCCTCCATCCTCGCCCTGATCGACCTGCAGAACGAGCCCGGCCGGGCGCTGCCCGAGGCGACCCTGCTGGCCCGCATCGGCGAGCACGCCAGCCGCACGCTGGACCTGGCCGACGACTTTATCCGGCTGGCCCGCGCAGAGGCGCCGCACCTGAGCTTCGTCGAAGTCGACCTGGCCGGCGTGGTGCTGGACGCCACCGACGAACTATGGGCGCTGGCCAGCGCCGCGCGCATCGCGCTAAAGATCGAGTTGGAAGAGGAACAGACGCAGGTGGTGGCCGAGCCGGTGCTGCTGGTCCGGGCCATTGCCAACCTCGTCAGCAATGCGATCAAGTTCAGCCCGCCGCAGAGCACCGTGACGGTGCGCCTGTACCGCGTGCCCAAGGGGCTGGCGATCGATGTGGCGGACCAGGGCAGGGGCATTGCCGAGGAAGACCAGGGGCGACTGTTCCAGCCCTTCGCGCGTCTGCACGGCACCGGCCGCGACGCGCCCGCCGGCAGCGGGCTTGGCCTGGTGTTCGTCAAGACGGTGGTGGAGCGCCACGGCGGAGAGATCAGGCTGGTCAGCGCCGCGGGCGCCGGCGCCACCTTTACCATCATCCTGCCCTGTTGAGCAGGGTGCGCCGGCGCTCAGCGCGGCGTGTTCGCGGCCGTATGCTGCCCAGCGTGGCTGGCGGCGGGCACGGTGGCGGTAGCGATGGCGCGGCTATCCATCTGCCGGACCTTGCGCGCAGCGCGCTGCTCGTTGTCGTCCTGCAGTGTGACGCACAGCACGGTGATCAGCGCGAACCCCACCATGCAAAGCGCGACGTAGCCCAGCAACTTGTTGCGATTGGATCCCATATCGATGCCCGCTTTGAATAGCGCCGCATTCTAGGCGGCCTTCGCAGCGGTTATTGTCAACAAATGCAAAGGTGGCTTCCGGGCAAACCCTGCCGTGGCGCCGGCTTGTTGCGCCGTGCATCGACGGCGGCCCGGGCCAGCTATACAATCGTTGCGCAGTCCCGCACCTGAAAGCCTTGGCGCGCGTGGCCATGCCAGGCCGGCGCCGATGGTGTTGATTGGCCCCCACAGGCTGCCGCCCATGCCCAGCAACACAGAGCCCCTCGACACAGGCGCCGGCGCGCGCCCGGTACGCCACCTGGTAGCCACCGAGGCAACCATGGCGGCAGGCGGTCTCGACGGCTGGCAGCAGCGCTACCAGCAACTCACGCCGGGGCGTTTCCTTGCCGAAGTGCAGCAGGCTACCTACGGCGACGTCCACGTATTCCGCGAACAGACCAACCAGGCCTTGCTGGAAGAGGGCGAGGCGCGGCGCGGCTATCTCTCCATTGCCCTGCCGCACCGCGAGTGCCAGGACGGCTGGTTCGCCGGCTACCGCATGAGCGGCGATACCGTGCTGCAGGCAGGCAATGGCAAGCCGCTGGCCATGCGCACGCCACCGGGGCTGGACCTGCTTGGCGTGACCTTGCCCTTGCCTGCGCTGGAGCGCGTGCTGGAACGCGAGGGGGAGGCCGGTCTGCTGATGCGCTTGCAGCCGGCTACCGAGGTGCGGCGTGCCGCTTCGGAAGAGTTCCGCGCGGCGATGCTGGCGGTGCTGGCCGCGGCAGCGGTGCAGAGCGACTTGTTCAATCAACGGTTTGTTGAAAGCGCGATGCGGGATGCTTTGCTGATGGCGGTGGTTTCCACCCTTGCGCATGACAGCGGTGATGCCTTGCTGCCTACGCCGCCGGCGCGGCGGCGGCTGGTTGCGCAGGCCTATGAGATGGTGCGGGCTGCGCCGGAGGCGCCCTGGAGCGTGCTGGCGCTGTGCGAGCGGCTCGGGGTTTCCCGGCGGACGTTGCAATACAGCTTTAACGAGGTTACCGGGCTGGCTCCGTTGGAGTTTGTGCGGGCGGTGAGGATGAATGGGGTGCGGCAGGCGTTGCGGGGGCGGCAGGCGGCGGAGTTGGAGGGGGTGGGGGCTGTGGCGGCGCGGTGGGGGTTTACGCATTTGCCGCGGTTTGCGGCGCAGTATCGGGCGTTTTTTGGGGAGTTGCCGTCGGTGACTGTTTCTAGGTCAACGTCAAAGGCTTAACTGCTTAACTGCTTAACTGCTTAACTGCTTAACTGCAAAGTCAAAGGCGGTTTCACCCCCCTGCGGGGGGCGACCTACTTTCTTGTCTTGCCAAGAAAGTAGGCAAAGAAGGCGCCCCATACGGCCTGGTACACCTTGACGGCTCGCTTCGCATCGCGCTGGGGTGTGGACCGCCCTTGGGGGCGCTCCACACGGCTACACCGGGTCGTGATCTGGCGCCATCGCTCTTCTTTGCGCCGCCTGCGGGAGAGGACGGGCGCTGGCAGGAGTGTGATGTCTCGCTTTACCCCATCATCGCCGACGGCAGCCGCTTGCCCACCCAATCCCGCTCTTCTTCATAAGCCCGTGCCAGGCGCAACACCGACAGATCATCCCGCGGCCTTCCAATCAGCTGCATCCCCATCGGCAACCCCTGCGGCCCGAATCCCACCGGGACGCTGATCGCGGGGCATCCCGACAGCGTCCACGGGAACACCACTTCCATCCAGCGATGATAGGTATCCATCTCGCGGCCGGCGATCTGCTTCGGCCAGGGCTGGTTCACGTCGAAGGGAAACACCTGCGCGGTCGGTACGGCGATGTAGTCGAAATCCTTGAATACGCCGAGCAGTGCCTGATACCACGCGGTGCGTTCCATGCTGGCGGCGTAGATATCGCTGGCGCTGAGCTTGAGCATGCCTTCGATTTCCCAGATCGCGGCGTCCTTGAGCAGCGCGCGCTTGGCCGGGTCCTGGTAGAAGGCCAGCATGCCGTTACCGACCAGGAAATGACGGTGCACCAGCCACGTCTTCCAGAGCCGCTCGGGCGAGAACGGTGGCTTGATGGCTTCCACGCTGACGCCGAAGGCCGGGAAGGCCTTGAGCGCGTCTTCGCACAGCGGCAGGATGCCGGCTTCCATCGACAGGTAGCCATGCCAGTCACCCAGCCATGCCACGCGCTTGCCCTTGAGGTTGGTCTTCAGCGCGTCGGCTACGTTGGCGGGAGTGAGCGTGGCCAGCACGGGGTCTTGCGCCAGCGCTTGCGGTGTGCGCGGATCGGGCCCGGCTTGCGTGGCGAGCAGCAGGGCCACGTCGGCCACGGTGCGTGCCATCGGCCCTTCGTAGCCGAGTTGCTGGATAAAGACTTCGGCGGCCGGCCCGTAGGGCACGCGGCCGGCGGAGGGCCGCATGCCGTAGACGTTGCAGAAGCCGGCCGGGTTGCGCAGCGAGCCGCCGAAGTCGCTGCCGTCAGCTACCGGCAGCATGCGTAGCGATAGCGCCGCCGCCGCGCCGCCGCTGCTGCCGCCGGCGGTGCGGCCGGCGTCGAACGGGTTGCGGGTGGCGCCATAGACCGGGTTGAAGGTTTGCGAGCCCAGCCCGAATTCCGGCGTGTTGGTCTTGCCGATGAGCACCGCGCCGGCGGCGCGTGCGCGCTCTACGATGATGGCGTCCACGGTCGGTACGTTGTCGCGAAAGATCGGGGTGCCGAAGGTGGTGCGGATGCCGCGTGTGAGCGCCAGGTCCTTGGGCGCCTGCGGCATGCCGTGCATCCAGCCCGCAGGGCGTCCGGCGGCGAGCGCCTGGTCGCAGGCGGCGGCTTCCTGCAGCAGCACCTCGCGCTCGCGCAGCGCCACGATGGCATTGGCGCCGGGATTGACCCGCGCGATGTGGTCCAGATAGGCGGTCATCACCTCGCGGCTGGAAAGCTGGCGTGCATGGATGGCGCGCGAGAGCTGCCATGCCGGCATCATCACGATGGGGTTCGGGCCGCTTGCCGCCGGGCCGGCCGAGGACGCGCCGGATGCGTTCGATGCCCCGCCGCTGCTGGCGGGAGGCGCCGCGCTGGCCCCGCTTGCGGCTACGCCCGCTGCCATGCCGGCAAGCGTCGCGCCCGCGAGACGGCCTAGCAAGTCGCGCCGCAAGCGCTGTTCGGGACTGGCCGGCGCGGCGCCGGTGCCTGCGTCTTGTGGTTTGCCGCTATTGGTGGTGTTGCCAATGGGGTTCATCGTCTCATTCCTCGGTCTTTGTCCTTGTCCCGCGTCTCTGGCTTTTCCTGCCGCGATGATGCGCCTGGGTACGTGAGTCTGTCACATCGGCCGCGGGCTCGCGCGGGCGGTGGTGCCCGGCGTTGCCGCAGGTGTTGCATCAGGCAGGGCACCGGCGCCGCCCAGGATGGCGGCGCGATGCGCGCTTACGTCGTCGAGCGGCTGGCGGCGGTAGCGTCCCACTTCCTCGGTGCTGAACGCGGCCACATCGCGGTGTCCGGTCAGCTCGGGCAGCAGCCAGTTCATCAGGCCGGCGATCTCGCTGTCGCTCAGCGCGGAGGCCGAGGTGCCGGGCACCTGGATCAGGAAGGCGCGGCCGGCCGGCGTGACAAGCAGCAGCGGCGCGGTCTCGCGCATGTCGGGAATGCCGGCCCCGGGTTTGCCGCGGCCGTCGGGCTGGTGGCAGCCGGAGCAGTGCAGCAGATAGTTGTCGCGCGCGTGGCGCAGCTCGGCCTGCGCGCTCGCGGCGGCCGACAGCGTGGCCAGCGCCACGAATGCGAGGCCGCGCAGCGTGGCCGGACGCGAGGAGCGTGGTCGCGGCGATGCCATGTCATTGCCCCGCATCGCGCAGCTTGCGCACGGCGCCGGGGGTCTTGCGCTCGGCACGTGCGCGGGCCAGCGCATCGGGGCTCACCGCTTGCTCCGGTACGCCGTTGCTCGCGGCCAGCCAGGACAACACGGCGGCGAGCGCATCGTCGGGCAGGCTGGCGAAGCTGGGCATGATGCCGTTGAACGACTGGCCCTGCGACTGGATCGGGCCGGCGAGTCCATGGGTCAGTACATTGGCCAGATAGGTTTGCCCCGCCGGCGACGCCAGCCGCTCGCGCAGCGCGCCGGCCAGCGGGGGCGCCACGCCGGCAATGCCGGATCCGTCGGCATTGTGGCAAGCGGCGCAATGGGTGCCGAACAAGGCCTTGCCCTGATCGGCCAGCGAGTCGGCAAGGGCGGTGCCCGCGGGCGCTGCGCAAGCCATGCACACGGCCAGCAGGCGAGCGGGAACGGAGCGTGGCGGCAGCCACGGCAAGGACAGCTTCATTCCTGGACTCCGAGGATGATCGAGGTAGTGCAATGGAACATGGTGCTGTCGTTGCTCATGCACCAGTTGACATCGTTGTGCACGCCCAGCCGGTAGCCCGGCCGCTCGCGTTCGTTGGTATTGCATTCGCAGCGCCCGCAGGTGGTCTTGCCGCAGCAATCGTTGTAGCTGACCATGTAGTCCTTGCCGTCGGCCGGGTTGTGGCAGGTGCCTACCCACGAGACGCGGGAGGGCTCGGTGCCGGGCGGGCAGGTGGTGGAACTGCCGCCGCAGCACGAGCACAGGAAACCGTCCACGGCGCAGTATTTCCAGTAGTCGCAGGCGGTCTCGTCGTTTGCCTGCGGGCCGGCGGCCTTGCCGCCATGCGCGACCGCCGCATGCGCGCTGCGGTCGAAGGGCAGGACGGGCAATGCCATCGTGCCCACCATGACCTTGCCAAGCGTGGCCAGCATGCTGCGCCGGCCGGTGCGCTGCGCCGCGCGCCGCGTCTGGTGTTCGAAAAATCGGTCAAGCCACATTGCTTGTTTTCTCCTGCCTTCAGTCAGGTTCACTCGGGTTCAGTCAGGCTCAGCCGCATTCAGGCGCGCGTTTCCAGGAACTGCTGCACCGAGCCCACATTCAGGTCCATCGCGGTGAACAGGCTCTCCAGCTGCTCGCGCGAATTCACCAGGCCCTTGGCGCGCAGCGTGCCTTGCTCGTCCATCAGCACGCCATACGGCAGCTTGCCGATCTGCAGGTGCATGCCTAGCTCGGGCGACAGCACATAGGGGAAGGCTTCCAGCCCGGCCTGGCGCAGGAAGGCGAGGTGCTCCGGCTGCTCGCCGTCCGAGGCGAGCACCACGCGCAGCCAGCCGGCCTCGCTGGCCTGCATCGACTTCAGCACCGGCAGCAGCTTCTTGCACACCGGGCAGGTGGGCGAGAGAAAGAACAGCAGCGTGCTGCGCGGCTGCGCGCCGCCCACCGCAACCGGGCCGCCGCGCACGTCCCGCAGGGCAAAGGGCGGCAGCGCATCGCCCACGCGCGGGCCGGCGTCGATCACCAGCGCGCCCATCGGCGCGACCCGTTCGAACAGGATGCCGACCTGGCGGGCCAGCGCGTAGAAGCCGAACAGGAGCGCCAGCACGGCGATCCACAGCACGATATTGGCAATCACAAGGGCAGTCATGGCAGTCTCACGAGTAGGTTGAATGGGTGCGGCGAGAGGGCGCGGCGGCGCGATCGGCATTGACCAGCACTTGCGTGGCGCCGAGCCACAGCAACAGCAGCGCAAGCGCGCAGAAGCCGGCCGCCAGGTAGTCGAGCAAGGTGAACGCGCGCGGCGCCGCGTCCGCCGCCAGGCCGGCCGCCGTTGCCGCGGCCAGCCCCAGCACCGCGAGCAGTCCAAGGTTGCGCGCCAGCAGGCCCGGCGAAAGGCGCAAGCTGTCGGCGGCGCTGCCGCAGCCGCAGCGGATGTCGCGCCGGCCGCGCAGCAGGTTGATGCCCACCGCGCCGCTGGCGATCGCCACCACCAGGGCCGCCAGCAGCGCCGCGCCCGGCTGCAGCGGCGTGGCTACCAGCGCCGCCACGCTGGCCGCCTCGGCGCCGGCATAGGCCAGCGCCACCCAGCGCGACCATGCCTGCGGCATCAGCCGGTAAGCACTCACGGCGGCCTGGAAGCCGGTGAAGTCGCGCAGCTTGGGCCAGAGGGAATGCGCCAGCACCAGCGCGGCGGCGGCGGAGCAGGCCGCCACCATGACGGGATCGCGCAATACGTCGGAGATTTCGGCGGCGCTCATTGATGCAGCTCCAGTTGCACCGCGTTCTCCGCGACCTGGTCCAGGCGGGATATCGGCTTCAGTCCGCGGGCCGGGTCCAGTGACACCACGCCGGCCTTTGCCGCGTCCAGCACGTAGAGCGTTGGCTGGGAACCTTGCGTGATCGTGAGCGCCAGCGCGTTTTGCCCCGGCGCGCGGGCAACGCGCTTGCGCTGGGCCAGGTCGATGGTCCAGATCTCGGCGGCGGGCGACTTGTGCGATCCGTCCTTGGCGCGCGGATGCATGCCCAGGTACAGGCGGCCGGTGGCGGCGTGCAGCGCGAACAACTGGTAGCCGCCCGGCTTCCAGCCAGCCTTGCGGTCGGCGGCGTCGACCACGGGCCACGGTTGCGCGAACGCTGGCGTCTCGTCCGAGAGGTCGGCGCTGTACACATTGCCGTTGAAGGACACGAAGGTCAGCGTGTTGCCGACGCGCTCGCTGTGCAGGAAGACCGGATCGGTATCGGGATCGAACATGCGCGCGCTGCGCTTTTGACCGCTGGGCTGGCCACTGGCGTCATGCGTCACCGTCAGCATGGTGCCGTCGCCGCACAGGGTGCGAAAGCGCAGGCTGGAAGCCTCCGTGGCAAACACGCCCCAGCATCCCGGGGTTTGCGCCTCCGCCACGAACTTGCCGGCCTGCAGGTCAACGATACTGACCGTGGTGGCCGGCGTGGCGTTCTGCACGTAGAGGAAATGCCCGTCGGCGGACACGGTGGCGATGCTCCGGTAGTTCAGCGACTGCGCATGTTTGGGCGGGATCACGATCTCGCTGCGGTAGGCCAGCGTGGCGGTGTCATAGAGGCTGACCACGTCGGTGCGCTCGCCGCGCGCCAGCCGCGTGTAGAACGTGGAGATCACATACAGCGTGCGCCTGTCCGGCGACAGCACGCTTTGCCCGCCGAACGCGGTGGGTACCAGCCCGAGGTAGCGCATGCGCTTGCCGTCCACCACGTGCAGGCGCCCGTCCACCATGTGCTTGAACGCCACATCGGAGATATAGAGGCGGCTGTCGTCGGCGGGCGCCAGCGCCTGCACGGAAAGGGTTTCGGGCGGCAATTCGGCGGCGTTGGCGGCGGGCGCAGGCATGGCGAGCGCGCTCAATATCGCCGCTGCCGCCAGTCCCGTGCCCGGCCGTCGCGTGAAGGCCCTGGTGCTTACCTCGTTCACTTGCTGGCTCCTTGGTGCGCTTTGCAATGAGGCCAGTCTACGAACGCGCGTGGCAGGGGCGTTATCCGAAATCGGCAACCGCGGCACGGGGATATTCACCGATGCCGGCGGGCGATGGCTTGCCGCGGGACGTGCCTTCAGCGCCACAGCGGGTGCATGGCCGCTGGGCCGCCAACGTGGCTGCGCCCGCCGGCGGTGCCCGCCAGCCCGCCGCCGCGCGATCCTGCACCGCGGCTGTGCGCGGCCAGCCGCGCGGCGGGCTGGCGCACGGACGCAGGGCTATCCGTTTTCGGAAACGGAGCAGAATAGGCGGAGAGCGCGAAGGAGGCGAGGCAGAGACGCCGATGCGCAGGATGGCGCACCAGCCGGGGCCGCATTCGCCCGCCGTGCTACGATCCGCGCCTATTACGGAGAATGAAGATGTTTTTTACTTGCCAGAACCAGTCGTGCCAGACGCGTTGGGACCCCAAGGACGTGACGGTCAAGGACGAAGGCCAGGGCCCGCTGTTCCGCTGCCCAGTGTGCAATTCCCGCAACCCGGTCGTGCCCCAGCGCAAGGCCGACGGCAGCATCGTTTACAAGCAGCGCACCAGGTAAGCGGATCCCGCGGACTCTTGCTCAGCCACCGGCCCGCTTCACCGTCATGCCGCGCTGACGGAGTTTTTCCATCACCGTGTCGCAGTGGTCGCCCTGGATCTCGATCACGCCATCCTTGACGGTGCCGCCCGAGCCACAGGCGGCTTTCAGTTCCTTGCCCAGTTGCGCCAGCGCCAGCGCATCCAGCGCGATGCCGCGCACCAGCGTCACCCCTTTGCCCTTGCGGCCCTTGGTCTCCCGCGAAACCCGCACGATGCCGTCGCCCTGCGCGACCGGCCGGGCCTTGCCGCAGGTGCAGGCCGCCAGCGCATTGCCGCAGCCGGGGCACATACGGCCGTGTTCCGTGGAGTAGACCAGCGAGCTGGCGGGTTTTTGCTGTGACATGTCCGGGGTCCGGTTGGCGGGCTGGGCAGGCAGCGTACGGCAAGCGTGCGCGCGCTGCAAGAGGCGAGCGCCGCTTGTCACGAGCCGTTCGCCGGGTTCATCAATCCCGCATTGGCCAGCCACGCCGACGGATCCGCCGGCATCTCCGCCGCGTGCTGCAGGATGAAATCGCGAAAGGCGCGCGCCGGGGCGCGCGGCGCCAGCGCGCCATTCCACACCATGACCACCGGTTCCACCTGGCTTGCCAGCTTGAACGGCAGTACCGTGGCGAGATTCGCCGCCGCCAGTTGGGCGGCGATGCGCTCGGGGTACACGGCCAGGAAGTGCGCGGCCTGGAGCAGGTTGACCGTCATGGTCACGTCGCTGGTCCGGATGCCGCGCTCCGGCGGCGGCATGTCCAGCGCGCGGAATGCGGTGTGCAGGTGGTGCAGCATGCGCGCGCCATGCGCCGGAATGCACCACTGCTGGTCGGCCAGGTCCTGCGCGGTGATGCGCGCGCGCCCTAGCAGCGGATGCGTCGTGCTGGCGACGATGACCAGTTTCTGTCCGGGAATGAT
The DNA here is from genome assembly GCF_056398185.1 of Cupriavidus sp. 05L310. Lineage (NCBI taxonomy): Bacteria > Pseudomonadati > Pseudomonadota > Betaproteobacteria > Burkholderiales > Burkholderiaceae > Cupriavidus > Cupriavidus sp. 05L310. The sequence continues at coordinate 20,291 of NZ_JBFTOX010000059.1, forward strand.
GGGCGCATGGCGCAAGTCCTTGCGTTCGAGGCGTGGGTCTTCGTAGGCAAACAGCAGATCGAGTTCGCCTTCTTCGACCTGGCTGATCAGGTCCATGATGCCGCCATCGATCACGCTGATATCCACCCCTGGATTGCCCGCATGAAAGGCGCAGAGCAACTGCGCCAGTGCGGGCTGGACCGATGTGGTCCGGTAGGCCAGGCTCATCTGGCCTCGCGTGCCCGCGCGCACGGCTTGCAGGGACTCGGCCAGGCGGCTCAGTTGCGCCGTCACCAATGCCGCGCCGTCGATCATCTCCCGGCCGATGTCGGTGGCGCGCATGCCGCGGCGTCCACGTTCGAACAACGGCATGCCCACGATGGCCTCCACTTCGCCCAATGTCTTCGACACCGCCGCCGGGCTGATATGGAACCGTGCCGCGACTTCGGCCGCACTCTGCAGCTCGTCCAGCGCAAGGATGACGCGCAGGTGCCGGAACTTGAGTCGGGCGAGCAGGGCGTGAACGGGATGGACGGCGGGCGGCATGGGGGATTCCAAGGGAGATCTGCGGCGATAAAAAAGCAGGAAGACCTCGCCGCGGCATTAACCAGGTCATTAACCAAATGCTCAACAACTATCAATTTTAATTCGCTTTTGGTTGATTGTGGGCTCCTCTATAGTGAGCCATCGGAGTGCCGTCATGAGCACGCCTCTTCCCCGGCAGGCCTGCGTCGCGCCGCCGTTCCCGCGGCAACGGGAAGCACAAAGATCCAAGGTCAGGAGACAAGCAAGTGATCAAGTTCAGTGCAGCAGTCAAGGCGGCCATCGCCGGCGCCAGCCTTCTCTCCGCGAGTTTCGCGGCCCATGCAGCCTGGCCCGAGCGGCCGTTGCGGCTGGTCGTGCCGTTCCCCGCGGGCGGGTCCTACGACATCGTCGCGCGCACGCTGTCCCAGAAGCTGGGGAAGCGGCTCGGGCAACCCGTCATGGTCGAGAACATCGCGGGCGGCGCCACCGTGCCTGGCGTCATGTCGGCCCTGAAGGACAAGGCGGAGGGCTATACCCTGCTGCTCGCCAGCGATGGCTCGCTCAACATCAACCAGTACGTCATCAAGGGCCTGCGCTACAACCCGGACACCGACCTGACGCCGGTCACCATCCTGAACACGGTGCCGCACTGGATCGTCGCCCGCTCCGACCGCAAGGAGGGAAGCCTGACCGACCTGAAGGCGTATATCCGCAGCAACCCCGGCAAGGTCTCGATCAGCATCAACACGGTGGCCGGTGCGGCCCACCTGGGTCTGGCCAGCTGGAAGCAAAGCAACGGCCTGGACTTCACCATCGTTCCCTATCGCGGCTCGCCGCCGGCCATGGCCGATCTCATCGGCGGCCAGACCGACGCGCACGTCGACGTGATCGGTTCCTCGGCGGCCTATGTCACCGACGGCAAGGTCAAGCCCCTGGCCACGCTGCAGGGCCATGCCGTCACGCAGTTCCCCAGGGTGGAGACGCAAAAGGCCGATAGCCCCGATGCACTGCTGGTGCGCGCCAACCTGGCGCTGGTGGTGAGGACCGGCACGCCCCAGCCGATCATCGAGCGGTTGTACAGGGAGGTGAAGAGCAGCGTGGAAGAGCCTGACTTCATCGCACGCCTGCAGTCGCTGGCTTACGAACCCGTGCTGAGCCCGCCCGCGCAGGCCCGCAAATTCCTCCAGGCCGAGTCCGCCCGCTATGGCGCGATCGCGAAGGCAGTCAACCTCGATGCAAACTAAAGCCATGCAGCCCAAGGATAAGAAGATGCGCTTTGTCATTGCCCTGATGCGGCATGAAACCAATACTTTCTCCCCTATCGCGACGCCGCTCTCGTCGTTCTGCCGGGGCACGGGCGTGGATGGGCCGGTATCCGGCGAGGCTGCCATCCGCGCCTGCGAAGGCACCAACAATGCCGCCGCGGCCTTTATCGACATGGTGCGCAGCCAGGGCGACGAGTTCGTCATGCCGCTGCTGGCCAACGCGGTGCCGAGCGGCATCGTGACCGCCGAAGCGTTCGAATCGATGGCCGGGGCTATCGTGGCGGCGGTGCGCGAAGGCTGCGACGCCGTCATGCTCGACCTGCACGGCGCGATGGTGGCGCAGGGCTATCCCGATGCCGAGGGCGAACTGCTCAGGCGCATCCGTGCCGTGGCGCCTGGCGTGCCCATTGCGGTAGCGCTGGATTTCCACGCCAACTTCAGCGATACGCTGGTGGGCAATGCGACGGCCATCGCCGGCTACTGCACCTATCCCCACGTAGACGTGTACGAGACCGGCGCGCGGGCGGCGCGTACCTTGATGGCCGCGCTGCGCGGCGAGGCCACGCCGGTCATCCTGTCGCGCACTTTGCCGATGCTCACGCATATGCTGCGGCAGACCCCGCAGGACCAGCCCATGAAAGACATCATGGACCGCGCCATGGCGGCGGAGCGCGATGGCGAAGTGCTCAATGCCTCGGTGTTTGGCGGATTTCCGCTCGCCGATATCCCGCACGTTGGCCTGACCGTGGTGATCGTGGCCGATGCCGGGCGCGAGCATGCCGCGCGCCAGTTGCTGGACGAACTGACGGCAATGGCCTGGGCACGCCGCGCCGACTTTGTTTTCCCGATCGAGCCGATGGCGGAGTCGGTGGCGCGTGCCAGGACGCTCGACGGCGGCCCCGTGGTGCTGGTGGACCATGGCGACAATTGCGGCGCCGGCGGCCCGACCGACCAGATGAGCGTGCTGGCCGAAGTGATGCGCCAGGGCCTCGACGATGTCGTGGCCGGCCCGTTCTGGGACCCGGCCGCCGTCGAACAGATGATCCGGGCGGGCATAGGCCAGCAGATCACGGTCGCGGTGGGCGGCAGGACCGACATGCCGGCGTTGCGCCTCAAAGGCCAGCCCCTGACGCTGACCGGGCGGGTGAAGTGCATTACCGATGGCAACTACCAGGTGACCGGGCCGATGTTTACCGGCGTACGGCTAAGCCTTGGCCGGGTCGCGGTGCTCGAGGCGGGCGGCGTCCTGGTGATGGTCTGCGAGAAGCCGCAGGAGCCGTTCGATACCGGCGTGTTCACGCATGCGGGCATCGACCTGGCGCGCAAGAAGTACATCCTGATCAAGTCGCGCCAGCACTTCCGCGCAGGGTTCGGCCCGATTGCCCGGCATATCGTGCTGGTGGCCGGACCGGGGGTTTGCAGCTCGGACTACAGCTTGTTTCCGTTCGAGAACCTCCGGCGGCCGATATATCCGCTGGAGCCGGACACGACGCTCGAGCCGGCCGCGGCATGACCCGGCACACCACACGGCACACCACACAGGACTCAGACATGCACAATCGCTTCTCTTGGCCTAAGCTGGCAACCGCGCTCGCGGCCGCCGTTGCCGTCGTCGCGGCAGGCGTGCCGGCTGCGGCCGGTGCCGCCAGCGCCGACACCCCCACACGCATCGTCATCGGCTTTGCACCGGGCGGAGCACTGGACGTGTTCGCGCGCACGGTCGCGGAAAAGCTGCGCGTCTCGCTCGGCGAAACCATTCTGGTCGAGAACCGGCCCGGCGCTTCAGCCCGGCTGGCGCTCGAATCCGTGAAGCGTGCCGCCCCGGATGGAAAAACCATCCTCATCTCGCCCGCGCCTCCGTTCACCATTTTTCCGCTGACCTACAAGCGGCTGCCCTACGATCCCGACAAGGATCTCGTGCCCGTCGCCTACCTGGCGGACGTGCCCCTGGTCGCCTCTGCCAGTGTCAGCCAGCCCTACAAGACGATGCCGGAGTACATCGCGTGGGTGAAACGCAATCCGGCATCCACCGGGTTTGGCCTGGTCACGCTGGGCGGCACCGTTCACTTCGGTGTACTCACGCTGCGCAAGGCCATCGATGTGCCGCTGACCCCGACGGCCTACCGTGGCGCGGCGATGATGTTGACGGATGAGATCGGGGGCACGCTGCCCATCGGCGTCGATGCGATAGGCGGCCAGATGGAACTGCACAGGGCGGGCAAGATCCGCTTTCTCGGCGTGACCGGCACGAAGCGCTCGGTATTGCTGCCCGATGTCCCGACGCTGCAGGAGGCCGGCGTACCGGGGTTCGACATGGCATCGGGCTGGTATTCCGCGTTTGTGCCCGCGGGCACGCCCGCGGCGACCGTGGCACGTCTGGAGAAGGCATTGCTGGACGCGGTGAAGGAGCCTGACGTGCGCGCCAGGATGGCGGCGCTCGGCATGGAGATGGCGGGACAGCCCGGCGCGCAAGCCCGCAAGACCATCCAGGCGCAGCGCGCGCAGTGGAAGCCCATCGTGGAGGCTTCCGGCTTTACGGCCGACGACTGATGCCAGGCGGAACCGGCCATCGCCCGGGAGATGGCCGCCGCCCTCACTCGCCGTAGCGCTGGCCCCGCGCGATCAGTTCCGGGGTGCCGATCACGGCATTCAGCCCGTCAAAGTCCAGCATGGCATCGCGCATCGGCGCGGTAGTGCCATGCTCAAGTAGCGTCGAGTAGTAATGCTTCATCTGCGCACCGAGGAAGCGCACGACGCCGCCAGGGAAGATCACGATCCGGAAGCCTTTGTTGCCCAGCGCGGCAGCACTCTGCACGGGTGTCTTGCCGCCTTCCACCATATTGGCAAGCAGCGGAATGCGTCCCGCGAAGCGCTCGCACACGAGGGCCATGTCTTCCTCGGTGCGCAGCGCCTCGATAAAGAGCGCATCGACACCGCACTCCACATAGGCCTCGGCGCGCTCGATCGCCGCATCGAGTCCTTCGATGGCAACCGCGTCGGTACGGGCAAGGATCAGGGTTTGCGGCGAGGTGCGCGAGTCCAGGGCGGCTTTCAGCTTGCCGCACATCTCGGCGGTGGAGACCACGCGCTTGTTGTCCAGGTGGCCGCACCGTTTGGGGAAGGTCTGGTCCTCGAACTGGATCATGGCGGCGCCGGCACGTTCGAGCGAACGCACGGTGCGGATGACGTTGAGCGCGTTGCCGTAGCCGGTATCGGCATCGACGATCAGGGGCACGTCGACGCGGTCGGTGATCCTGCCGACGATATCCGCCGTCTCCGTCGCGGTGGTCAGCCCCACGTCGGAGCGCCCAAGCTGGGTGTAGGCCACGGCGGCGCCGGACAGGTAGAGGGCTTCGAATCCCGCTTGCGCGGCCAGCAGCGCCGAGAACGCGTCATAGACGCCGGGCGCCAGCAGCACGCGCGGTTCGCGCAGGCGGTGTTCGAGCAACGGGGTGGTCATTGTATTTTCCAGGTGTGGCCGCGCATGGCGGCAGAGTCATCAGGCAACGTCATCAGGCTGCTGCTCCAGGCGACATTGTCAGGCAACCTTGGTATGGGTCACGGCGACTACCTTGGCCCAGCGGTCGATCTCCTTGCGCACGAACTGCGCGAAATCCTGCGCGCTGCTCCCCACCGGAACCAGTCCCTCCTTGAGCAAGCGCTGGCGCATGGCTGGCGACGCGACCGCCGCGCGCGCAGCCTTCTCGATTTGCCGGACCAGGTCGGGCGGCATATTGGCCGGGCCGAACAGGCCATACCATGAACTGTAATCGAAGCCGGGCACCACTTCGGCGATCGGCGCCACATCGGGGAACGCCTGCAGCCGTTGCGGCGTGCTGACGGCGATGGCCTTGAGCTTGCCCGCGCTCAGCAAGGGCTGAACGGTGGCGACATTGCCGAGCAGCAGGTCTGCCTGGCCGCCGACCACATCGGCCACGGCCGGCCCCGCGCCCTTGTACGGCACGCTGACGATATCGACTCCGGCTTCGGCTTTCAGCATCTCGCCCGCGAGATGGTTGGCGCTGCCCACGCCCGCCACCGCCAGGCTCAGGTGGCCGGGCTGCGCCTTGGCCAGTGCGATCACGTCGCGCAGGTTGCCGGCCTTGAGCGAGGGCCGGGCGACCAGGATCAGCGGAGAGCTGGCGATCAGGCTGATGGGCGTGAAATCCTTGAGCGTGTCGAACGGCAGCTTCTGGAACAGCGACGGGTTGATCGCATGGCTGGTATAGCTCAGCAACAGCGTACCGCCGTCGGGCTCGGCCTTGGCCACCGCACCCGCCGCGATATTGCCGGCGGCGCCCGGCTTGTTGTCGACGATGAAGGTGCGCCCCAGCCGGCTTTCCAGTTCCATCGCAAGCGAACGCGCCACGATGTCGGTGCCGCCGCCCGGCGTTGCGCCGACCAGCAGCTTGGTCACGGTGGTCGCCGCCCTCAGGTCGGGCGGGATCAGCAGGGCCGCGGACAGCAGCGCCAGGAAGTCGCGTCGTTGCATGTTGTCTCCATCTCTTGCTTGTCGTTATAGTGCGTCGGCGGGATCGAGCCCGCCGCGTGGGGCGTGTTTGCTACTTGCTACCTGGCGGCAGGATCAGTCCGCCATTGCCGATGCTGGCGCCGGCACGCCGGGCGTCCATGCCCGCAACGGCATGCCCATCGCCGCAGCCTGCCGCGCTTCGAACACGGCAAACGCTTCCGGCCGCGCGGCGCCGCGCAGGCCGCCCCTGACCGCGCCGGCACGCACGTCGTCAAAATACTCGGCCCAGTCATCGGGCAAGGCCTGCGCCGACGGCACGGCCAGCCACAGCCGCAACAGATGGCGCTTGCGGTCCATCTCCTCGTAGTCCTCGAAATGGGTCCGCGAGTGCACCGTCACGTAGTTGTTCAGCAATTGCATGTCGCCGGGTTCCAGTGACATCGAGAAGCAGAGTTGCGGGTCCGTCAGCAGTTCGTCGAGCAGGTCCAGCGCGTCTTGCTGCGGGCCGGTCAGGCGAGGCACGGTGTCGAAGTCCGCTTGCGCGGCGACGATATTCTTCCGGTTGGTGCGGAACGCAAAATGGTCCGGGTGGTTGCCCAGGATGGACAAGCCGTAATACGGCGGTTGGGCCGGATCCTGCGCGCCCTGATAGCTGAAGTAGAAGCGCTGGCGCAGCACCGGCTCCAGGTCCGGCCGCCTGCGCCGTACCTCGTCGCGCAATGCGATCGAGCTGACCACCTTGCTCTCCCCGCCGCTCCTGGCCGCCCGGCGGCACAGCAGGGCAACCACGTCGCTGGAGTCCGTGTGGAAGTCCAGCGCGGCATTGGTGTTGTAGCCGCGCCCGTTCCTGGTCTTGTAGGCCGCGCCGATATCGCGCACATCATTGAGGAATTCGCTGGCGCGGTTCTGCGTGCGCGCCACGCCCATGTGCAGGCCCATGCACCAGTAGGCCAGGCGCGTGTCGTCCTCGGTCCACTTGTCGACCGGAAAGCCCTTGAGCAGGCACATGCCCCACCGGCCCTGCGTGGCGGCGATGGCCCGGTCCAGCGCTGCCCGCGCCGCGGGGCTGAGTGGAAAGTCTTCCTGCGCCAGGTCGAGAAAGGCCTTGCCGGTGGCCTTGGCATGCGCCAGCGCGGCGTCGAAACTGGCCACCTCATCGGCCGACAGGCGTTGAATCCACGAGGTATCTTTTTGCGCATCCGGGGCATGCCAGGCGGCGGGGCTGAAGGCGGTCATGGCGGGTTTGGTCTCCGTTTGATGGGTATCGCTGGCGCAATCGCAGCGGTCTTGCCGATCTTGCGTTGTGCCCTGAGACCAGTCTAAGCTGCGCGAGAGCCAAGAAATAGTGATGAAAATTCGCGCCTTACATAAGGAATCTTGATGAAGCTCGAAGCGTTCTCCACCCTCCAGGCGGTGATCGAGGAGGGCTCGTTCGCCGCGGCCGCGGCGGTGATGCATCTCACCCCCAGCGCCGTGAGCATGCAGATGAAGCAGCTGGAGCAGTACGTGGGCCAGACGCTCTTCGACCGCTCCGGCCTGCAGGTGCGCCCGACCGCGGCGGCCGTTGAGGTGGTGGCAGCGATGCGCGACGGGCTGCACCATCTCAATGCCTTGCGGCGACGCACGTCGGTCGCCATCGAAGGCACCTTGCGCCTGGGGATGATCGAATCGATCCAGCCGGTGCTGTTGCCCGGCACCATGCGCTACTTGAGGGATCGTTACCCGCGCCTGGCGGTGCGGCCCATACGCGGGCGCAGCGCGGGATTGATGGATGCCGTCAAGGCTGGCCAACTCGATGCGGCGGTGGTGGCCCAGCCCGAGAAAGGCCGCCTGGCCAGCCTGCGCTGGCATCCGCTCACGCAACGGGAAATCGTGCTGGTGGCCCCACCGGGGGAGCGCCCGGATTCGGCGGAGGCGCTGCTGCGCAGGCATGACTGGATCCGCTACGACCGCGGCACGGCCACCGGCGCAATGGCTGCGCGCTATGTCCACGCCCGCATGCCCGATAAGCGCAGCACCCTGGAACTTGACACCGTGCCCGCCATCGTCGCCATGGTCAGCGCCGGGCTTGGCGTCTCGCTGGTGCAGTTGATGGATCCCGGTATCTGCCAGATCTATCCGGTGCGGATCGTGCGGCTGGGTGCCGACGCGCCTACGCTGCGGATCTCACTGGTCATCCGCAAGGCCGACCAAGACAGCCGCCTGCTGCTGGCGCTGCACGAGGCCATGACCGCAACGCTGGGCGGGCGTTCCGCCTATGCGGCAATGTAGATTGCGGGCAATGCGCCATGTCCATACATTATCGGCATGGCCGAGGCGCCGCGTGGCCCCGGACTAGCGGGCGGCAGGACTGCCGTAATACGCGCCGGTGCGGGGGTTCGATACGATATAGGTATTGCGCCTGGCCCAGGTCTGGGCAGCCATGAAGACTTCCGGTTCGCGCTGGCTCCAGTCACTCGTCATGAGTGGCGTGGCCTCCTGCTCCGTAGTCGCGTACACAACGGCCTGGTGAAGGGCGGCCCGGCCCTGGCTTCCCGGAATCGTAATCGTGCGAATCGTCACGCGCATCGTCAACGGCCTCAACGTGTTTGGACTGCAAATTATCGCTGCCTTCGAACGACACTATTGTGACAAGTAGTGTGCCCGGCTGCAGCGCCAATATGGTGCCTGCAATGAGGCGCCTGGCGAAGCCGCGGCAGTTCTGGTTTGCGGCGTCGCCGTTGATCTGGAGCGGCTATTCACGATCATACGCCGCAAGTCCTTGCCGAGCCAATGTCGACTGTTGTGGCGTTTATACAGGTCTGCGAGCGCTGCTTGCGTCACAAGCGTGTGATAGCCTCCCGCTGGTTTCCTCCACAAAGGCGGTTGCCAGGACGCCTGATCCCGTATTCCTTGCGGACCTGCTGCCAGGCTGCCATCGCTTGAATGCCGTAGTTCCACCTTGCCCAAAAAACATGATGCAACTTAGTCCGGTCCGCCAGGCTTCCGAGCCTGTCAGCAGGTTTCGCATGCGGTACGCGTTCTTCTGCCTGAAATGGGCCGTCGCCCTTGCGATTCCCCTGGGCCTGCTGCTTTCGCTGCGTCCGGGTATCGAGTCATCATGGACCGCCATTTTCCTGGTGGGCCTCTACATAGGCCTTCCGATCGGCTTTGGAATGGCGGTACTGGCGTGTATCGGCTTTACCATTGGTGGCGTATTTGCCGGGTGGCTGGAGAGCAGCGAAGATGCGCAGCGGCTTTGGCTTCGCGTCAAGTTCGTGTTGCTGACGCTGATCGCGCTGCCGGTCACGGCGTTTGCTATTTACTGCGTATGGCGCGGCTTCGCCGAGCACAGAATCCTGGCGCTGTCTCGTAGTGGCACGCTGATCTCTCCCGAGAGCCATCCGGTTTTCTTCTGGGTCAGTTTTTGCGGATGGGGGTGGCTGGCAGTCGGGATGCCTGTCCACGTCTATCGCCGGGCGAAAGCGGTCTTCGGCTAAGCCGGTCCGTCTCGGATTCGCGGGACGGAGCCCGGCATTCATGTCACGGACGCCGGGTCCCTTGGGCTATAGGCCGTTCTTGTCGAGCGATATCCCCAATTCGCCAGCCATGCGCTCAACCAGCGCCTGCAGCCGTGCCACCTTCTCGGCCAGCTCCTTCTGCTCGGCCTTCAGTGCCTCGAACTCCGAAGGCGGGACCGACTCGTCGGTGGCGCTGCGCTCTGGCATATCGTCGAGGCTGACTTCGCCGCAGAGCAGGTGCATCCAGCGATGCTCGCGCCCGCCGGGCGCGCGCGGCAGCTTCACCGCAAAGGGAGGCTCGGCGGAGGCGAGTTCTTCCAGGAATACTTCGACCGACGAGATATCGGCAAAAGCATGCAGGCGCGCGGAGTTCAGCCGCAGTTCAGCCGCCGTCTGCGGACCCCGCAGCAGCAGCGTGGTGAGCAGCGCGACCGACTGGCTTGGGATGCCCAGCACGCGCTTCATGTTTTGCTCGAAGCGCGGCACGCGGCTGCTGCTGCCTTCCATCGCCAGGCTCAGGCGTTTCAAGCCATCGATGGCGGTAAGGATCTCGGCCTCGCTGGCATTCATCACCGGGGAGCGCGCGGTTTTCTGGTTGCAGCCCGAGGCCAGTGCATTGAGCGACAGCGGGTAGGTGTCCGGCACCGTGTGCTGCTTCTCGACAAGTACGGCCAGCACGCGCCCTTCAAGCTGGGTCAGGGAACGGATGGCTGGGCGCGCGGGGGTGTCGGGAGTGTCGGAATCGGAGGTGGTCATGGGTGGCATCGCAAGGTGAAGCTGCTTGCTCGAGCCCGATCGTGAGTCAGTCTGGAGCGCTTTGTCTGGTGGCCATATGATATCCGGTCGGAAGCCGGGTGCCGGGCGATCGGTGCGGTCAACGCTGCCTTGCCGTTTGACGCGGGATTCCTGCGCTATGGATTCCCGCGTCCCGCAGGGCTGTGGCAATCAGCGTAACGGCTGGTGACGCCGTATCCCGCTGGGTGATGAACACCATCCGCCCGGAGGCGAAAGGCGTGCGCAACCGTACCTTGCGCACCATCGACATCGCGCTGTAGTGCCGTACGGCGCTGTCCGGCGCAACGGCCAGGAAATCACTCGTGGCCACCATCGACAAGCTGCTGTGGAATGAGATCGATTCGATATGCGGCACGGGTGGCAGCTGGCCGTCGTCGAGAAACGGCTGCTCGAATATCTCCCGGGTGTGCGTGCCGCGCGGCGGCAGTATCCACGGGCTTTCGCGCAATGCCGACAGGCTTACCTCGCGGCGCCGGGACAGCGGATGGTCCGGGGCGCATGCGATTGCCAGGTGCTCGTCCCACAGCGGCGTGATGTCCAGGCGTTCCTGCCACTGCTCGCGATGACCGGTTTCAAGCCGCCCCACCACGCAGTCGAGGTCACCCCGGGAGAGCATGCCGAACAGTCCGCTAACGGTGTATTCCCGCACTTGCAGGCGCGGCAGGATGCCCTGACGGCTTAGCGAGGCGACCAGCCTCGGCAACACATTGACTCCGACCAGCGGCAGTATCCCCATCCTGACCAGCGGGACTTCGGGCCGCTCCGCCAGTGCTTCACTGGCGGCATCCAGGGCACCCAGCGCGATGCGCAAGCGTTCAAGGGCGCGCTCGCCCGCGGGGCTCAGGCGGCCGCCGCGCGTCGTGCGTTCGATCAGCGTGCATCCGAATGCCTGTTCCAGTTCCTGCAGCATCTTGGTTACCGCCGGCTGACTGATATGCATCGCCTCGGCGGCGGCCGTCAGCGACCCCGTGCGTGCCACCAGGTCCAGCAGCCGCAGATGGCGGATGCGCAGGCGATCGACCCGATTGGGAAGGGCGACAGGCGCTGCAGCCACGGGCGGGAGAGAAACCTTTGCCATAACCAATCCTGATGGATTCATAAGAACTGGATAATTGTCTCGAATAACCGAGAGGCGCGACAATCGGGCAAAACCATAAAGGAGACGAGATGCCTGCATCCGAGCGCCGCGCGCGCCGCCTGCTGTTGAGGACCATGCTGGTGCTGCCCGTTGCGGCGGCCTCCGGCATGACGGCCTCCGCGTTTGCCGCGGACAATTATCCCAACCGCCCGCTTCGCCTCGTGGTGCCGTATGCCGCCGGCGGTGGCCCGGATATCCAGGCCCGCAAGCTTGCCGAGGTGCTGGGCAGGGAACTGGGCCAGCCCGTGGTGGTGGAGAACAAGGTCGGCGCGGCTGGCATCCTTGCCGCCGAGTCGGTGGCCCAGCAACCGGCTGATGGCTACACCTTGCTGCTGGGCGCCTCGACGCATGTCGCGCAAAAGCTGCTGCAGCCGGCAGTCAAGTTCGACCCTGCAACATTCACCCACGTGATCCGCATCGGCATCAGCCCGGCCGTGCTTGTCGTGGGCACGAATTCTCCGTACCGCACGGTGGCGGACCTGGTGGCCGCCGCGCGTCGCTCGCCCGGCTCGCTGAACTACGCATCGGGCGGCGTGGGCTCCGCCGCGCATATCTCCGGCGCGGCATTCGCGTCGGCGGCAGGCATCGACGTGGTCCATATTCCCTACAAGGGGTCGGTGGAGATCGTGCCCTCGCTGATCAAGGGCGATACGCAGTTCGGCTTCCCTGTGGCAGCCACCGCGGTGCCGCAGATCGCCAACGGCAAGGTGCGGGCGCTCGCGGTGACCTCGGCGCACCGGATTCCCACGCTGCCCCAGGTACCGACGCTGAATGAAGCGCTCGGCCGCACCAATCTGACGCTCGACGCCTGGAGCGGCATCTGGGCTCCCGCGAACCTGCCGAAGCCGCTGGTGGCGCGCCTGCACGGCGCCATGCTCAAGGCGCTGGCGGATCCGGAGCTGCGCCGCTTCTACGCCGAGACGGGCGCTCTGGTCGACCCGAGCCCGACGCCGGAAGCCTTCTCCCGCCTGATCGCCGAAGAAACCGCCAGGATGCGGCAGGTGATCGACAAGAACCACATCACCATTGAATGAGCTTGCCATGCCTAACACCGCTACCCATGCGTTCAGCCCGCTCGCCGGTATCCGCGTGCTCGATTTCTCGCACGTCATCGCCGGTCCTTTTGCCACCTTCCTGCTTGCCCAGCTGGGTGCCGATGTCACCAAGGTCGAAAACGCCAATGGCGGCGACGTCATGCGCCGCGCCGGCCGGGGCCGCGAGGGATTTGTCGCGCTCAACGCGGGAAAATCCACGCTTGCCATCGACCTGTCCGGCGAGGAAGGCCGGCAACAGGCGCTGAAGCTGGCAGCCTCCTGCCATGTCTTCGTCGACAACCTGCGGCCCGGCGTGCTCGAGCGCTTCGGCCTGGGCTTCGAGGCGGTGCGCGCACGCAACCCGCGCGTGGTCTACTGCAGCATCTCCGGCTTCGGGCGCGGCGCGCCGGACTGGAAGGACCGGCCCGCCTACGACCATGTGGTGCAGGCCGCTACCGGCATGGCGTTCATGGCCGGCAACGAAGGCGATCCGCCGATCAAGACCGGCTTCCCGGTGATCGATTCCGCCACGGGGTTGCTCGCCGCCTTTGCCATTCTCGCCGGCGTGCGCGAGAGCGAGCGCACCGGGCGCGGCATGCTGCTGGATATCTCCATGGCCAGCGCCGGCATGCAACTGATGTATCCCATGACCTGCGACGCGCTCACGCGCGGCGCCACGCCTGCCAGGCAGGGGAACCAGGGCTACTCGGGCAGCCCCTCGGCCGATTTCTTCCGCACGCGGGACGGTTGGCTGGCCATCGGCGCGAATACGCCAAGGCAACTGCTGGCATTGCTGGAGGCGCTCGGGCTTGGCTATCTCGCCAGAGACCCCGCCTTGTTCAACCCGCCGCTGGAGAGCAGCGATCTGCCTGCCTTTGTGCGATCGCTGGATCCAGCGGCGCTCAAGGATGCGCTGGCTGCCGTGCTGGCCGATGGCAATGCCGCGGAGCTTGAAGTGCGGCTCAACGCTTGCGGAATCCCGGCCGCGCGCTTGCGCAATATCGCCGAGTTCGCCGCCGAGTCCATGGCCAACGGCAGCCTGGAAGCCGTCGAACTGCGCGACGGCGAAGCTGCGGTGCTGTCACCGGGGCTAGGTTTCCGGGTGCGTTCCGGCGCCTGATCCATCTCGCCTTGCCGCGAGCGGAGCTGATGAGCGCGCAACCGGCGGGCGAGCATGGCGCGAGCCCGTTCCGCTACGACAACGGCAACTCCCAGGTGCTCGGGTGGGTCATGCAGCGCGCCATCGGCCGAGTCAGTCGCGCGCCTCCATCTTCCGGTTAAACCAGAGCGCCAGCAATGTACACACCGCTCCGGAAAGCAGATAGCCGCTGACAGCAACCAGCCCGAACTCCACCGACAACCCCAGCGCGACCAGCGGCGCAAATGCCGCCCCGAACAGCCACGCGAAATCGGAAGTCAGCGCCGCGCCGGTATAGCGGAACCTGGCGTCGAAGTTCGCCGTGACGGCGCCCGCGGCCTGCCCATAAGACAAGCCCAGCAAGCCGAAGCCGATCAGGATGAACATGTCTTGCCGGGCCGGGCCGCCGTCCATCAGGTAGGGCGCGAACAAGCTGAATATGGCGATCAGCACCGCCATCAGCGCCAGCGTCGTGCGTCTGCCGATGCGGTCCGCGATCAGTCCGGATGCGATGGTGGCCGCCATGGCGATCCCCGCGCCCGCGATCTGGACGATGAGCACGGAGCTGATGTCCTGCGTCTCGTGCAGCGCGACCCACGACAGCGGAAACACGGTGACCAGATGGAACAGCGCATAGCTCGCCAGCGCGGCGAACGCACCGATGAAGAGGTTGTAGCCCTGCGCGCGAAGCAATGCGACCGGGTTGATCGGCTCCAGTTCTCCCTCGTCCAGCAACTCGGTGTACTCACGGGTCACCACCAGCCTCAGGCGCGCGAACAGGGCAACCACGTTGATCGCGAACGCTACGTAGAACGGATAGCGCCAGCCCCAGTCCAGGAACTCATCGAACTCCAGGGTAACGCGCAGGAAGAGGAACAACGAACCGGCGATCAGGAAGCCGATTGGCGCGCCCAACTGTCCCAGCATCGAGTACCAGCCCCGGCGGTGTGGCGGGGCATTCAACGCCAGCAGCGAAGGCAACCCGTCCCACGAGCCGCCCAGTGCGATGCCCTGCAGGATGCGAAGGAGGGCCAGCAATACGATGGACGTACGCCCGAGCGTGTCGAAGCCAGGCAGGAACGCCATGCCCGCGGTAGCCGTGCCCAGTACGAACAGCGCCGCCGTCAGCTTGATGCTGCGCCCCCAGCGGTGCTGGATGGCCATGAACAGCGCCGTCCCGAAGGGCCGGGCGATGAACGCGAAAGAGAAGATGGTGAAGGAGAGCAGCAGTCCGTCCAGCTGTCTGACGAAGGGGAAGAAGACGGAGGGAAAGACCAGCACCGAGGCGATGCCGTACACGAAGAAGTCGAAATACTCGGAAGCGCGTCCGATGACGACGCCGGCGGCGATCTCTCCCGGAGCGACCTCCCGGTGCATGGCTTCGCGCTCTGTCAGGGCCGGGGATGGTGACGGGTCGTGCTGGTGCGTAACGCTTGACATCATCAGGCCCTCTCGTGGTTCGGGGTGGCGTTTTGTGTCACTCCTTTAAGAATGGCACTTCTTTGACTACAGTGCCATAGGAAATGTTGAGTTTCCGCGGCCAGACCACCGGCGTAGTTTCAACGATCACTTCCACGGCTATGCAATTTCGCATTCGGAGAGTGCCATCCCGCTACGCAAGGCGAGGGTGGCTGTTGCTTCCTGCCATCCTGCTGTTGGCGGGCTGCAACGCGGTATTGCTGGCCCCGGCCGGCGACCTTGCGGTCAGGCAGCGTGATCTAATCATCATTTCAACCGGCTTGATGCTGCTGATCATCCTGCCGGTGATCGCGCTGACGCTGCTGTTCGCGTGGCGCTACCGCGCCGCCAACCGGGAGGCGGTCTACGAGCCGGACTGGGACCATTCCACCTTGCTGGAACTGGTGATCTGGGCCGCGCCGCTGCTCATCATCATCGCCCTGGGCGCGCTGACCTGGGTCAGCACCCACAAGCTGGACCCCTACCAGCCGCTGAGCCGCATCGACGCACAGCGCGATGTGCCCATGGGTGTGGCGCCAATGACGGTCGAGGTGGTCGCGCTGGACTGGAAGTGGCTTTTCTTTTACCCCGAGCTGGGCATCGCCACGGTCAACGAACTGGCGGCGCCGGTGGACCAGCCGATCCGTTTCAAGATCACGGCCTCCACGGTGATGAATTCCTTCTTCATCCCCTCGCTGGCGGGACAGGTCTATGCCATGCCGGGCATGGAGACCCAGCTCCACGCCGTCATCAATCGGACCGGGGTCTACGAGGGCTTCTCCGCCAACTACAGCGGCGCGGGCTTCTCCGGCATGTACTTCAAGTTCCATGGCATGAGCACCGAGGAGTTCGAGCGCTGGGTCCGGCAGGCCAAGGCCGGAGGTGGCGTATTGACGCGCGACGCCTACCTGCAGCTGGAAAAGCCCAGCGAGCTGGAGCCGGTACGCCGATACGCCAGCGTGGCGCCAGGCTTGTACGATGCGATCCTGAACCGCTGCGTGGAAGCCAATCGCCCCTGCATCAAGGACATGATGGCCATGAGCGCGAGCCGCGGGCAGGGCAAGCCGCGGTCCTTCGATGTGGCCGCGCTCGAGGGCGGGGCCGGAACACGAACCGGCCCCATCTGCACCGCGGGCGACCCCGCCGGCATCGGCAATGGTCCCGCCGCAGCATCCGCGAGGGTGTCGCAGCGATGACCCGCCGCTCCCCGATTCCCGCAACAACGCCCCTGCGGCCCTGGTGACCACCATGCCCGAGCACCTTGACCTTGCGAAGCTGATATTTGGCCGCCTGACCTGGGAAGCGATTCCCTTCCACGAGCCCATCCTGCTGGTGACCTTCCTGGTGGTCGCGGCCGGCGGCCTGGCGCTGGTCGGCGCGCTGACGTACTTCCGGGTGTGGGGGTACCTGTGGCACGAGTGGTTCACCAGCATCGACCACAAGAAGATCGGCGTCATGTATGTCGTGCTTGGCATCGTCATGCTGCTGCGGGGCTTTGCCGACGCGATCATGATGCGCCTGCAGCAGTCGGTCTCCTTTGGCGATTCGCTGGGCTACCTGCCGCCGCACCACTATGACCAGATTTTCACCGCCCACGGCGTGATCATGATCTTCTTCGTGGCCATGCCGCTGGTCACCGGGCTTATGAACTTCGTGGTGCCGTTGCAGATCGGCGCGCGCGACGTGGCCTTCCCCTTCCTCAATAACTTCAGTTTCTGGATGACCGTCGGCGGTGCCGTGCTGGTGATGATGTCGCTGTTCGTGGGCGAGTTCGCGCGCACTGGCTGGCTGGCCTATCCGCCGCTGTCCGGCATCCTGCAGAGTCCGGATGTGGGCGTGGATTACTACATATGGGGCTTGCAGGTCGCGGGGCTGGGGACGCTGCTCTCGGGCATCAACCTGCTCGTGACCATCGTGAAGATGCGCGCGCCGGGCATGACCATGATGAAGATGCCGGTCTTTACGTGGACGGCGCTGTGTACCAACGTGCTGATCATCGCCGCCTTTCCGGTGCTGACCGCCGTGCTGGCCCTGCTGGCGCTGGACCGCTACGCGGGCTTCAATTTCTTCACCAACGATCTCGGCGGCAACGCCATGATGTACATCAACCTGATCTGGATCTGGGGCCACCCGGAGGTGTACATCCTGATCCTGCCCGCCTTCGGCATCTTCTCGGAAGTGGTGTCGACCTTCTGCGGCAAGCGCCTCTTCGGCTATGCGTCGATGGTGTACGCCACGGTGGTGATCACGGTGCTGTCCTATCTCGTCTGGCTGCATCACTTCTTCACCATGGGATCGGGCGCCAGCGTCAATTCCTTTTTCGGCATCACCACGATGATCATCTCGATCCCGACCGGGGCGAAGATGTTCAACTGGCTGTTCACCATGTACCACGGGCGCATCCGCTTCGAGGTGCCGATGCTCTGGACCATCGGCTTCATGGTGACCTTTGTCATAGGGGGCATGACCGGCGTGCTGCTGGCCGTGCCGCCCGCCGATTTCTCGCTGCACAACAGCCTCTTCCTGATCGCGCACTTCCATAACGTGATCATCGGCGGCGTGCTGTTCGGGATGATGGCCGGCATTACCTACTGGTTCCCCAAGGCCTTCGGCTACCGGCTCGATCCCTTCTGGGGCAAGTGCTCGTTCTGGTTCTGGCTGGTTGGCTTCTACGTTGCCTTCATGCCGCTCTATGTGCTCGGCCTGATGGGCATCACGCGCCGCATGAGCCATTTCGAGGATGCGTCCCTGCAGATCTGGTTCCAGCTCGCGGCCTTCGGCGCCCTGCTGATCGCGCTCGGCATCGGCAGCTTCCTGATCCAGCTGGTGGTCAGCTTCCGCCGGCGCGAGTCGCTGCGCGACACCACCGGAGACCCGTGGGACGGCCGCACGCTGGAGTGGTCCACCTCTTCGCCGCCGCCCGCCTATAACTTCGCCTTTACGCCGGTCATCCACGACAACGACGCATGGTGGCAGATGAAGTCCCTGCAATACCAGCGCCCGCAGCAGGGTTTCATACCGATCCACATGCCGAAGAACACCGCTGCCGGGATCATAATCGCGGGCCTCAGCACGTTGTTCGGCTTTGCCATGATCTGGCATATGTGGCTGATCGCCGTGGTCTCGTTCGTTGCCACCCTGGCAGTGGCAATCGGCCATACCTTCAACTACAAGCGCGACTACTACATCCCGGCCGACGTTGTCGTCCGCACCGAGGCAGAGCGCTCGCGCCTGCTTGCCAGCCATGGTTGAAACCTCTCTCCCCTACGGCAGCGGCGACACCAGCCTGCCTGAGCGGACGCGCGCGGAAGCGCTCCGTTTTCATGAACTGAGCGAGGTGCATCCGCAGAACGGCACGTTGCTCGGCTTCTGGCTGTACCTGATGAGCGACTGCCTCATCTTTGCCTGCCTGTTCGCCGTGTATGGCGTGCTGGGCCGCCGCTATGCCGGCGGTCCCACGGGCGCCGAGCTGTTCGAGCTGCCGCTGGTCGCCCTCAACACCACCATGCTGCTGCTGTCGTCGATCACCTACGGCTTCGCCGTGCTGGAGATGCAGAAGGACAAGGCGCGCACGACGCTGATCTGGCTCGGCATTACCGGCCTGCTGGGCGCCACCTTCATCGGCATCGAGCTCTACGAGTTCGCGCACCTGGTCCACGAGGGAGCGGGGCCGCAGCGCAGCGCTTTCCTGTCCTCGTTCTTCACGCTGGTGGGCACGCACGGCACGCACGTGACCGTGGGCATCGTCTGGCTGATCACGCTGATGGCGCAGGTCGGGCAGCATGGGCTGATTCCGGAAAACAAGCGCCGGCTGATGTGCCTGTCCATGTTCTGGCACTTCCTGGACGTGGTCTGGATCGGCGTATTCACCTTCGTCTACCTGATGGGAGTGCTGCCATGAGCGCGCATGACAATGCCCTCGATGCCCATGGACATGACCACCATGGCCACGACGACCACGCCCCCAGCACCTTCAGGGGCTACATGACGGGCTTCGTGCTCGCGGTGATCCTGACGGCCATCCCCTTCTGGCTGGTGATGGCAAAGGTGTTCGACAAGTCCAGCACCACGGCGCTGCTCGTGCTGGCCTGCGCCTCGGTGCAGATCGTCGTGCACATGATATATTTCCTGCATATGAATGCCAGGTCGGAAGGCGGTTGGACCATGCTGGCGCTGATTTTCACCATCGTGCTGGTGGTCATCGCGCTGACTGGCTCGCTATGGGTGATGTTCCACCTCGACCAGAACATGATGCCGATGCACGATATGAAGAACCTGCCTTGACTCTCCCGCAACAAGATTTAGCCCGCCCGACCCCAACTCGCAGACGAACCGCCGGTGCACTGATCGTGCTGGCCCTGATTGCCGCTATCGCGGTTGCCGGGCTGGCTGCGCTTGGCACCTGGCAAGTCCAGCGGCGCGCCTGGAAGCTCGACCTCATCGAACGCGTGAACCAGCGGGTGCATGCCCCCGCCACAGCGGCGCCGGGCCCCGGTCAGTGGCCGCGCCTGAACAAGACGGACGACGAATACCGGCGCGTGCAAGTGACCGGCACGTTCCTGCATGACCGCGAGACCCTGGTCCAGGCCGTGACGGAACTGGGTGGCGGCTTCTGGGTGCTGACGCCGCTGCGCGCGGCGGACGGCAGCGTGGTGCTGGTCAACCGGGGCTTTGTGCCGCCGGAGCAGCGCGATCGCGCCACACGCAGCGGGAGCGACCCGGCCGGAGAGACCACGGTGACCGGCCTGTTGCGCTTCAGCGAGCCCGGCAACGGATTCCTGCGCCACAACGACCCGGCGGCCGGCCTCTGGTACGGGCGCGATGTGCCCGCCATTGCCGCCGCCCGCGGGCTCTCGAATGTGGCGCCGTATTTCATCGACGCGGATGCGGCCGCGCCGGGCGGCGAAGGCAGCAAGCGCGTCTGGCCGGAAGGCGGCCTGACGGTGGTCACCTTCAACAACAACCATCTCGGCTATGCCATTACCTGGTATGTACTGGCGCTGATGGCGGCTGGCGCCGCGTGCTATGTTGGCCGCGAGGAATACCGGCGGCTGCGCGGCGGCGCCTAGCCGACCGAGGCTTCGAATACCCGCCGGTAGTTGCCGCCGAGAATCCCGATCATTTCGTCTTGCGTGAAGCCCGCCGCCAGCAGCGCATCGGCCAGCGAAGGCAATTGCTCGTAACTCCTGAACACCGGTGGGGAAATAAAGCCGAGCATGTCCGTGCCCAGGCCGACATGTTCGACGCCAACCACGTCGGCCATCCGCTTGATGCCCTCGGCCATCGCGCGCAGGTCGCGGAAGGTGCCTGAACTGGGCCAGACGCCGATCACGCCGCCGGTGCCGGCGATCACGCGGGCGTGGTCGGGCGTGATCAGCCGGCTGCGCGTGCCCGGACGCGTCGCCAGCGCGGAGTGCGAGATCACCAGCGGCCTGGTGGACGTCGCCGCGGCGCGCTTCACCAGCGCATAGGTGCCGTGCGCGACGTCGACGACGATGCCTCGCGCATTGCAGCGCCGCACCACCTCGGCGCCAAAATCCGTCAGGCCGCCGTGCACCGGCGTCTCGGTCTGGATATCGCCGAGTTCGTTGACGCGGTAGTGCGTCAGCTGCAGGTGGCGCAACTGGTGCATCGCGTACGCTTCGTCGACGCGCTCCAGTCTGCCTTCAAGAAAATCGGCGCCTTCGGAAGCGATGATCGCGCACGGCCCGGCGCGGCCACGGGCGGCCAGGGACGCCGCGTCTATCACCACATGCATCTGCTCACGCTCGATCAGCCGGTGCGCGCGCGCGAATTCGGCCACGCCGAGCGCGTAAAGCTCGCCCTCCTCCGGCGCTCGCCACGCTTCGAAGCGCGAGCGGTCCGCGGACACGCGCGTGACGGTGGTGTCGGTCACGATCGCCAGGCAGATCACGTTCATGCCGCCGGCGCGCATCGGCGCGGCGAGAGGCTGGAAGGGACGGTCCGCGCCGATGGCGGGATCGCGCGAGACGGTCACGCGGCCGCCGTGGCTGTGCATGTCGATCGTCAGCGCGTTGGCGGGCGGCGCCCATCTGGCGGCAGCGTCAGCCGCTTGTGGGGTGGATGCCGCGGATGACTCGCGCGCTTCGGTGTAGCCGGCGAAGCGTCCCGGCGCGCAGGCGGCAAGCCCGAGCGCCGCGCCGGACGCCAGGAACACGCGCCGGCTTATCGGCGCCACCCCTGCTTGCGGCGCGGGCGCAAGCGCCGAGGCTTCCACCAACTGATAGCGCCAGCCCGCCGGATCGTCGCGCAGCCGCAGCAAACGCCCTCGCAGGCAAACAGCGCGCTCTTGCCGCGCGAGCGGCGCCGCGAGGTACACCTCGATGCAGGCCAGCGGATCGCGTGGCACGCACCCGCCGCAGCATGGCGCCTCGGCGGTGAGCAAGGCATAGTCGGCAGTCTTTTCCGCGGGATCCAGCGGCATCATCCAGCCTGTCACCTCGACCAGGGTGTCATGCAGCGCGTCGGCCGCGCCGGTACGGATTGTCGTCCAGTCAATCTGCGCAATCTGCTCGATCTGCATTGCCGCTCCACGCGTTGGGCATTCGGACCTGAGCGTTGGCCGGTCAGGCATGGCTTGCTTGCGATCCACATGATATCGCGGCGAAATGCGCGGGTGGCTCCCGGTACCGGGCTTGTAGGACGGCGCCCAATTGCCGGACGGGCGCGCACTGCCTACCCTTGCTGTAACGCACGCAGCCGGAGAAACAGATGTTTCGCGATTTCGTAGTATTCCCCGCAGGCGGGGGCTGGGCATTGAAGGTCGATGGCGCCGCCACGGCCATTCTTCAGTACGAAACACGCGAGGAGGCGGCGAGCATCGGCGCCGTGATGGCTGCCAGGCGAGGCGTATCGCTCGTGATCCGCGGGCACGAGGAAAACCCGCCTTGCGTGGCGGCGGCCGATCCCATCGCGTCGTGACCTGTTGCCCGGTTCTGCCTGGCTGCGCCATGCCCTACTGAGTCAAACCGTTCATGAAGACTTTTCACTGCGGCAATTGCTCCAACCATGTCTTCTTCGAGAATGTCATCTGTGAACGCTGCAATGCCCTCCTTGGCTACGTCTGCGAGGACGCGCAGATCAGGGCCTTCGAACCCGCCGAAGGCAACGTGTGGCGGAGCCTGCATGCCGGCGCGGACGACCGGCTCTACAAGCAGTGCGAAAACTATGCGGTGCACGGTGTGTGCAACTGGATGATCCCCGCTGGTTCGGAGGATGCGCTTTGCCAGGCCTGCAAGCTGACCCGCACCACGCCAAATCTCGCGATGCCAAACAACCGCCTGTACTGGGCGCGCCTGGAGACCGCGAAACGCCGCGTGCTCTATACCCTTGTGGCATTGGGATTGCCCGTCGTGTCCCGGGAGGAAGATCCCGAAAATGGCTTGCAGATCGATTTCCTCGAAGATGCCGGTGGCAAACGCGTGATGACGGGGCACGACAAGGGCCTCATCACCATGAACATCGCGGAAGCCGACGATGCCCATCGTGAAATGACCCGCTCCCGGATGGGTGAGCCCTACCGTACCTTGCTCGGCCACTTCCGCCACGAGATTGGCCATTACTATTTCGACCGCCTGATTGCCGGCACGCGCTGGCTGGAAGCGTTCCGGGAGCGGTTCGGCGATGAGCGGGCCGACTATGGGGCGGCGCTGCAGGCGCATTACGGCCTGGGTGTCCTGCAAGGATGGGAGCAGACCTACGTCAGCGCCTACGCGGCCGTGCACCCGTGGGAGGACTGGGCCGAAACCTGGGCGCATTACCTGCACATTGTCGATACCGTGGACACCGCCGCGGCGTGCGGGCTTGCACTCAAGCCAAGCAGCGCCGGGGAGCCGACCCTGACGGACCAGACGCCGGTCGAGGATGCGAGCTTCGACAGCCTCATGAACCGGTGGTTTCCGCTCACCTATGTGCTCAACAGCCTGAACCGGAGCCTGGGGCTGCCGGATGGCTACCCGTTTGCGCTGTCGCCGCTTGTCGTGGACAAGCTTCGCTTCGTGCATGACGTGGTGTCGGCGGGGCCACAAGCGCCTTTGCCTGCACCGTAGACCCGTTTCCGCACCATTCCCGTCATTCCGGCATTCGCATAGCAAGTACAATGCTGGGCTTCGTCCCGGAATGTCCGGGTCCGCCCCGCTATACCTGATCCCATGTCCAATCTCATCGTGCACGGCGGCAAGCCGCTCCGCGGCCGTATTACTCCCTCGGCCAACAAGAATGCAGTGCTGCCCGTGCTCTGCGCCACGCTGCTCACCGATGAGCCTTTGCGCTTGCATGGCGTGCCCGATATCACCGACGTGCGCAAGATCCTCGATATCTTCCGCGCTTTGGGCAGCAAGGTGCATATGGACCACGCCACCGGCACGCTGGAACTGCACCATTGCGAAACCGTCTTCGATGCTGCCCGCCATCGGCTGCCCGAGGAAATGCGCTCTTCGATCATGCTGGTGCCCCCGTTGCTGGCGCGCTTCGGCGTTGCCCGGCTGGAGGACAACGTCAAGGGCTGTACGCTTGGCGTGCGCGAGATCGATCCGCACGTCGACGTCTTCCGCCGCTTCGGCGGCGAGGTGGAGCGTGTCGACGGCTCGCTGCTCGTGCGCAGTGCCGGCCTGCTGACACCCACCGACCACTGGCTGGATTACGCATCGGTCACCACGACGGAGAACTTCGTGCTGTGCGCCGCCGCCGCGGGCGGCACGTCCACGCTGACCAATGCGGCATCGGAGCCGCATGTGCAGGAGTTCTGCCGCTTCATGGCGATGATCGGCGCGCGCATCGAAGGCATTGGCACCTCGCGCCTGACGGTGCACGGCGGCAACGCCCTGCGTGGCGGGGAGTTCACCTTCGACGAGGATTTCCACGAGATCACGACCTTCCTGGCGCTGGGCGCCATCACCGGCGGCGATGTTGTCGTGCGCAACAGCGCGCCCGGCAATTTCCCGCTGATCGACCGGACCTTTGCCAAGTTCGGCGTGCAGATCACGCACGAGGACGGCTGGTCGCGCGCCACCTGCGCCGGCCCGCTGAAAGTGCAGACGCCCTTCACCAGCAACGTACTCACCAAGGTCGAGGCCGCGCCCTGGCCGTATTTCCCGGTGGACCTGCTGCCGATCTTTATCGCGCTGGGCGTGCGCGCGCAGGGCAACGCCATGTTCTGGAACAAGGTGTACGACGGCGCGCTGGGCTGGACCGGCGAGCTGTCGAAGTTCGGCGCCCATGTGTTCTCGTCCGACCCGCACCGGCTCATCACCTTTGGCGGCAATCCGCTGACGCCGGCGGTGGTGGAAAGCCCGTACATCATCCGGGTGGCGATCGCGTTGTTCATGGTGGCCGCCAGCATCGACGGCCGGTCCGAGATCCGCAACGCGGCGCCGATCCGCCGGGCCCATCCCCGCTTCGTCGAGAACCTGCGCAGCCTGGGCGTGCAGGTGGAGTGGACGAGCGAAGATTAAGGGCAGGGCTGCGCGGGCCGGGCAACGCGGGTCTTCCGCAAGCGCGGCCCGCCACGTTCAGCGCGACGCCGCGGCGACTGCCCCGGCGATGTCCACCTCGCCGGGAAAGCTCGTCCTGGTCCGCTTCGCGACCGCCTTGCCGCCGGGATTCTCAGGTTGCAGGTTTACCGGGCAACAGGCGGTCGAACTCGCGCTTCACAACGGCATAGCACTCGCAGGCATGCTTTTCGAGCGCTGGCCGGTCGAGCACCGCAATATGTCCATGGCTGTATCGAATCAGGCCGGCGTTCTGCAGTTTCAAGGCCGCCTCGGTGACGCCCGAGCGCCGCACGCCCAGCATGTTCGAAATCAGTTCCTGCGTCATCGTCAGTTCGTTGGACGGCAGCCGGTCGATGCTTAGCAGCAGCCAGCGGCAGAGTTGCTGCTCGATGGAGTGATGGCGGTTGCAAACGGCGGTCTGGGCCATCTGGGTGATCAAGGCCTGGGTATATCGCAGCAGCAAATGCTGTATGGGACCGCCGCGGGTGAACTCCTGTTTCAGGATCTTTGCATTTAGCCGGTATCCGTGGCCGCCGCTTTGCACGATGGCCCGGCTCGGCGTCGTCTCGCCGCCCATGAACAGGGCAATGCCGACGATTCCCTCATTGCCGACGATGGCAATCTCGGCGGACGCGCCGTCCTCCATCACGTAGAGCAGCGAGACGATCGACGTGGTCGGGAAGTACACATTCGCCATCTGGTCGCCCGACTCGTACACGACATGGCCCAGCGGGAGATCGGTCAGAACCAGATGGGGCGCGAGGCGCAGCCACTCCGCTTCCGGCAGCACGGCCAGAAGGTGGTTGGCCTTGGGATCCTGGACGGAAGTCACGCTTCGCCTCCCAATACTGTTTGGGTTGACTGCCGGTCACATTGGCGTTGTCTGCCCGCGCGCGGAACTGCGGGGACGACAACAGACGGCCTCTATAAATATAGGGCAGCAATATCGGAAGCAGAAGGCGCTGCACGGCCAGGAGTGCGCGTGGAGCCGCGTGGAAACCTTGCCGGGGGACGGCAGGGGGGAGGGGGGATGACGCTGCCCGAGGCTTACCCTTGGCTTGCAGCCTGGCATGCGGGATACATGCCAGGCTGCCTGTGCATCACCCGGTTAGCGGATCTGCAAAGGAAAGAACAGGCTGATGCCGGGTGCCGGCTGAGGTACATAAGCCACGGGTGGCGGCGCATAGACGTAGCCATAGCGCTGGTCGTCATAGTAGTTGCCGCGATAGTGATTGTGATCGTAGCGCTGGTTGCCATGCCACGCGCCGTTATGTCCCTGATGGGCTGAAGGATGCGGGTTGCCATGGTTCTGCTGGCTGGGATGGTGGTCGCGGTCTTCGCCGAAGGCCGGTGCCGTCGACACGGCGCCGATGGCCATCGCCAGGCCGAATGCCGCGACGGTCCGCGCGCTCGCAGAGCGCATCCACCTTGACCGCGCTGTTGAGGTGTTCATCATGATCTCCTGTGTTCGGGTGGAAGCCCGGACCGCACCGCGTTGCTTGCGCCCGCGGCTGCCAGCCGGGTCCGGGATTCAGTTCCTCCTCGAAGCATGTTGCTCCCTGGTCCGGAAGATCAGGTCGGCATTCTTCTTCTGTACGTCCGACATGCTGTCGTACAGGTCCCGGAACACGGGCGTGAGCTTCCTGATGCCATCGGCATGGGCGTCGGCAATCTCGCCATAAGACTTGAGGTCGCCAAGGGCGGTCATGCCTTTGACGTCGTCAGCCCGCTCCTGACGCAGCGAATCCATCCTGCTCGCGTTGTCGCGCATGACCTGCGCGACCTTCAGCCAGAGCTGTTCCTGGGAGCGGGTGATCTGGAGCTTCGCATGCAGGTCGCTGATGTGCATATCGATGCGCTCTTGCTTCGCAATCTTTAAAACGTGCGAGGTACCCTGGGCATCCGTGGCCGTGATGGCGCCGGCGGGACCGGCCAGCGCCAGCGCCGAAAGAAACGCGATGGACGGCAGGACGAACGCCGTCCTTGGCTGGAAATAGCGGGCGGTGAGTTTCATGATCGGTCTCCTTGGACATTCCATGATCTCGCCGGCGGCTCGCCAGTGCTGGCGGCGCGATCGCATGCGTACTTGTGCGCCAGTTTCCGGTGCGCGTCTGTCCGGCAACGGACAAGGATGAGGGGGGAGCCCTTCGCCGGTACGGGGCAGGCGACGGCGATCGCCAACTGTCCGGCATCGTACCGACACTGCCGCAAATTGGTGTCAGCCTGACTGTCCTGGAAAGATGTCTCGTGGTTCGCGCGATGACGCGCCAGGCGTAGCGCTGGCCGGCCATTCGCCGTCTTCAAGGAGCAAGATCATGAACTCAGATCAAGTGAAGGGTCGCATCGAACAGGCAAAGGGGAAGATGAAGGCAATGTTTGGCAAAGGAACGGGTAACAAGAAGACCGAGCTGGCCGGCAAGATAGAACAGATCGTCGGCTCCACGCAGGCTTTGTATGGTGACGCGAAGGAGGAATCCAGGAAGCAACCGTAGGCGGTCCGTCCTGGCAGAGGAGAGCTGCCGGACCGCCTCCCGGAGTTACCAGCTGAAGCGGTAGCTCCGGGAGCGGTGGAGTTCCCAATCGCCGTTTCCCTTCAGTTCCAGCACCTGTTGGTGGTATTTGAGGAGCGTGGGCCGGTGGCTGACGCTGACCAGCGTCGTCGGGGCGGTGGATAACTGGAAATAGAGACGTTCTTCATTGCCAATGTCCAGGGCGCTGGTGGCCTCATCCAGCATCGCATAGCGTGGTTGCGCAAGCAGCACGCGGGCAAAGGTAAGACGCTGTTGTTCCCCCACGGAGAGAACCTTCCCCCAGTCCAGAACCGCATCCAGCCCGCCAAATCGTTCCACGAAGTCCGGCAGGCTTACCGCGTCAAGCAGTTGCAGGAGTTCCTCGTCGGATATCTTCCGGTCATCGAGATTGGGGTACAGCAGTTGGCTGCGCAGGCTTCCCAGCACCATGTAGGGATGCTGCGGCAGGAACAGCATCTGCTCAAGTTCCGGCCTTGCGATGCGTCCGGTGCCGCAGTTCCACAGCCCCGCTATCGCACGCATCAGCGAACTCTTGCCGCCTCCGCTCGCACCCACGATCAGCAATCCCTGTCCGGGGTTGATCGATACGGTGAGATCCCTGACGAGGGTCCGCTCGCAATTTGGCGTTTGCAAGGTGACATGCTCGAGCGCCAGGCGCGAGTCGCGCGTGGCTTCGATCCGGTCCCCGGCTTGCCTGGGCGTCGCCGGTGCTTCCTTCAGCGAACCTGAGAACGTGCTCAGCCGGTCGAGTCCGGCGGCAAATCGGCTCAGGCTTTCAAAGTTATCGACGATGACGGTGAGCGCGGCCAGTATCGCGGCAAAGGCGCCGGCTGCCTGGATGGCCCGGCCGACTTCGAGCTCGCCCGAGAGCACGCGCGAAGCCACGATGGCACTCGGCAGCATGATGGTCAGGAATGCATAGGCATACTGAAACAGATTGAGGTTCAGTTGCCATCGGATGAGCTTGCTGAAATTCGCGAAGACGTGATCGAAACGGTCCCGCACGTGAAGGGACTCAAGTGCCTCGCCGCGATGAAAGGTAATCGATTCAGCGTTCTCGCGTACCCGGATCAGGCTGAAGCGGAAATCCGCTTCCCGTTTCAACTGGTAGAAGTTCAACCCGATCAGGATTCTCCCGAACAGGAAGATGGAGACCAGCGTGCCCGCGATTGCATAGAGGACAAGAAAAAGGACCAGTTCCTTGGAGATCGACCAGAGCACGCCGCTAAACGCAAAAAGCTGTAACAGTGCCCCCAGGCCAAGCAATAGAAAATACAGGGATTGGTTTGTGAACGTGTTGATATCTTCCGAGATTCTCTGGTCGGGGTTGTCTATCTCGGTATTGGCGTTCAGTTTGTAGAAAGCGTGATTCCTGAAATATTTATCCAGGTAGTGGCTGGTCAGCCAGCGCCGCCAGTGGATGCCAAGTGTATTTCTGACGTAGTAGTAGAGAGCGTAGACCGGCACGGCTGCGATCATGACATAGACGCACAAGAGGATGGAGTGCCAGAATCTGCCGGCATCCTTCGCCGCCAGCGCCGACGTGAACTCGCCGGATTGCTCGTTGAACAGCACATTGACGCCGGTCTGGCCAAGAAGCAGCAGGACCAACAGGAAAAGGAACAGCCTGGCCTTCCATCTTTCCCGCGAGAACCAGTAAGGTTTCGCGATTTCCCAGAATCGCATCCACAAGTTACCGCCAGCGTTTCCCATGATCCTTCTCTTGCCCGAACCGGAGCCATGATTGCGTCGCCAGCCCGGCCAGAGTGCCTCTCTTGGCAGCGCCGGAACGCGTCACGCTCTTCGAATGCCTGCCTCACGCCCCCCTGAGCCTTCCGGGGCCGTTGATCCGTCACATGTGCTCTCTGCCGGCGAGATGCGTGCAATGGGTTGGAAGGCCATGTATTGAAATATAGGTGAGCCAACCGGCGATGGCGGATTTTTGGCAGGAATCCAGGGCGATATGATTTTGCAAATTGGTACGCTTGCGGACAGTAATTATTTCAAAAACAAGGTATAAATACACGTAGGGGCGCACATGCCGCAACATACCAGACTCGGCGCCGGGATTTTATGGAAGATGTCCGGTATGGGGCCCCACCAGTTTCAAATTCGGATTTGATGGTTGGCGATATTTTATAAGAATTGACAGAAATAGAATCGATCCCTGTCCGGATATTTTCATATTGAATGTGGGATAAAGAACCAGATTCTGGTTGGGGGTAAGGGTATGTCAAAGGAAGTTTGTCGCGCCGTCGTCGTTGTCTATCGAAGTAGTCCGGCCAGCTGGTTCTTTGCCGAAGTGGCTGGCAATGACATCTACCGGTTCGGGCCGTTCGAGAGTGAACGCATCGTTAGCGAAATCCTCCCCGTGATCTACCCTGCCGACCTGCAGCGTGAAACCATCACCGCGATGATCGATTGCGACGATGCCACCCTGCTATGCGCGGCGCGCGGAAACATCGCGCCGCCGCCTCCCGGCCCCAGGGCGAATGAAAAGCCGCAGGCGCAGGCATCCGTCTCCTCTGGCTCCGTCTGGCGAGCCTTCTTCAGTCGCCGTATCCAGGGCCGGATGGCGTGAGGAACAGTCTCGCGCGCCGTCACGGGAAATTCCCGCGATGGGGGCACGGCCATTCCGCATGACACTACGTGAATGCCGGCACCGCGTCGGTACGCAAGCGGGCATGCCCGCTTGCGATTGCGGGACTTGGCTGATGAACCCATATCGCATTGCTGCCTCTGCCTCGCCAGCGAATGTGTCAGTCCTGCCGGGCAGCTTTGCTGCCGTCGCGCTTCAGCTGGAAACTGTCCGGCAAATGTCCGGAGAATGTCTGAAGAAGAAGTCTGAAATGCCGAAACGCGGGCGCGCATCAAGCCGTAAGACAACCGGTACGGGACCGTACCGATTCTTATTTCAATCCCGGGCATGATGCCGCCGGTTGCCTTTTGACTTTCCGCGCATGCCGGATGCCATGAACGAGACTGCAGCGAAGATCGGCTTTACGTCACTTGCCCATGGGCTGCATGCATATCGCCATTGATTGTTGCCGCTGTTCGACATAAGACTGAAGACAGCGCGTCGCATGCGCACCTCCTGCCCGAAGAACCGGAGATAAGACATGGAAGAAGATCTCGTTCAGCGGATACGGTCCAATCCCAACTATCAGCGGCTGGTATCGACCCGTTCTACCTACGGATGGGTGCTCGCCGGGATGATGATGGTCGTGTATTACGGCTACATTCTCCTGGTTGCCTTCGGCAAGACCCTGCTTTCCACCAGGATCGGCGACGGCGTGATGACCTGGGGTATTCCGATCGGACTCTTTGTGATCGTATTTACCGTGGCCATCACCGGCATCTACGTCTGGCGCGCCAATCGCGAATTCGACGACCTGACGGCTCAGATTCGCAAGGAGGTGCTGTAATGTCGACCCGGAACCGCATCCTGAGCACACTGACGCTGCTTGCCCTGTGCGGGGCGGTCTGGGGAGCCGGCGGCGACCTTGGCCAAATGCAGAAGCAGCCGACCAACTGGACTGCGATCTCCATGTTCGCTGTCTTTGTGGTGTTTACCCTGTTCATCACGAAATGGGCCGCCAGCAAAACCAAGTCCGCCGCGGATTTCTATACGGCCGGCGGCGGCATCACCGGCTTCCAGAACGGCCTGGCAATCGCGGGCGACTATATGTCCGCGGCATCTTTCCTCGGGATATCGGCCGCGGTTTATTCGAACGGCTATGACGGCCTGATTTATTCGATCGGCTTTCTGGTCGGCTGGCCCGTCATCACCTTCCTGATGGCCGAGCGGCTGCGTAACCTCGGCCGCTTCACCTTCGCCGACGTGGCTGCCTATCGCTTCGAGCAGACACCGATCCGCGTATTCGCGGCCTCGGGCACGCTGGTGGTGGTGGCGTTCTACCTGATTGCCCAGATGGTCGGCGCCGGACAGCTGATCAAGCTGCTGTTCGGCCTGGAGTACTGGCTTGCCGTGGTGATCGTCGGCACGCTGATGATGGTTTATGTTCTGTTCGGGGGCATGACGGCGACCACATGGGTCCAGATCATCAAGGCCGGCCTGCTGCTCGCGGGCGCGACGTTCATGGCAGTCATGGTGCTGGCGCAGTTCCATTTCAATCCCGAAGCGCTGTTTGCCAAGGCGGTCGACGTCCATGCCAAGAAGGATGCCATCATGGGTCCCGGCACCTTCATCAAGGATCCGATTTCCGCCATTTCATTCGGCATGGCGCTGATGTTCGGCACGGCAGGGCTGCCGCACATCCTGATGCGGTTCTTTACCGTGCCAAGCGCCAAGGAAGCACGCAAGTCCGTGTTCTGGGCGACGACGTGGATCGCCTACTTCTACCTGCTGACATTCATCATCGGCTTTGGCGCCATCGTGCTGGTCAGCACCAACCCGGTATATAAGGATGCGCTTGGCGGCTTGCTGGGCGGCAACAACATGGCTGCCATCCACCTTGCGAACGCCGTTGGCGGCAATGTGTTCCTCGGTTTTATCTCCGCGGTGGCCTTCGCCACGATTCTTGCCGTGGTCGCCGGGCTGACGCTGTCCGGCGCTACTGCGGTTTCGCATGACCTTTATGCGACCGTGTTCAAGAAAGGCAAGGCGGCCAGCGATAAGGAATTGCGCGTTTCGCGGTATACGACAGTCGCGCTGGGCGTCGTGGCGGTGATTCTCGGGATTGCGTTCGAGAAGCAGAACATCGCGTTCATGGTGTCCCTGGCCTTTGCCGTTGCGGCATCGGCTACCTTCCCCGTGCTGTTCATGGCTGTGCTCTGGAAAGACTGCACGACGCGCGGCGCGACCATCGGCGGCTTTCTCGGCCTGATCACCGCGGTCGGGCTGACCATTGTCTCCAAATCGGTCTGGGTGGATGTATTCGGCTACAAGGATGCGATCTTTCCGTACACATCGCCTGCCTTGTTTTCGATGACCGCAGGCTTTGTCGGCATCTGGCTGTTCTCGATTCTCGACAATAGCGATCGTGCCCGGGTTGACCGCGCAGGGTACGAGGCGCAGAGAGTCCGGTCGGAAACCGGCATTGGCGCGTCGGGCGCTTCCGGCCACTGAAGGACGCGCCGTGTTGCGCCGCAACCTTGTCGGACACCGCCTGATCGCGCTGTTTGCCCTGGGCTGGCTGCTGTTCAACTATCCGCTGCTGGCCCTGTTCAACAACACGCTCACCTGGTTCGGCATCCCGCTGTTGTACGCCTATCTGTTCGCCGCATGGGCGGTGCTTATCGTTCTGCTGGCAGTCACCGCGGAGCAGGAAGCACCGCGAAAAGGAAACCCTCAGTTCGCCCCGCCCGCACCTGCGCCGAGGGACTGACATGCTGCAGGGCTGGGTCGTTGCGCTGGCGTCGTTCACGTACCTTGGCATGCTGTTCGCCATTGCGTATTACGGCGACAAGCGCTCGGACGCGGGCGCCAGCGTCATCAACAACCCATACCTGTATGCGTTGTCGCTGGCCGTGTACGCCACGTCGTGGACATACTACGGCAGCGTCGGCCGCGCCGCCGTCAGCGGCATCGGCTTCTTGCCCATCTACCTCGGCCCTACACTGATGGCGGCGCTATGGTGGACCGTGCTGCGCAAGATCATCCGTATCAGCAAGAACAACCGCATCACGTCGATTGCCGATTTCCTGGCTTCGCGATACGGCAAGAGCGCGCTGCTTGGCGGCCTTGTCACGCTGGTGTCGGTGGTGGGCATCGTGCCTTATATCGCGCTGCAACTAAAGGCCGTCTCGGCGAGCGTGGCGGTACTGGTGCATTCCGCCGACATCGGCATCCGGCGCGGCACGGCAGGGCCGGTGTGGTCGGACACCACGCTGTACCTCGCGCTGATGCTGGCCATATTCACCATCCTGTTCGGCGCCCGCCATATCGATGCTGCGGAGCGCCATGAGGGCATGGTCGCCGCGATTGCGTTTGAATCGCTGGTAAAGCTGGCGGCCTTTCTCTCGGTAGGGATCTTCGTCACCTTTGGCCTGTACGATGGCTTCGGGGATCTGTTCGGGCGCGCGGGCGCGGTTCCCGCGCTGAAGGCGCTCCTGACATTGAATGGCGGTACCGTGACATTCGGCAGCTGGGCCGCGCTGGTATTCCTGTCGATGCTGTCGATCCTGCTCCTGCCGCGCCAGTTCCAGATCGCCGTGGTCGAGAACGTCGACGAGAATCACCTCAGGAAAGCCATCTGGATGCTGCCCTTGTACCTCCTGGCGATCAATCTCTTTGTGTTGCCGATCGCCTTCGCAGGCGTGCTGCGCTTTCCGGGCGGCCAGGTCGACCCGGATATGTTCGTGCTGGCGTTGCCGCTGCAGGAAGGCGCTCCGGCGCTGACGCTCCTTGTGTTCATCGGCGGGCTGTCGGCCGCGACCGGCATGGTCATCGTCGAAACCATCGCGCTCAGCACCATGGTCTGCAATGACCTGGTGATGCCCTTGCTGCTGCGCCTGAAGCCCCTGCGGTTCGGCCATCGCGCCGATATCAGCGCGATGCTGCTCGCGATCCGGCGCGCGGCCATCGTGCTGTTGATGATGCTGGGATACGCCTACTTCCGCCTCGCCGGCGAAGCGTACGCGCTGGTCTCGATCGGCCTGATCTCGTTCGCGGCCGTGGCGCAGTTCGCGCCCGCGATGCTGGGCGCCATCTATTGGAAGAACGGCACGCGGCGCGGCGCGCTGGCTGGCCTCGGCGCAGGCTTCCTGCTCTGGCTGTACACGCTCCTGCTGCCATCGTTCGCGCAGTCCGGCTGGCTGCCGGCCAGTTTTGTCGAATACGGGCCGTTCGGCATCGGGTGGCTGAAGCCGCAGCAACTGTTTGGCCTGGCCGGGCTGGACCCGGTCTCGCATGCGCTGTTCTGGAGCATGCTGGCGAACGTCGGCGGCTATGCCGGCGTGTCGCTCACCAGTCCGCAAAGCGCGGCGGAACGGGTGCAGGCCATCCTGTTCGTGGATGCCTATGCCCACGGCGGCAGCGCACTGGGTTCCCATGTGTGGCGCGGCAGCGCTTCGGCCGAAGCGGTACTTGCGTTGTTGCGGCGCTTCCTTGGCGGCGTACGGGCCGACGAAGCGTACGCGCGGTTCCACCGCGAGCGTGCCGGCGCCAGCCCGCTGGCCGCCGACGCCGCGCTGGTGCATTTCGCGGAAATCCAGCTGGCAGGTGCGATCGGCGCCGCATCGGCGCGCGCGATGATCGCCTCGGCGGTGAATGAAGAGCCGCTCGGCCTGGACGAAGTCATGGCAATACTGGATGAGACCTCGCAAGCGGTCGCCTACAGCCGGCAACTGGAACAGAAATCGCGAGAACTGGAGATGGTATCGGCCGGACTCAAGGCCGCCAACATGCGGCTCACCGAGCTTGATCACATGAAGGACGACTTTATTTCGACAGTGACGCACGAGTTGCGCACCCCGCTTACGTCAATCCGCGCGTTCTCCGAAATTCTTCGCGACCATCCCGATCTTGCCGCTGCCAGGCGCAGCGAATACCTTGACATTGTGATCAAGGAAAGCGAGCGCCTCACACGTCTCATCAACAACGTGCTCGACCTTGCCAAGATCGAATCCGGCAGCACCGAATGGCACCCCGTGCCACTAGACTTGAAACAAGTGATCGAGGATGCGGTAAGCGCCACCCGGCAACTGTTTGCGGACCAGCGCATTCAGCTTGAGCTGCACCTGCCGCCGCAGGTCCCGCTGATACTGGCCGACCCCGACCGGCTGATGCAGGTGATGCTCAACCTGCTGTCGAACGCGGCAAAGTTCTGCGACCGCGCGGACGGCCGGGTCGCGGTGAGCCTGGAGGCGGCGGGCGGCGATTTGCGCGTCGCGGTGCGCGACAACGGTTGCGGCGTGCGCCCGCAGGATCGAGAGCTGATCTTCGACAAGTTCCGCCAGGGCGGCGACAGGCTGGCGGGCAAGCCCCAGGGCACCGGGCTCGGATTGCCGATCAGCCGGGAAATCATCCGCCATTTCGGCGGTGCGCTGTGGCTGGAGACCACGCAGGACAACGGCGCGGTATTCGTATTCACGCTGCCGCTGCCGAACGCACCGGAGACAACGTCATGACCCACAAAGTCCTTATCGCCGACGACGAACCGAACATCGTGATCTCCCTGGAATTCCTGATGCAGCAGAGCGGCTACGAGGTGGGCATCGCGCGCGACGGGGAGGAAGCCCTGGCGCAGATGGCCGCGTTCCAGCCCGATCTTGTCCTGCTCGACATCATGCTGCCGCTGCGCAGCGGCTTCGAGGTCTGCCAGAAGATCCGCGAGAACAAGGCCTGGGATCGGGTCAGGGTGGTCATGCTATCGGCGAAGGGGCGGGACCTTGAGGTGAGCAAGGGCCTCGCGCTGGGCGCCGATGCGTACATCACCAAGCCGTTTTCCACCAAGGAGCTGGTTGAGAAGGTGGGCGCATTGCTCGCGAGCTGTCAGAGAGACCTCGAATGATTCGAACGTGGATCGCCGGGCACCGCTTCGGCGTGACATTGGCGCTGCTCTTCCTGGCGCAGTTGCTGCTCGCCGGCGCGATCCTCCTGCCGCTCGCGATCGACCTGCCGGACGCGCAGCGCACCTGGTTGCGCGCGTTGCTGCTGCAGCGCGGCGCGCTGTGGATTGCCCTCGCGTTGCTGCTGCTGCTTGGCCTGGGCATTGGCCTGAAAGCCCTGTTCGACGCCTACCTGACGCCGGTCGCGCGGCTGGCCGAAGACGCCGCGCTGCTTGCGGCCAACCCCGGTCATCGCATCGCGCCACAGGGCGCGCGCGATGTGCGCGTCCTGGTCGACAAGCTTAACCTGCTGGCGGCGTCCCATCAGGCCGTGCACGACGACGTGCAGGCCAGGATCGAGCTGGCGAACCGCGCGCTGGCCGAGGAGAAGAACCGGCTCGCCGCGCTCATGGCGGAGCTTGCGCTGAGCGTGCTGGTCTGCAATATCGAAGGGCGAATATTGCTCTACAACGACAGCGCCAGGCAGTTGCTGGAAGCTGGCCGGGGCGGCGCGCCCGCGGCTGGCATTGCGGCAATCGGCCTGGGCCGCTCCGTGTTCGGCGTGATCGAGCGGGGTCTCATCCTGCACGCGCTGGAACAGCTGCAGCACCAGCTCCGCGAGGGCGGGGCCGGCGGGGCGCGGCCGGTATCCGGATTCGTCGCCACGCTGTCGCAGGGCCAGATCGTGCGCGCGCACATGGCACCCGTGTTCGACAGCGCGCATACCCTCAACGGCTTCGTGCTGACGCTGGAAGACATCACCCGCAACGTCGAGGCCGACAACCGCCGCGACGCGTTGCTGCAGTCGCTCACGCAAGATGCGCGCGCCACGCTGGCGAATCTCCTTACGGCGGTGGAAACCCTCCAGGCGTTCCCGGCAATGAACGCTGAGAAGCGAGCCCAGCTTACCGGCATCATCGACGACGAATCGCAGCGCCTGGTGGGCCAGATCGGCCGTGCCGTGGATCAGCGCGGCGCCGGGATGGACAGCCATCAGGAGCTTGAAGAGATGCGCGGCGCCGACCTGCTCGCGCTGCTGCTGCGGCGGATCGGCAGCCCGTCGCTCAGCGTAGCCGCCAGCGATGCGGTCGACGCCACGCTGTGGCTCAAGGTGGACAGCTATGCCTTGACCCAGGCGCTGGCTTATCTGGCGCAGCGGCTCGCTACCGAAGCCGGCGTCACCGAGTTGCGTTTCGGCCTGTGCCGTGCCGGCCGTCTGGCCTATCTCGACCTTACCTGGCGCGGCGCGCCGCCAACCGCCGACATGCTGCGGGCGTGGGAGAACGCACCATTGCAGGCCGGCGCGGCCCTCTCACTGAGCGCGCTGATGGCGCGTCAGGGCGGCGAGACCGTGTGTTCGTCCGGCTCGTCGCCCGACATGGCCCGCTACCGTCTGATGCTGCCGGTCTCCGAGCCGCGGTCGGCGCTGGACAGCCTGCCGGCACAGCAAGGCCGCCCGGAGTTCTACGATTTCGACCTGTTCCACCAGCCGGGACAAAACGCCGAAATCGACCAGTGCCTGCTCGCGCAACTCAGCTACACGGTGTTCGATACCGAGACCACGGGGCTGGAGCCTGCCGCCGGCGATGAAATCATCTCCATCGGCGCCTTGCGCATCGTCAACGGCCGGCTGTTGCAGCGGGAGAGTTTCGAGCAGCTGATCCAGCCGCGGGGCGCGCTGAGCGCCGGGTCGATAGCGGTTCACGGCATCACGCACGCCATGCTCAATGGCCAGCCAATGATCGAAACCGTGTTGCCGCAGTTTCACCGTTTCGCCGCGGATACCGTGCTCGTCGCGCACAATGCCGCGTTCGACATGAAGTTCCTGCAAATGCTGGAGGAAAGAACCGGCACCGCCTTCACGCAACCCGTCCTCGATACGCTGCTGTTATCGCAGGTGATCCACCCCCATCAGACCGAGCACACACTGGAAGCGATCGCCAGCCGTCTCGGCGTGGCGGTGATTGGCCGCCATACCGCCCTGGGAGACGCGATCGTCACTGGCGAGGTCTTTCTCAAGATGACCCCGCTGCTCGCGGAAAAAGGCATTGTCACCCTGAAGGATGCCCGCGATGCCGCGCAACAGACCCTTTACGCGCGGCTCCGGTACTGAGGAACGTACAACCCATGAATGAGCCGCCCACGATCCATCCCGACGCCGTTTTCGACCCGCCCGATGCCCAGGCGGGCGCATTCATGCGAGACATGGAGGGCGCCCGCCGCCGCATCGCCGGCGCGCAGGACGGAGGCGGGCTGCAGCGGGCCGCCGCGGAGATCCGGGCGCTCTGGCATCGCGTGGCGGGCGAGACGGAAGCGGAGCCGCTTACGCGGCTGATCTCGACGCTGAACGATGCGTTGACACGGCGCGTGATAGACCTGGCCTGTGCGGGGCAGCAGTTGCAGGACGTACGCTGGTGCTGGATCGCGCTCGGCAGCGAAGGCCGCCAGGAACAGACGCTGTCGAGCGACCAGGACAACGGGCTCATCCTGGCTGGCAGCGGCGGCGCCCAGGCACTGCGCCAACGGATGCTGCCGCTGGCGCTACGCATCAACGAAGCGCTCGACGCCTGCGGGTTCCCGCTGTGCACCGGGCAAATCATGGCATGCAATCCGCAGTGGTGCCTCGACCTGCACGAATGGCGGGAGCGCTTCGCGAGCTGGATCATCGAAGGCGATCCGCGGGCGCTGCTCAACGCCACCATCTTCTTCGACCTGAGGCCGCTTCATGGCGCGCACGATCTGGCACAGGCGTTGATCGACTGGCTCGCGGACATGGCGCCGGACAACCCGCGCTTTCTGTACCAGATGACCGAGAATGCGCTGCGGCGCAAAGCGCCGCTCGGCCTGCTGCGCGACTTCGCGGTGGCCAGGAGCGGGAAGTTCGCCGGTACGATCGATCTGAAACGGGATGCCGCCACGCTGTTCGTCGACGCGGCCCGCATCTACGGCCTGGCTTGCCGCGCCCGCGCCAGCAATACGGCCGATCGCCTCCGGCGCGCCGGCGAGGCGCGGCGCCTGGAGCCACAGGATGTGCAAGCGTGGATCGGCGCGTTCAATGGCATCCAGACGTTGCGCCTGAAGACACAGCAGCGCTGTTTCGCACGCGGCTCGGCCATGCACAATCGTGTGGACCCGAACGAACTGGACGCGGGCGAGCGGCGCGCCTTGCGCGACGCCTTGCGCCAGGCCCGCGCACTGCAGAAACACCTGGCGCTGGACTACCTCGGTTTTCGCCAGGGAATCTGATCCCGCCGGCACCGGGTACGGCAGCGTACCGACGTCCGGGCCGATTGCGCGCACCGTTTGCTGAATGCCTTGATCCGCTTGTCGCAGGATGCCCGAACCCGCGGCGCGAGCAAGCGGATGGCGTGGCCCTATGCCCAACCTGCGCGCAGGAGTACGAAATGCAATCCATTGAATCGGTTCTCCAGGAACACCGCCTCTTTCCGCCGCCCGCTGATCTGGCGGCCCATGCGGCCATCTCAGGCATGGACGCGTACAAGACGCTGTTCGCTGAATCCGAACGCGACTACGACGGCTTCTGGGGGCGTCTCGCGCGCCAGGCGCTGACCTGGAAGACGCCGTTCTCCAAAGTGCTCGACGAGTCGAACGCACCTTTTTACACCTGGTTCGAGGATGGCGAGCTGAATGCCTCGTATAACTGCCTGGATCGCCATGTCGAGTCCGGCAGCGGCAACCGCATTGCCATTGTCTTCGAGGCCGACGATGGCACCGTGGCCGCCGTCACCTACCAGGACCTGCTGCAACGTGTGTGCCGCTTCGCGAATGCGCTCAGGAAGCGGGGCGTGAAGAAGGGCGACCGCGTGGTGATCTACCTGCCGATGTCGGTGGAAGGCGTGGTTGCCATGCAGGCGTGCGCGCGGATCGGCGCGACGCATTCGATTGTGTTCGGCGGCTTCTCGGCAAAATCGCTGCACGAACGCCTTGTGGATGTGGGCGCCGTTGCACTTGTCACCGCGGATGAACAGATGCGCGGCGGCAAGGCACTACCGCTGAAGAATATCGCGGACGAAGCCCTGGAGCAGGGCGGCTGCGACGCGGTGAAGAGCGTGATCGTGTACAAACGCACGGGGGGCAAGGTGCAGTGGAACGCGGATCGCGACCTGTGGATGCACGAATTGACGCAGGCCGAAGCGGGCACCTGCGAGCCGGAGTGGGTCGGCGCCGAGCATCCGCTCTTTATCCTGTATACCTCCGGGTCGACCGGCAGGCCCAAGGGGGTCCAGCACAGCACCGGCGGCTTCTTGCTGTGGGCCGCGCAGACCATGAAGTGGACCTTCGACTGGAAGCCCGCGGATGTGTTCTGGTGTACCGCCGACATTGGCTGGATCACCGGCCACAGCTATATCGCCTATGGCCCGCTCGCGGTCGGCGGCACCCAGGTGATGTTCGAAGGCGTGCCGACTTACCCGAACGCGGGCCGCTTCTGGGACATGATCGCCAGGCACAAGGTCACGGTCTTCTACACCGCGCCAACGGCGATTCGTTCACTCATCAAGGCCGCGGCGGTCGACGCGAAGGTGCACCCGTCGAACTACGACCTGTCGTCGCTGCGCATCCTCGGCACCGTCGGCGAGCCAATCAATCCGGAAGGGTGGATCTGGTACTACACCAACGTCGGAGGATCACGCTGCCCGATTGTCGATACCTGGTGGCAGACCGAGACCGGCGGCCACATGATCTCGCCGCTGCCGGGCGCGACCCCGCTTGTGCCGGGCTCGTGCACGCTGCCGCTGCCAGGCATCATGGCGGCGGTCGTCGATGAAACCGGGCAGGACGTGCCTGCCGGCCAGGGCGGGATCCTGGTCATCAAGCGGCCGTGGCCCGCGATGCTGCGCACCATCTGGGGCGACCCGGAGCGCTATCGGACCAGCTACTTCCCGGAAGAGCTGGGCGGCAAGCTGTACCTTGCCGGCGATGGCGCGGTGCGCGATCCCGAGACGGGCTACTTCACCATCATGGGCCGCATCGACGATGTGCTCAATGTGTCCGGCCACCGGCTCGGCACGATGGAGATCGAGTCGGCACTGGCCGCGAACGCGCTGGTTGCCGAGGCTGCCGTGGTCGGGCGGCCGGACGAGGTCACAGGCGAAACCGTGATCGCGTTCGTGGTGTTGAAGGGAGCGCGCCCGGAGGGCGAGGCGGCGGAGAAGATCGCCAACGAGCTGCGCGCGTGGGTGAGCAAGGAGATCGGGCCGATTGCGAAACCCAAGGACATCCGGTTCGGCGACAACCTGCCCAAGACGCGTTCGGGCAAGATCATGCGCCGCCTGCTGCGCTCGCTGGCGAAGGGCGAAGAGATTACTCAAGACATATCGACGCTGGAGAATCCGGCGATCCTCGATCAGCTCCGCTGAGCCGGAGCGGCGCCGCCGCACGTCGCTTCGGGCTACCCCAGACGGTGGGAGACGCACGCGCTCAGCGCTGCGTCTCCCGCTCGTACCGGTCCTGCTCCCAGTACGGCGGCCGGCCATAGTATTCGTGGATGCTGGTGGCCCACTGCGGGTCCGCCATGCTTGGCCAATGGTCCTTGTCGAAACCGGGCGCGGCCTCCAGCACTTCCTTGTCGATGCCCAGCACGAAGCTCTTGCGCTGGATGTCGAGCGTCAGCGCGGACCAGGGGACGGCGAAGAGCTTTTCGCCCATGCCCAGGAAGCCGCCAAAGGACAGCACCGCATAGGCGATACGCCCGCCGGGCACGTCCAGCATGATGTGGTCGACCTTGCCGAGCTTGTCGCCGCCCGGGCCGATCACCGGGTTGCCTTCCAGCGTATCGGCAGCCATCAGGAAAGGCCCGGGCCCCGCGCCGTTCTTCTCGATGTTGCCGACGATGGCGGCACGCGGGCCGCTGCTGATGTGGTCAAGTTCATACGGATTCATGATTGGACTCCAGGGAGGGTGGTCATGCCATGCGCCAGACATTGGCCCGCGCATCCGCGCAGCCGCCGATCGCGCCCGGCATTCGATAGACCGAGACTGACATCGACCGGCCATGGTGTCGGTACGATGGCGGACACGCAGATGTCTTTATTGGCACTTCGCGTGGGTTGGCCTCATGCGCGCATTGTCGCCAGCATGGCGCAGACAGCCGCCGCCATCAGCATGGTCACGACCATGCTCGGCACGGAGATCACGCCGTTGATGACGGCGCTCCAGTACAAGGCTTGCCACCAACATAGCCGGTTCCCGGACGCTTTCCCTCCCGCTCACCCGCGGCGTGCGTCTTGAGAGGCGCACGCCGCCCCCTTTGCCTATACTCAGTGACAAGTTGTTCGCAAGCGCCGTGCGCGTCCCGCACGCGAGCCGCCGGAGGGCCACTCATGGAGTTCAAGGACTACTACGCGATGCTGGGCGTGGAGCGCACGGCCACGCAGGATGACATCAAGCGTGCCTACCGCAAGCTCGCGCGCAAGTATCACCCTGACGTCAGCAAGGAGCCGGATGCGGAAGCCCGGTTCAAGGACGTGGCCGAAGCGTACGAGGCGCTGAAAGACGCGGAAAAGCGCGCGGCCTACGACGACGTGGGGGCGCGCTACAAGCACGGCCGCGAGTTCACTCCGCCGCCGGGATGGGATAGCGGCTTCGAGTTCAGCGGCGGCGATGCCGGTCGCGACCCGGAGATGGATCACAGCGATTTCTTCGAATCGCTGTTCGGGGCGAGGCCGGCGCAGGGCCGCGGCGCGCGCCATGCCGGCCGTATGGCCGGGGCGGATCATCACGCCAAGGTGCAGATCGATCTGAAGGACGCATACCGGGGAGGGCGCCGCACCATTTCGCTGCGCACGCCGCAGGTGGACGCCAACGGCCATGTCCGCTTGCAGGAGCGGCAACTGGACGTGAATATTCCCAAGGGCGTTCGCGGGGGACAGCATCTCCGGCTTGCCGGGCAAGGCGGCCCGGCGATTGGAGACGCGCCCGCCGGCGACCTGTACCTCGAGATCGAGATCGCGCCGCACCCGCGGTTCCGCGTCGACGATCGCGACGTCTACCTGGACCTGCCCGTCGCCCCTTGGGAAGCTACCCTGGGCGCCAGCGTCGACATACCCACGCCGGACGGCAGCGTGCTTCAACTCAGCGTGCCGCCGGGCTCGTCGGCTGGCCGCAAGCTGCGGCTCAGGGGCAAGGGCCTTCCCAGCACGCCGCCCGGCGACCTGTACGCGGTGCTCTCCATCGCCTTGCCGCCTGCCGACACGGAGCAGGCCAGGCAGGCGTACCGGGAGATGGCCAAGACCTTTAGCGGTTTTTCGCCGCGCCGTTCAACGGAGGCTTGATGCGATGAGCAATCAAAGCGGTTCGACGCTACAAGGCGTGCTTGTCGAGGAAGAGGTTCAGTTCACGCTGGTCGAACTGAGCGTGGCCTGTCACGCCGACATGGAGCAGGTGGTGGCCCTTGTCGAGGAAGGCGTGCTGACGCCGCGCGGCGAGGATGCGCAGGGCTGGCGCTTTGAGGGCGCCGCCCTGTCGCGCGCCCGCGCGGCGCTGCGTTTGACACGCGACCTGGAGCTGGGGCCCGCGGGCGTTGCACTCGTGCTTGACCTGCTGGACGAGATCGGGGCGCTCAAGGCGAAACTACGCCGCGCCAACCTGGCCTGAATGGCGTCCCTGTCCGGCCGCGCACAGATAATGCCACCGGAGGCCGCCGCGGGACCCGGGGCAATGGAGACAACGATGGCATTCCCCTACAACGTTCCTGATGAGTTTGTCCAGGGTTTCATCAAGTCGGGGCAAAGCCTGTGGCAGGCCATGGCGCCGACCGGCGCCGGCCCCTTCGCCGATCTGCAGTTGAACTACTTCCAGCAGCAGTTGGCGCTGTGGACACGGATGATGGTCAACATCGCGGGCGAACCGGCGGAGCCGGTGGTCGCACCCGAGCGCGGCGACCGCCGCTTCGGCGCCATCGAATGGCGCGACAATCCCGCCTACAGCCTGCTCAAGCAGAGCTACCTGCTCAACGCCAGGCTGGCCAGCGACATGGTGGAGGCCGCGGATCTGGACGAACCCGCCAGGCAACGGCTGCGCTTCTATACGCGCCAGTTCATCGACTCGATGAGCCCGGCCAACTATGCCGCCACCAACCCGGAGGTGATGCAGCTCGCATTCGAGACGCAAGGCGAGAGCCTGAAGGCCGGGCTCGGCAACCTGCTCGCGGACATGCGCAAGGGCGGGCTGTCGATCACCGATGAGACCGCGTTCGAGATCGGCAAGAAC
Organism: Cupriavidus sp. 05L310; assembly: GCF_056398185.1. Classification (NCBI taxonomy): domain Bacteria; kingdom Pseudomonadati; phylum Pseudomonadota; class Betaproteobacteria; order Burkholderiales; family Burkholderiaceae; genus Cupriavidus; species Cupriavidus sp. 05L310. The sequence continues at coordinate 64,377 of NZ_JBFTOX010000059.1, forward strand.
GTGGCCGTGTCCGAAGGCGCGGTGGTGTTCGAAAACGCGCTGTTCCAGCTGATCCAGTACGCACCCCTGACCCGGCGGGTGGCAACGCGCCCGCTGCTGATCGTGCCGCCGTCCATCAACAAGTTCTACATCCTCGACCTGCAGCCCGAGAACTCGTTTGTGCGGTTCGCCGTCGGACAAGGCTACACAGTCTTCCTGGTGTCGTGGCGCAACCCCGATGCCAGTTGCGCCCACGTCACGTGGGACGACTACCTGAGCCTGGGGGTGATGAAAGCGATCGAGGTGGCGCTGGCCATCGGCGGTGCCGACAAGCTCAACGCGCTTGGCTGGTGCGTAGGTGGCACGATCCTCTCTTCCGCGCTCGCGGTGCTGCGCGCGCGCGGCGACACCTCCGTGGCCAGCCTGACCCTGCTGACCACCATGCTCGATTTCCGGGACCCCGGCGACCTTGGCGTATTCATCGACGAGCAGGGCGTAGCAGCGCGCGAGCGGGCGATCGGCCAGGGCGGCATCTACCCAATCCACCCAAGATAAGCCGCCAAATAAAATCGCATTTTGCGCCGAGGACACTTGACAGGTGACGAGGTTCGAGCGGCCGCCGCCCTGCTTGCGCTGGCTGTTTAGCGCAAGCAGGGCGGCGGCCAATAGAGGATCATTTCTCGA
>NZ_JBFTOX010000060.1:0-62986 GCF_056398185.1 Cupriavidus sp. 05L310
GCCATCAAAGACCTGTCCGTCACCGAAGAACTCGACGCCCGCGCCATGCGCGCCGTGCGCGGCGGCTTCGTGCCCTTCCTGCCCGTGTTCAGCGCCGTCAAGATCGACTCGACCTTCAATGCCGAGCAACTGATCGGCCAGACGCAGAATGTTGTCAACATGAACGGCAACAACACGGCCTTCGCCGCGGATATCAAGTCGCACGTGAGCTCAACGCAGAACGCGAACAACAACATCTATCGTTGAAGCCACCGCCGCCCTCCCGGATTGCCGGGCGGGGCGGCCCTCTCTTGCCGCCTTCATGGCAGCCAGCCTCCAATTACAGGTTGGATAGCGCCGCCGGCGGATACACAATGAAGCATGGCGAGGCCTGCTTGCTTGCATCCGGGCCGTGACCGACCCGGCGCAGCTGGCGCCGGCGACGTGACGAACGGGGCCTGCTGCCCGCCTAGTCCTTTTCGGTTCGCTTGCGCCTGCAGGAGGCGATCGTGCCAGACCTTTCCACTCCGTTCCGTGTGCATCGATCACGCACCGCCGCAAAGCGATGCCTGATGGCAGGCGCGTGCCTGCTGGCGCTGGCCGGCTGTGCCGATTTTCGTCCCCCGGTGTACGAACGCCCGGTAACACCGGCCAAGCCCGACTGGGCGCGCCAGGGTTCGATCACCGTCTCGGCGTCGGACACCATCGTGCCGAACTGGTGGCAGGCCTTCCGGGATCCCTATCTGGACGGACTGGTCGACAAGGCCATCGCTGGCAATTACGACATCAAGGTGCTGGCCGCGCGAATCAAGGTGGCAGGCGCACAGATTTCCGAGGCGAAGGCCGGTGCGCTGCCGGTCTTTGATGTCGGCGCCGGTGCAAGCTTCGAGAAAACCACAGGGCAGAACCTGGTCAAGACTTACAACCTGGGCACCCAGGTCAACTGGGATATCGACATCTGGGGCAAGGTCGAGAAGGGCGTGCAAGCCCAGACCGCGGAATTCAACGCGACCGAAGCGGATTGGCGCGCCGGCTACCTCACCCTGGTCTCGGACGTGTCCACTACCTATTTCCAGATCCTGCAGTTCGACGAACAGATCGATCAGCAGTCCAGGTCACTGGCCAAGAACAAGCAGATCCTCGCCACCTACCAGGCGATGTTCCAGAACGGACTGGTCCCCAAGATCCGGGTGATGCAGCAACAGGCGGAAATCAACCGGCTGACCAAGAACCTGCTGGAACTGCGCCGCTCGCGCGATATCTCGGAGAATGCACTTGGCACGCTGGTCGGCGTGCCGGCGGGCGTTTTCAAGGTACCCGCGGGGCGCTTGCAAGAGCGCGTGCAGTTGCCCGCGGTGCCGGCCGGGCTACCGTCGCAGTTGCTCTCGCGGCGCCCGGATATCGTGGCGGCGGAGTACCGCGTGCTTGAGTCATACAACCTGGTCGGACAGGCGCGGCTGGCGCAGTTGCCCACCGTCAGCCTGACCGGTCGCGGCGGCACCGCAAGCTTCGCCTTGTCGGATCTGCTGAAGTCCTTCACATTCGGCCTGATGCCGAGCATCAACCTGCCCATGCTGGATCCGAACGTGCGTGCGCATGTCAAGACCACCGAGGCGCAGACCAAGGTGGCCGAGAACGAGTACGGCCGCACGGTGATCACTGCATTCGAGGAGGTGGAGAACGCACTGGTCAACGTCGATGCGCACAAGAAGCAGCGGGTGGAGTTGCAGCAGCAGGTGGAGCAACTGCGCGTCGTGTCGGCGCAGATCGAGGCTCAGCTCAAGGAAGGCGTTGTGTCCCAGCTTGAAGTATTCGAGACCGAGCGGTCACTGCTCAGCGCGCAACTCGAGTTGTTGGCGAACCACCAACAAATCCTGGCCGACACTGTCACCCTGTACAAGGCACTTGGCGGAGGGTGGCCAAGCGTCGAAGTGAGCAATGCGGGAAAGGACGCGCCGCGGCAGGTGGCGAAATAGACCCCGCGACAATCCATGTATCGGGACCGGACGATCCCGGCAAAGCCGGCGCCAGGCCCGCAATACGCCGCCGGTGGACGTTTGACTACCGGCAAGCGTGGCCTACTATGTCCTTAGTCAACACGTTCCCGGCGGAGCGGGCCGGTTCGGCCCCGCGCCGCCGCCATGGAAAATGGCTTGCCGCCGGCGCACGCGCCGCGGTTCGCGCTGTTGGTGGTATCGAAACATGGCTCCAGACGAAGCTCTGATTGTCGAGATACGGGCAAAGGTGGGGCAGGCGTTCGATATCGTGCTTGTCCCCATCTCGCACCCCGAGTTGGGCGAGATCCGCATCGACGAGAGCCTGTTCGCCGTGGGCCGCGCGGAAGCGCCATTCGCCGCATATCCTCCCGATGTGGCGGCCGCGCTTTCACGCCGTCATGCGCGCATCTTCTCCGAGCACGGCGCGGCCTATATCGCGGACCTGGGCAGCAAGAACGGCACCACGGTCAACGGCGAGACCGTGGTACTGCAGCCGGCGAGATTGCGCGATGGCGACGAGGTGCGCTTCGGCGCGGCGCTGTGCTATCGGGTGCGTCTGGCTTCGCGCACGCCGGTACAGGCACCGGAGCCGATATCGGTCGTGCTGACGCTCACCCCCGAGCGCGACGACCTGGGCCTGCAGCCAGTCGAGGTGGCCGGATTTCCTTTCCTGGTCAGCAAGGCCGACGAGACCTTCTCCCGCTACAAGGAGGTCTATCCTCACCAGGTCAACTATGTCTCGCGCCGTCACGCGCACATTTTCCTGAAGGGTGGGCAGCCTTTCATCGAGGATCTGGGCAGCACCAACGGCACCTTCGTCAACGGCAAGCGCGTGGAAGAACACGCGGTTCCCCTTGGTGAGAGGGACCTCGTTGCCTTTGGCGGCAATCATTTCGTCTATCGGGTCGGCATACGGAACGATGCGGCCACGGATGCGACCGTCACCAGCTCGAACCTGCCGCCCCCCCAAGGCACCGGCACGCCTGCGCAGAGCGCGCCAGACGTGGCGCCGACGTGCGCACCGCCCGTTCCAGTGGCAGCCGCCGCAACCGTGGCCGAGCCGGCCCACGATCCAGACAAGACCACCTTCGTCGGCGCGGCTGGTTCGTTCCTGGACATCTTCTGCGTCGACTATGCCGCGCAGCAAGAGGACGAGGTCAACCAGGAGGCCCTGCCCCAGCCCGAAGGCGATGCGGGCGGGGCGGACAAGCCGCGTGCGCAAGGCAAGTTCGCCCTGGTCATGGGCAAACTTGGCAGCAGCTTCGGTGCCGCGGAGCGCGCCGGACTGAAGCGCGCAGCGCGGTGGGGCGGTATCCTGGCCGCGGCGGTCGTGGCGCTGCTGCTATTCCTGTATTTCCGCGGCGCGCCCGAGCGCGAGATGACGGACTTGATGGCTAGCGGCGACTATCCCCGCGCGGCGGCGGTGGCCGATGCGTACCTCAAACGGCACCCGGACAAGGTACGGTTCCAGGCGATGGGCACGGAAGCGTTGTTGCGGGCGGAGGTGCCGGCATGGATCGGCAAGCTGCAGGCGCGCGATTTCAACGGTGCGGACGCGGCGCTGGCGCGTATGAAGATACTCGGCGCGCACAACGCGGACGCACTCGGGTTGCTCGAAGAACTTGCCTGGATCGGACGGCTGAACCGTTTCGTGGCCGGCCGCGGCGGCGTGGACGCGCCTATCCGCATGTATGCCGATGAGGCCAGCATCCGCGCCTTGCTCAAACACTGGAACGAGGACACGCCGGCGCACCAGCGCGCACTCGACCGCATCGCCGCTTACGTGCCGCAGTTCAAGGAGCCCTATGCCGATGCGCTCAGCTACTTGCGCAAGCTGCAAAGCGATGATTCTGTCTACCTGGCGGCCATCGACCGCCTGAACGCATCGCTCGCCACCGGCCTGGCAAGCGATCACCCCGAAGCCCTGCAGGCCGTGCTGGCCGATTACGCCGAGAAATATCCAAGGCTCGCCGGCATGGATCGCCTGAAGGACGATCTGAAGCAGTACCTGGAACTGGACAGCGCGGCGCGCGCGATGAAACTGGGCCCGCTGATGGCGCAAATGGCCAAGGCCCGCTTCTCCTCGCCGCCCTTCCAGGCCCGCTTCGGCGTTCTGGCGGCCAGCCGACTGCCGACGCCGGAACTGGTGCGGCAATACGGCGAGGTGGACAAGGCGTGGCGTGCGGGAGACAGCGACAAGGCCTTCGCGGGGCTGCAACAGATAAAGACAGGGCCATGGGCCGAGGCCGCGGCCAGGGATCTCGCGCGCAAGCAGGCCGTCGCCACGCAGTTCGCCGAATTGAAGAAGGCGCGCGGGGGCAAGGGCTACGAGGAGTCCTTGCTGTCGTTCTACGCCATGCTCGATCCCGCTGAGGACACCTACTTCCTCAAGGCAATCGAACCCGATGTGGCAGCGATACACGATGCGGCTACCAGGCGCGCGCAGGAACTGATGAACGGTGCGCTGGCATCGTGGCGGCAGTATCGCCGCGACGGGGCGATCGGCGGCGAGCAGCGGCTGGAATCCGAAATCTCCGGAAAATTCCGCACGCAGGCGCGCCTGTTGTCCAATGCCAGCGCACAAGCGCGGCAAGGCATGCGCATCTACACGCAACTGAAGGTCGGCGATACGGCGCAGTGGAGTCAACTCCAGGAGGATATCAATTCGGAAACGGAGTTGCAGCGGCGTTCGCTGCAGGAACTGCGCATGGTGTTGAATCCGGCCTTGCTCAAGGCCAAGCTTGCATTGATAGGGGGGGAGGGCGATGAGGGACGATAGCCGGGACAATCGCCTTAAGCCGCTGTCAGAGGCACTTGAGGATCACAGCGCGGAAGGCATCGCGATCCTGAGCGCGGAGCCTTGGAAGATGATGCAGATCTCCGTGCTGGTCATGGTGGCGCTGGTTGTTTGCGCGCTGGTGTGGTCGTTCGTCGGGCACGCCGATGTGATCGTGTCCGCGGACGGTACCCTGGCGCCCGAATCGGAAGTGCGGCGGTTCTATGCGCCGGTCGACGGCGAGCTCGCGGATCTCTATGTGGCCGAAGGCCAGCCGGTGTCCAAGGACGACGTGCTGGCGCGGCTGAATGCGCGCGGCGCGATCGAGGCCGCCACCAATGCGCTGGAGGCGCAGCTCAAGCTGCAGGATTCCGAACGCGAGTGGAAGCAGTTTCCCGACAGGAAGCTGCTGATGGAGCGCAAGGCGGCGGCGTTGAAGCAGCAGATCGATGTGGCGGAACGGCTGCATGAGAACCGCACGGCAGAAGGCACCACCCGGCTCGCGGAACAGCAACGGGCGCAATTGCAGCAGGCGCGCAGCAACCTCGACAGCGCGCGCCGTACCCGCGAATTCGCCCGGCAGGAGCAGGACAGGTATGCGCGTCTGTTCGCACTGCCCGGCGGCGGCGGCGTTTCGCAGTCGCAGGTGGAGTCCAAGCGGATCGCTGCGGTCGAAGCGGAGAACGCGCTGCAGATTGCCCAGTCGCGGCTGGCCGAACTGGATTCCAAACTGAGCCAGGAGTTCAACCAGGCCACGGTGCAACTGGAAGGCAGCAGCCAGGAACTGACCAACCTGCGTATCCAGTACGACGCCGCGCTGCGCGAGATCGCCAATACGGAAGACAAGCTGCGCCTGCAGGTCCAGACCGCGCGGCTGGTGGCCGAGGCGGCGGCGCGCATCCGCTTCGAGAATATCGACAAGGACAACTTCCTGCTGATACTGGCCCCGGTGGCCGGTGTGATCACGGATGTCACCTCCACGCAGCGCGGCGACAAGGTCCAGGCCAATACGCCATTGGGTGGCATTGCCCCCAAGGACGCGCGTCCGGTGCTCAAGATCGTCATTGCCGAACGCGACCGCGCCTTCCTGCGCGAGGGCCTGCCCGTCAAGCTGAAGTTCAACGCCTTCCCCTACCAGCGCTACGGCCTGATCAACGGCACGCTGGAATACATCTCGCCGGCGACCAAGCTGGCCGGCCCGAACAAGCAGCCGATGTACGAGGGGCGCGTCAGGTTGGCGCAAGACTATTACTCGGTGGCCGATAGCAAGTATCCGCTGCGCTACGGCATGACAGCCACGGCGGAGATCGTGGTGCGCGAGCGGCGGCTGATCGACCTCGGGCTGGATCCGTTCCGGCAGGTTGCCGGATGAAAGGGTGCGCATCGGCCCGCATCCACGGGCAGACGGTGCGTGGCGTGTGGCAAGAATCAAGGAGCTGACGAGATGACAGCGATTGTGCGGGTCGACGACGAAGTCATCGGCGTCGAGGAGTTCATCCGGGTCCTGAAGCTCACGGGACAATTCGAAGCGCTGATCGAGCAGATCGTCAGGGACAAGCTGACGGTGCATGCGGCGAAGAAGCAGGGCCTCACCGTGTCGCCGGAGGAGATCCAGGAACGCGCCGACCAGTTCCGGCGCGTGCAGGGCCTGCACCGCGCGACGGAAATGAACCATTACCTCGATGTGCTCGGCGTCAGCCTCGACGAGTTCGAGGCGTTTATTACCGATAGCCTTTACCAGGAGAAGATGCTGGCCGAGGTAGCCAACGAAAAAGCCGTCGACGCATACTTCAAGCTGCATTCTCCGAAGTTCGACAGCATCGAGGTCAGCCATATCGTGGTAGACGCCGAAGGCAAGGCCAAGGAACTGATCTCCTACCTGCAGGACGACCCCGACAGCTTTGCCGAGATGGCGCGCGAGCATTCCCTGGCAGATACGAAGGAGCAAGGTGGCGCAATTGGCAAGGTACTGCGCGGATCGCTGAAGACCGACATCGAAGCCAAGGTGTTCAATGCCGCCACCGGCGACCTGCTGGGCCCCTTTCCCTCCCACGACCGCGCCTTCTTCGAGATATTCATGGTGAGCGCCAAGCATCCCGCGGTGCTGGATGCGGAAGTGGCGGCGGAGGTGCGCCGGCTCCTGCGTGAGGACTGGCTGATGGCCAGGGCGCAGGAACACGTCATCGAAGCGCGCTAACCGCGAAGGCCGAGAAGCATATGGAAGCCAGCCCCGAACTGCAGCCGCTCGCCGATTTCCTGTCGGGCGTGGAAATACTCTCGCCGTTCTCGCGCGAGGAGATGGAGCGGCTGGCGGAGCACGCGCAATCGCTTTCCTTTGGCTTCGGCGAGACGATCTGCAATGCCGGCGATCCGGCCGACGGGCTCTTCGTCATCAAGGCGGGCTCGGTGCGTATCTTCAACGAGGAAAATGGCAAGGAGGTCAGCCTGGGCGTGCGCAAGGCACGCGAGGTTTTTGCCGATATCGCCATGCTGCGGGAATACCGGCACGAATCCTCGGTGCGGTCTTCCGGCAAGACCGAGCTGCTGTTTATCCCGCGCAGCGTGACCGAGCCCATGATCGCGCAGAATCCGGCGGCGATGGCTTTTGTCGCCAGCTATGTCGCGATCAGTTCGGCCGGCGGCTTCGTCGCGCGCCTGTTCGACCTGCGCGGAAAGCTCGATAAGAGCGAACTCGAAGAGGCCGTGCGCAGCGTGGGCGTCAAGCGCGTGTCCGAGGGCAAGGAGATCCTGAAGCAGGACTCCAGGGAGGACCGCCGCCTGTACGTGGTGCGCCAGGGCGAGGTGCGCATCGTGCGCAATGAGGATGGCATCGAGTATCCGCTGGCGACCCTGCGCCAGGGCGACATCTTTGGCGAGCGTGCCTGCGTGATGCGTCAGGAGCAGATCGCCTCTGCCATCGCCGGCACGGATGTCAGGCTGCTGGTCATCCCGGAAAAGACCGTGCAGCTGATCCTGGAACGCAACCCGAAGTTGCGTGAAGTGCTGGAAGAACGCATTCGCTTTATCGACCGGGAACTGCACCGGCAAAAGAAACTGGCAGAGCGGCGCAAGCATCCGGTCATGCTCGACTTGCGCTCGAAGCCGGAGTTCGGCGAGCGGGTGATCCGCCGTTTTGCGCTGGTGGAGCAGGCCGAGGAGATGGATTGCGGCGCTGCTTGCCTGGCAATGATCTGCCGCCATCATGGCATTGCCATGACGCTGGGCAAACTGCGCGAGCTCGCCAATGTGACCACGCAGGGCGCCACGCTGGACAGCCTGGCCCGCGCCGGCGAATCGCTCGGCTTTACCACGCGGGGGGTACAGTGCACGCATGATTCCCTGCTGGGCTTCGAGTTGCCGTTCATCATCCACTGGGAGGGCTATCACTATGTGGTGGTCTACGGCGTATCGAAACGCTGGGTATGGGTGGCCGACCCGGCCCTCGGTTTTCGCAAGATGGCCGTCGAAGAGTTCGAGCGCGGGTGGAGCGGTACCTGCCTGCTCTTCACCGCCGGCGAAAGCATGGCGCAACTGGCGGTGGCGCGCTCGCCCTGGCTGCGTTTCATCGGCTACCTGGCGCCATATAAACGGATTCTTGCGCACCTGTTCCTGGCGACCTTTGTGATCCAGGTGCTCGGGGTGGTGCCGCCCCTGATCATCCAGAACATCCTGGATGGCGTAGTGGTACACCAGAACGTCGGACTCCTGAACCTGCTGATCCTGGGGCTGATCATCTCCAATGTCTTCTCGCAGTTCATGAGCACGGTGCGGGCATACCTGGCCAATTTCATGGTGCGCAATATGGACTTCGCCATGATGTCGCACTTCTTCAAGCACACCTTGTCGCTGCCGTTCTCCTTCTTCGCCAAACGCAAGACGGGCGATATCTTTGCCCGCTTTCAGGAGAACCAGACCATCCGCGCCTTCCTGACCGAGTCGACGGTGACGACGGCACTCAACCTGCTGATGGTGTTCATCTACTTCACCATCATGTTTCTCTACAACGTCAAGATGACGCTGGTGCTGATCGCGTTCGTGATTCCCATCGCCGCCCTGACGGTCGTGGCCACGCCCAAGGTCAAAGCGTACGCGCGCGAGGTGTTCAACACCTCGACCGAGGCCAGGTCCTACCTGATGGAGACGCTGGGCGGCGTGGAGACGGTCAAGGGCATGGGCATCGAGCGGCCCGTGCGGCTGAAGTGGGAGAAGAAGTACGCCAAGGCGCTGGAATTGCAATACAAGGCGCAGGCCTTCCACATCCTGGTGGGGCTGGCCAGCCAGCTGCTCAATGCCGCAACTACCATCGCCGTGCTTTGGGTGGGCGCCAACCTCGTGCTGCAGCGTGAACTGACGGTCGGCCAGCTCATTGCCTTCAATGCCTTCATGGGGAGCGTACTGGCGCCATTGATGGGCCTGGTGGCGCTGTGGGGCCAGCTCAACGATGCGGGCGTCGCGATGGAGCGGCTGGGCGATGTGCTGGACCTGGAGCCGGAGCAGAAGCCCGAAGACCTGCCTTCGCGCGTGATGCTCCCGGACCTGCAGGGCGAGATCAATCTGGAAGGCATCTATTTCCGCTACGGCGGCGCGGAGACGCCTTATGTACTGGAGAACATCAGCTTCAGCATCAAGCCTGGCGAGTTGCTGGCCATCGTTGGGCGCAGCGGATCGGGCAAGACCACGCTGGCCAAGATGCTGGTGGGTTTCTATGTGCCGACCGACGGCAAGCTGACCGTGGATGGCTACGATATCGGCGTGATCGACAAGGAGTATTACCGCGCGCAGATCGGCTATGTAATGCAGAGCAACCTGCTGTTCTCGGGCACCATCGCCGAGAACATCGCCTGCGGCGACGACAGCCCGGACCGCCGCCATATCGAGGAAGTCGCCAAGATGGCCGATGCCCATGCCTTCATCAGCAAGCTGCCGCTCGGGTATGAACAGGTGGTGGGGGAACGCGGCGTGGGCCTGTCCGGTGGGCAGATCCAGCGGCTCTGCATTGCGCGCGCGCTCTATCACGATCCTCGCCTGCTGGTTTTCGATGAGGCGACTTCGGCGCTGGATACACAGTCGGAGAGCAACATCCTTGGCAATATGCAGGAGATCCTGCATGGCCGCACGGCCGTGATCATCGCGCACCGCCTGAGCACCATCATGCGCGCGGACAAGATCCTGGTGCTGTACGAGGGCGCCATCGTTGAGCAGGGCCGGCATGAGGAACTGCTGGAGCGCAAGGGCATGTACTACCAGTTGGTGCAAAAGCAGCTGAGCGCGGCTTGAGCGCGCGCACGCGCCGGGACATCCATGGCGCACGCGCCGGGACATCCATGGCGCAATGCAACGCAGGGGGAGCGCGATATGAAGTTGTTCAACCAGGGCGGATCGGTCGGGTCCGCCATCTCCTATGCCGGGCTGATCGAGAAGATCGAGATCCTGCGCTCCACGTTGCGCTGGGCTTCCAAGCTCGAACGCACGGAGATCGAGAAGCTGCTCAAGCAAGCCACCACGCTGCGCGACGAGGTGATGCAACTGTCGCACAAGGAGCGCTTTGTGCAGGCGGCGGTGGCCGAGCCCGCTCCGGCGGATCTCGCGCCGCGGGAGCGCCGGCAGGCGCTGCTCGAGCGCAGCTTTATCTTCGAGGGCACGTTCGGCGACAATCCAAAGCTGCTGGAAGCGCTGGAAATTGCCGAGAAGGCCGCGCCGACCGACCTGCCGGTGCTGATCGATGGCGAGAGCGGTACCGGCAAGGAGCTGATGGCCAAGGTGATCCATGCCAACGGATCGAGGACGGACAAGCCCTATATCTCGGTGAACTGCGGGGCGATTCCGGAGAACCTGATCGAGTCCGAGCTGTTCGGCCACAAGAAGGGTGCCTTCACTGGCGCGGCCAACGATCGCCGGGGCAAGTTCGAGAGCGCGCATACGGGGACCATTTTCCTCGACGAGATCGGCGAGTTGCCGCTGACCGGGCAGGTCAAGTTGCTGCGCGTGCTGGAGTCGCACGAGATCCAGCGGGTTGGCTCCGACGAGACCATTTCAGTCGATGCGCGTATCGTGGCGGCAACCAATCGGGACCTGCGGCGCCTGAGCGAGGAGGGCAAGTTCCGCGAAGACCTGTTCTACCGGCTCAGCGTGATTCACGTCACGCTGCCGCCGCTGCGCGAGCGCCGTGACGAGATCGCCTTGCTGGTGGCGTATTTCGGCGACGAGTCCGCCGGCGCCTTGAAGCGCCGCCCCATCAAGCTGACGCCGCGCCTGCGCGACTTCCTGATGAACTACGCCTATCCGGGCAATATCCGCGAGCTGCGCAACCTGATGTACCGGATCTCGTGCCTTGCCGGCGATACCGCCGATCTCGAGCATCTTCCGCAGGATCTCCGGCCCAAGCCATCGGCCCCGGCGCTGGTCGCAAACGGCTCCGTGCCGGTGGTGGTGGATGCGTCGACGGCTACCTCGCTCAGTGAAGCCAAGCGGGCCGCCAGCGATGAAGCCGAGCGCGCCTTCCTCGAACGCGGCTTGCAGGAGGTGGGCGGCACCGTGGCGGAGCTGGCCAGGCGTTTCGACATGAATCGCTCGCACCTGCAGATGCTGCTGAAGAAGCACGGCATCCATTCGAAGGATTTCCGTAATCAGGCAGCGGCGCAGGGCGGCAAGGCGCGATAAAGGGCTTTTCGTCCGCCAGGCTTCGCGCCGTCGCAGCCATTACAGCGCGGGGTTCACCATGGTCTTGTCGGAGCCGTAGAGATCTTCCGCTCGCGCCACCACGGCCGTGATGTTGTCGTGGCCGCCGCGGCCCAGCGCCGCGGCCAGCAACGCCTGGGCTGCCAGTTCGCAATCGCCGCATGCCAGTACGCTGGCGATCTCCGGATCCCGCAGTTCGTTGCTGAGCCCGTCGCTGCAGAGCAGGAAGATATCGGCGTCCGCTACCTCCACCCAGGCCTGGTCCAGTTCAAGCGTGGTGTTCGCGCCCACGGCGCGGGTGATGGTGTTATGGGCCGGATGATGAATGGCTTCTTCCGCCGTGATCAGGCCGCGGGCCTTGAGTTCCTCCACGCGGCTGTGGTCGCGGGTGAGCTGCGTCAGGTGCGCGTCCCGGTACAGGTAGATGCGGCTGTCGCCTGCCCACAGGCAGCCGCAGAAGCGCTCGCAGGCCATCAGCACCACCACTGTGCTGCCAATGCGCCGCACCTGCCGGCGCGCCGCCTCCGCCAACAGTTCGCGATTGACTTCCTGCAAGGCCGCGCGCGCATCGTCGAGCAAGCTCTCCAGGCTGGGCGGCACGCCCAGGCGGGCCAGCGTCTCCACGACCAGGTTGCTGGCATAGTCGCCAACCGCATGGCCGCCCATGCCGTCGGCAACGACCCACAGTCCTCGGTCCGGTTGCGCGAGGCAGGCGTCCTCATTACGCTCCCGTACCAGGCCGACATCGGAACGAGCGGCTGAAGTCCAGCGGAATTGCGATGCACAGGTCACGATCCTCTCCGGTGTGCGGACGAGCAGGGCACTATCGCGCCAAGCCGTTACCGGGACAGGCAACGGCTTGGCGGGCGGTGCGTGGCCGGACTGTGCGTGCTGCTGCGCGAACTGCGCGCTGCCGGGTTACATCCGTCCGTCGTTCCTTGCCCCTTGTCCCGCTTGTACATTGATGTTCGCGCCGGGCGCCGAATTGCGAACGTCAATGTTCTGAAACTGGTTAACCATCTGATCAGCATAGAAGTTGTTGTTGATCTCGTAAAAGTTGACGATCGGCAGAGTGCTTGCACGGGGCGGCGTATAGGGCTGGATCCAGCCGAATACCCAGGGAGCACCGCCGCCGCGGATGGCCGCCATTGCCTGGCCATCCAGTGTGCGGTTGGTAAAGAGGTCTTTGATGGTGAGCGCCGCCATGATGGGTCTCCGGTGCTTGGGATGGGTAGGGACTGTGTTCCGGTCCGTGGCTTGTCGCCATGCTTCTATAGAGCAAAGCGCGTGCCAGTGCCATGCCCGCCGCCTGGCGGGGGATGCAACTGCTTGATTTCGCTCGGTTTTCTGCCCGCTCGGGCGGAATTCCGGCCCAGCGTGGGCGCTACGCCTCGTGCCGGAGCGTTGGCGCCTCGCCAACATTCCCACACCTTGTGGTGGTCGCGAACCACCGCTTTGGCCGTGGCCCGGCCGCCTGTCCTGCCGTCGTGAAGGCAGGACAGGGCAGCGATTCGCCGCTCGCCCCTTAACTCCCGCATCGGCAATGTCCTGTCGCTATCGATGAGGGGCTGGCAGCATGCGGTCCGCCCGAGGAGCGACAAAAAGCCCTTATGCCGGTTTGATTGCATGGCACCAACACATTGGGCAACACGCTGTTGGTTTTCCTACGACGCTTTTCCCCTTCCCGGTACGCTGCATCACCCGCAATCCCTTGCGGTAGCTAGGACCACGTTGGTTGGCACGGTTGATGCAGATGCAATGGCAACGAACCAGGCAATGCCTGCGGCAAGCAAACAGATCAGAGACCGCCATGAACCACCAGAACCAACTCCAGGAAAAGGCCATCGATGCTGAGCCGCCCATGGGCGCGCACCTTGTCACGCTGCGCCGCGGCTATGCCCACCACGGTATCTACATTGGCGAAGGCAGAGTGGTTCACTATGCCGGTTTCGCCGGGTCGCTCCACCGTGGCCCGGTGGAAGAAACCACGCTCGAAGCCTTCGCCGCCGGCTATCCGATCACCGTGAAGGCCAACCCCTGCGCCAGGTACGTCGGCCTCGAAGCCGTCGCGCGCGCCCGCTCCCGTCTCGGGGAAGACAACTACCGGTTGCTCACCAACAACTGCGAGCACTTCTGCACATGGTGCCTGCATGGCGAAGGCCGCAGCGAACAAGTGGAAGCCTGCCTGCAGCATCCGTCGACAGCCGTGCAAACCGTCGTCACCCTGTTCAGGACATTTTTCGAAGCCGAATGGAAGGGCGCGTACTTCGGTGCCCGCGCTTAATCACGACAAGCCAAGGAGACCGACATGCAAACCGCCAAGATATCCCTGCGCGGCCTGATCGACAAATGGCTAGGTTCCAGTCGGGCAGCACCCGCTCGCATCACGCGCGTGCGTAGCTCGCGAGCTGGCCGAAGTGGCTGCGTCCGAGTGGACGTGGCGCGGCCCTCCGGCCAATTGTCGATGTTCTTCTTTCGTCACGATGACGGGTGCTGGTGCGTGTTTCCGCCGGCGCTCAGAATGGGTTGAGGCCCGAGATTGCGCGAAAAGCCGGGCATTCGCATGTGCCTCAGGCGGGCCTGTTGCTTGCTCTATCCGCGCAAAGGTCACACGTAAGCATTTGTTCGCAGGCTGGACGCCCGATCGCGCGCACCAATAACATCGTCCGGATTTTTCACAGCGGGTAGGGTGCATGCCAGGCCCGAATTCTTGACCACCGGCTGCGATCGCCGGACGAACCCCTCGGACTGATGCTAGCGAATCACTCGACGATGCCCGGAAAGGCTCACTTTCCCAAGACACTTCTGGTACTGGCCTGCGCCACTCTGGCGCTGTCCGCTTGCGGCGGTGGAGAGGGTGGCGGCAGTGGCGCCAGTGCGGCGGCGCCCGCCGGTGCCGCCAACAATGCGGCGAATGCCGGTGCCGGCGCCGCTATCGCTGTTGCCAGCACCAGCCAGGCAGTGCCCGCTACTGCCGTAACCGCGTGCTTTACCGTGACCGGCAACGCCGCGCCCGCTACCAGCACTTCTGCCGTGAGCGTTCTGCCTGTGCGCGGCGCCGCAGCCGTCACCAACTACCGCGTGCTGGGCGAACCCAAGGCCGCAGGCCTGTGCTATGCCAATTTCCGCCGCGTGCAAGTCGGGCTTCCGGCGTTGGAGGCGCAGGACGCGATTGGTGTCGCGGCGCAGAACCACAGCAACTACATGCTGTGGAACAAGACGCTCGGCCACGATGAGAATTCCGCCGCGCGCGGCTTCACCGGCACTTCCCCGAATGTCCGCGTGCAAGCGCTGTACCCAACTGGCGCAACGGCCGAAGTCGTTGGAGGCGCCACAAAGTGGAGCTCGGATCCCAACGCTGTGCTAACCCTGTCATCCAATGACGCGCTGGTGTCCGACCTGTTCGATGCGCCGCTCCATCGCGCCACTTTGCTGGGCAGCTACAAGTCCGCGGGTGCGGGCTATGCCGAAGAGAAAGGCACGGGCTCGGGGGGCGCCACCGCATCGTTCTATCAAACCGTCGACCTGGCCGATGCCACCATGCCTGGCACCAGCACCCAGATGGTGGCGTATCCCTACGCAGGCCAGGCCGACGTGCCGACCAACTGGGTGAACAACGAAAGCCCCAATCCCGCGCCCGGCTACCAGAACCAGACGCTCGGCTACCCCATCACGCTGCAAGCCATCGATCGCAGCCAGACATTCAATGCCGATACCTTCGTGCTGACCGATGCGCAAGGCAACAATATCAATTGCCTGAAGGTAGATGCACGTAGCGCCGGTCTCTCGGGCGCGGCGGCCGGTGCTGCCGTCTGTACGCCTCTCGCGCCGCTTGCCGCTGCGAGCAAATACAACGTGACGGTCAGTGGCCAACTGGCAGGCAAGCCGCTTAACCTGAACTGGTCGTTCACCACAAAGTAAATGCGCCCGACCCTGTTCGCGCGGGGACGTGTCCATCTATGATGGGTTCATGTCCCGCGTCGAGGAGTGGCACCATGGAACGACAGTTCGAATATGGCGGCTATGCCGTGGTGGCCCGCGCGGTACCGTCGGCCGACGGGGGCTTTACGGCAACGGTCGTCATTGCTGACACATTCGGCGAAGCCCCGCAGCCCTCGTTCGAGGAAGAGGCCGGTGTGGCGCTGACCCAGGAAGCCGCTATCGCCCTGGCCGAAGCCGCTGCAATGCGAGCCATTGACGCGGGGCAGGTGAATTAGCCGGGAAGACGACGATCACGTGACCTTGCAAACCGCGTTCAGGCGGATCCGGGCGGTCTAACCTATACTCTCGTCCTTTCGCTCGCGCCGCGTGATGTGCCTGCGCGCTAAGTGCAACATTGGGTTTGACGGTGCAAAAGTGCGCAAATTGGCATATTGCGGCAAAGATGAGCGGAAGCAGGACATAGTCGGAACATCCGTAGATCTAGCATTCAAGCCGCTTTTCCAATGAATTCAACCCCGCGTCGTATCTCGGTTGCCCCGATGATGGATTGGGGGAACGGGGGGCGGGATAGCCTTGTCAGTAAAGGGTTTCTGGGGAGTACTGCATCCCATGTAGCACTAATGTTGCCCCTTGGGGGGGCGACCCGACCCGCCCACAGGTTCGGGGGCACTACCTGTGGGGGGATCTCAGATCGTTCTCCGTGCGAGTCAGGCCCTTATACTTGTCGGAGAAGGTAGAGTACAGCTTGCCCGGTTGATGTATTATGGGAAGTGTGCTAGGGGCCGCATCGGAGATCACCATGAAGAATCACATATTTGACGGACTGAAGGCCATGCTGTCGGCCTCCGGTAAGGCTGAGAAAGAAATGGTGAAGGGTGCGGAAACTGTCCTGCGCGGGATCGAGCAGCGTCGCGCAGAATACGAAATAAAACGGAAGGCAGTTCAGGATGACATTAAGCGCGGTTCCAGACGCTCAAACGGAAGAATTCCTTTTTGATTTTCTGTATGTCGATCGATCAAGAATAGCGTCGTATTATGCACAGTTGTTTGATGATGGCATTCATACAGCAACTAAGACGGTTTCAAGTACTAATACCAGCACGTCAGATAAAACGACGATTGGTTTTCCGAAGATTTTGGGGGCGGAGTTTTCTGGTGCGGATGCAACTCAAAGCGCTGTGGAGAGGCAATATGATGCTGCATGGCATTTGCCCCTTAATCTTCTCAAGGAGTTGAACGAACGAGGTTATGTTGAGCCTGATATTACTGCGGCACGCCTTGGGCAGATTGTCCACTTCAAGGGCAAGTTGCAGGTAATAGATCTGCGAATGGTTCAGCGTATGTGGGAACCACTTGTCGAGATACAAAGCCTAGAATTGCCGGTCCAAACGGCCTCACAACGAAAGGGGAAGGCCGAGCAGACACGCAAGCAGAAGCACGTTGTGAAGATTCTGGAGAATATGCCTCACACGCTTCAAATGCGTGGATTTAATGATGAAAATCAAGTCTGGTCCACGCTGGTGCCGGAGCACCTCTCCATAAATCCGGCTGACTTATCGTTCAAGCATGGAGTATCGATTCCAGGCGAATGGTCCATGATAGCGGTATTGGATGCGCACCCGGTTCGTGCCGACGACGAGCTCAATTTGCCGAGGGGTATCGGCGAGGTCGAATCTGGAATACTCCAAATGATGCTCATGCTCAAGGTTTACTTTGGAAAGCAGGATGATGACTTCGGGGTCACACCGCTGGCGATTTATCGGCGCGTCGAAAGATCGTAGGCAGCGCCCGCACTGAAGGGGGGTGGATCCAACGGGTCCACCTAGTGTGGCGCTCATCCACATAGTTGCTGACACTTTTTCCTTGTGGCCGCCCTTGGCGCTCTTGTTCGACTCCGCGATGCTACCTATTGGCAGGCGAATCTCGGGGAGCTACTCGCGTCTTACAAAGCCCCGATCGACGCTGCCCTAGGCCAAATGTGCGCGAATCTTACCCGCGAGTTCCCGAGCCTGCGCATCATTTGCTGCAAACCAGGCGAGAGTCAGCCGATCTCGGAGCATGGCAACAGGAATGCCTAGTTCCTTGGCCAAAACTGGAAAAACGGTCTTGGCCCATTTACTCCCGTGCTGCTCCATACCGGCAACTTTCGCGCGCTCAAAGGCCGCCTGCATGCCGTTAACGAACTGTTCTGCGCGTTGAATATTGTCTTCTGATAAGAGGAGTTCTTCGGGGGCTTTGTCTCCTGGCAATGAGAAGAGGTTGTCTGCCGGTGCGTCACCGATGTCAGGGTCACGAACACCTATCGCCCTTATTCCCTCATCCCGAAAAACCTTCACCAGTCGATAGACGTCATCTGTGTTTCCTACAGGAACGACGCTGGTGTTATCAAGGATGGCCCGATCACACCGCCTCAGAATATCCTCCACGAATGCCTTCGCGACTAGATCCTCGACCAGGATCAAGTCCTTGTTTGTCGTTACCACGCCGGCGAGTTCGCGTGCCGCCGCTATATGCGGGGCCTTCATAATCACCTCTACGCCAGTCTTGCTTCGTACTAGTAGCGCGCGCCCCTGTTCGGGAAGCGCAGAAAATAGTTCCGACGAATGGGTTGTGACTATGATCTGATGACCTTTTCTGCGGGCCACGTTCATTAAATACCACGCCAACCCTCGTTGTGCATCTGGATGCAGGGTTATTTCGGGTTCTTCCAAAAGGACAAGAGATTTAGCAGGGAGTCCCTCTAACGATTGAATGAGCCGGATTACTTTCTGTTCGCCGGCGCCCATGTGAGGCTCTCCGTAGATGAAGGTGCCTTTGGTCACTTCGGCAAGTGAATCTCTCCAGGGACCCTTCTCCAGGCTCACCGTATGCATCGCTCCAGCATCGTACGGTGCGCCAAGGACGGCAGAAATTGATTTGAGCAATGGCATGTCAAACGCAGTGCTCGCTTTTACCTCTAGGCGAGATCTAAAAACATGCACTCTATCTCTACGTTCGATGCGTGGCGCGAATGTAGTAATACCAAAAAACTGCGCATACCGAATAGGGTTGCCTCGTCGGGGATAGCCCCACCGTGTTCTGTCCTTCTGATACGGAATCGTGACGCTTGGTTCGTCGTTCCAGAATGTGAAGGCAACGGATGAGTGCTCTGAAAACGCAGGAGTCTCGTTGGCAAGGGCGTTTCGAACCCACTCACCAATCTTGAAGTTCCGGCCTCCAGTTTTGCTCACGTAGGCCGCCGAGCACAACTGCAGAATAGTCGTTTTTCCGCTTCCGTTTGTGCCCGCAATCGCCGTGACCGGCCAAGAGAATTCGAGGTTGGCCGACATCCCGCGAACCCCTTTGACCTGGATGGTTTTCAGAATATTGCCGAACAGCCCATTGCGGGCATCCGGTTTGTTCCATTTCTTCTCGGTCTCTTCTATTTCCTTGAGGAGGTCGGCTTTGGTGACCATGCGCATCCTTCTTATTCTTGCTTAAGATAGCGCAGCATTATCCACGAATACGGGACCACTGGCTTTGCTTCGCCATGGGTTCACCGATCGCACAATTGGGAGCACTCTTTCTGAGCGGCGGCTCGCCGCTCGTCGATGTACTTTGCTAGGTCCTCCACGTGAACACCTTTGGCGCTCTTGTTCGATCCTTCAATGCGGACCACCGGCAGGCGGATATCTCCTAGACTGATCTTTCGGAGTAGCTTCTCCGGACTCAGGTGGGGGAAGTAGTCTCTCGCCACGATGTCGAGGGGCACGACCGCAGTCGCACCATACTGCGCCAGCAGCAGAAAAATAGTAGTCATGCCTTGTCTCCGATGATATTGCTGGCGTCCTCGGTCAGTATCTCGCTGGCTTCGGCGAGGTGGTTGTGCAACTCGGTGATGGCTGCCTCCAGTGCCTGTGTGTCTGGATCCTTGGTGGCATGCTCGGCCCATTCGCGATTGGCCAGCATGGCGGTAATGCCTCGCACAGCGCGACGCAGCTCTTCGCCTTCCTTGATGCGTTGGATCTGGTCTTCGCGGCTACTACGCAGCAGGGAGCGCAGGGCTTGCTCGGCGATCACCGGGCGCGGGATGCCGCGGAAATGCAGCATGGCGGCAAAATTGGCGGTGTCGACTGGATCGCCCTTGGTCAGACTCTCAGCGAACATAACGGCTAATCGTTCGCCGGAGCACTCCAGCGGGTTGTCCCAGCCGCGCCGGCCCTTCTTCGTCCGGGAAAAGGCCATCTTTGCTTTCATGGCGGTAGCCAGAATGTCGACCGCGATGTCATCCGAATGGACGGGCGGGGGAGGGGTCACGCGCTTTTCCGACGTCGCCGCGAACTGCAGGTGCTGCTTGGCGGGGATGCGGGCGCCGATGCTATCCATGGAGGATTCCGGGGTGGTGGGCCGTTTGCTGCGATTTCGTTTCATGTGGTGGTTCCTAGCGGTCTGAGTGGGGTGCGCTTACTGCACGAGGAATGAGTCGATGCTCTGGCCATCGGCAAGCGCGTGGGCGAGCCAGCTAGGTTGTTTGCCACGGCCGCTCCAGGTGTTGCCGTTGGCATCGCGGTACCGGATGGGCGGCTTGTTGGATTTCGCGGCCGAGGCCTTTGGCTCGGCTACAGCGCCGCTGTCGACGGCGGGCCGGCGCAGGACCGCCGGCAGCCAGCGGCGGCCCTCAAGGTACTGCTCGGCCGCGCCGATCATGGCGTCCTTTTTCCTGGTGCCGATGCTGGCGGCGGCTTCGTCACTAACTGCCTCGCGTACGGCTTCCATCCGTCGAGATTTGGGTACGCTGGCCAAGTAGGAGCCGGCGGTGGGCCGCCACCAATCGGCCATGTCCAGGTCGACGGCGGCCGCGAGCTGGTTGGCGTGCTCATGCACGGCGGAGTCTTCACGCGTTGCCTGTGTATCGACGGTATGGGCGACGCACACGGCGAGCAGGGCGAGCTGATCGGCTTGGCTCAGCGTCTGCAGCCAGGCGAACAGATCCTGGTCTTCCGCGGGAAGCCTATCCTCCCAGTCGGCGATACGGGCTTCCATGCTCTGCCATGCAGGCGAGGCCTCCAGGTCGTCAGCCGCGCGCTGTATGGTGCCCCGCTGGTCGCTCGCTTGAACCTTGGCCAGCGCCTGGTGCCGCCAGCGATAGTTCACTTTCGTGAAGACCTGGGATACCAGTGCTTGGAGGACGAGCGCCAATGCGACCGAGGGAGACCCGGCAACCAGCGCCTGCAGGGCGGCGGTGCGGTGCCCGGTGAGCTTGGCCATCAGGCTCTCTGAGAGAGGGCGTTCGGCCGGCTCCTGCGGGGCGCTGTCTTGGTCGGTGCCCGGGTTCTCCGCATTGCTCTCGGTGGCCTGCAGGTCCTTGCTCTTCTTCTTACCGGCCTCCGGCTTGATCAGGCCGCGGTGGATCTCCAGCTCGCCATTCTGTGCAATGGTGATGATGACCCCCGCCTTCGCCTTCTGGCGGTCGCTGTAGGTTGCGGTGCTGGCTTCGATGGCTTCGATCAGGGCTTCAACCTGGCCGAGCTCGTTGAGCAGATCCTCGTCTTCGACTTCCAGGCGTTCGTTGCGTTCGTCCAGCTCGGTAGCGCGAGCCTTGAGCGTGGTCAGCTCGGCACTCTCCTCCTCGGTGAGGTCACGCTTCTTGGCCTGGCTCCTCCCATACATCAACTGGTCGTTGTAGCTGAAGCGGTCCTGTGCTTCCACCCAAGCCCACCCCTCGGCGCGCATCGCCTCGGCCGATGCATCGAGCTTCTCCTGTGCGAGGCGCTTCAGCAGCTCACCATCACTAATGTAACCACCGCCGGCGCTGAAAAGGTCCCGCAGGACTGGGCCGCCGGCGGCCTCGTACGCATCGATGCCGACAAACTGCGCCAGGCGATCTGTCTTGGCGTTGATGGCGCCGGGGGCGGCCAGGGCGGCGCGAAGTCGATCCGGACGCTGTTCCCACGGGTCGCCGCGCTGTGCTCGCTCCCATACGCGCGCCTGGGCGGCATGGTCGTCCGTGATAGCCAGCGCCATCAGCTGGTCGAGGCTCATCTCGTCGTCGCGGTAGGCCTGCACCAGGTTGGGCGACGCGTTTGCCAGCTTCAGGCGACGCTGCACGACCAGCGGCGTCACGCCGAAGCGCGCGGCAATTTCCTCGATCGAGCTGCCACCATCGACCATATCGCGGAAGGCCTCGAATTCGTCAGCCGGATGCATCGCCTCGTGCATGTTGGCGGCGATACTGATTTCCTCGGCATTGCCGGCGGTTTCGAGCTTGCACAGGACTTCAAACGTCTTGGGCAAGTCACCGCGTGCCATCAGCATGTGGATGGCCTCAAGGCGGCCGCGGCCATCGACCACCTCGTGCGACGGCGCATTCTTCTTGCGGCTGACGTGCTCGATCACGGATAGATTCTTGATCAAGCCATGGGCGAGGATAGAGGCAGCAAGCTGATTGATCTTGGTGTGGCGGCGCCTACGGCGATTGCGCGGCGAGACGATGAGGTTGGCGGCCTGGATGACGAGAAGTTCGCCGGGTTGAACTTGGGGCATGGTGACTCCGGGGTAGAGGTGGTGGGTCTGCTTCAGGCGGTGCGTTGCGAGGCCTCAGACTTGAGCAGTTCGATTTCCTTGTGCAGGTGTGTAATGGCTCTCACGGCGCGGCGTGCGGCACGATCGGCAAAACTTGCCGGTGGGTGCATGGCGTCTTCAGCGAAGGCCGCAAGTGCGTCCAGGTCCTTGGCGAGGGCAGTCAGGACATTCCGATAGCCGGCAACTGTGGACGCGTTGAACTGGCCCATTTGCATGCGCTCTTGTTGCTCAGCGCGGCATAGTGGGCGCGCGAACAGTGCATAAGGACCGTCCTCCGTCGAGTAGATCTCCAGGAGATTCCAACCCTCGCCGGCAGGGGTGGTAGGGATCCACTCGAGGCAACTGCCACCGTCCCACACTTGGTCCATCAGGGCTTCGTTCTTGCAATCGGATTCCATGCAGACGAAGGCTGCCGCAAGGCCGATGGCCTCAAGCAGCATGTGGTGGTTCGTGTTCTCTGGGAATGCGGGGAGGGCCGGGTGGCTGCAGTAGCCGTATTCGCCGCGTGTGCCGGTGGGTTGCATGAGGTCCGCGGCGAGGTTTTCCAGGTCGCGAAAGGCAAACCAGGGGCGGCGTGGGGTGGACTCTGCCGGCAGGCTTGGGATACCTGCTGCGGCCTGTGCGACGGCCGCATAGGTCTCCGCCGGGCAGATCTCAGCGCATTCGGGCTCGGGTGTGATCCAGATGAGATAAAGGAAAATGGCGCAGCCGATGGCTAAAGAAACGGCGAGGATGGCGAGCAGAATTTGAGGGGTGGTCATGGATGGAGCCTCGGGTTGGGCGATAAGATCAGTGGGTTCGCGGCGCGCTCTGCAGCTGTGTCTTGTGCTGGACGATGGCGTTGGCGAAGCAGAAGGCGTCGAGGCGAATGCAGCCGATGGCCGCCTCGATATGCGGGGCGGCGGCGCGCAAGGTCTGCGCATCGTGCGTCGACACGGCGAGCACGCCGATTCGCTCGACGCGATCGAGGATGGCGACCATCACCCGCCGTGCCGACTGGATTTGCACCAGGTACGCGGTGCCGCGCTGGACCTGCATCGCGATAGCGACCAGGTCGAGAGTCCGCTCTAGCTTGATGTAGGCACTGGGCGTGGGGTCGCTGATGAATGCGACCAGGCTGGCGGAGAAGGTCAGGGGCCGGGTGCTGCGTAGAAACGGCAGCGAGGTCAGGTGCGCGCGGCGCGGTTGGCGCAGAGAGATGGCTTGGCTCACGACACGGCCCCCACGAAAGACTCCTCGCCGATGATGGCGTCGAGCTTGTCATACAGATCAAAGGGCGTACCGTCGTTGTGGATCTCGCAGTCGGCTTCCCGCAGGCGCACACCGGCGGCGCTTATCAGTGAGCCGGGTTCGTCGGATGTGCGGACCAGGCGAACGATGAAACCGCCGTGGTCACGGATGATGGCCGCCTCAACATTCGAGCGGATCTCCTTCACGACCACGTCGATGCCCGCTTCCTGCAGGCCGTTAAGCGTCTGATCCCACGCGGGGCATTGCGTCTGCGCGAATGCGACCGCAACAAATTTGTGGGCGGAAACAATGTAATCGGCGGCAGTGTCCTTGCCGGCGCCTGCCGGGCCGGTGAGTCCTATCAGCATGATTGCTCCTCAGTCGAGGTCGTTTGCCTTTGCTCGAGCGCCTCGTGAGCTAGAGCTTCGAGGCGATATGTTTCGTAGATCGCGCCAAAAATTGCGGCTCGATCTTGGTGTCGTCTTCCTACGTCGCCGCCACCCGCCAGGATGAGGGCTGACGCAGTTTTGAGCGTGCGCGAGGAGATGTCATCTGGCCGAACTATCCCGTTGTGCACATTGCCGTCGGGGTCTATCCATCCGAGCACGATGTGATGATGTCCATTTGGACCGACCATGAAACCCATGTACCTGGGGTGTGTGGCCCGGCGCGATGGTCGTGTGGGACGATCGCTTTCCTGCTTTAGAAGGTAGGGGTAGGCAGCAGAGAGGATGGCGGTCAGCTTCTTCATTTTTGCTCCTCAGTCGAGGTCGTTTGCCTGACGGCGTTTGTGGTCGATGACCGTGGGATCGAAGCGGGGGCGCGGACGTGGGATCCGCGCTTGCGTCTTGAGAAAGGCACGGCGCGAACGCGCCAGCTTTTTGCGGATCGCCGGGATCTCGACTTGTTCTTCGGGCCTGCCGCTACCGCGCACGCGGAGGAATTCCGCAATCAGCTCGGCCTTCGAGATCCGGCGGGCTGTCATGCTGGTACCGCCACTGCAGTGCGAGCGCCGCGATTGAATGCGTCCTCGATTGCGTCCCATGCGCTGCGGAACAGGCCGGTATAGGTAATCCGGCCGTCGATCTTGATGCGGAAGCGGATCATTGCGAGGCCTCCGTGGCGCTGCGCGCCTGGCACTCTTGTTTGGCTTCTTCCCGGGCCTTCTCAAGTTCGATGTAGGCCCAGCAGAATTCCTCGATGGCAGCCGCATCGAGGACTACAGCGTGGGAGGATTCATTGCCATGGCTGGCCTTATAGGACTCGATCTCGATGCGAGCACCATCCTCGCGCGCCTCATGCGCGGTCCAGGTCGTCTCATCCCAGCGCGGGTGCAGCGTGAACCAAATGCGCAGATCGACCTCGATGCTGAGGCCCATCGGGTGCGCAAATGCGGTCGTCTCGTTGATCGTGTAGGGGGTCGAGGCTGCCCAGCAAGCACGCGCGAAGTCGATGTCTTGGTGCTCCAGCCAGAGGAGCTCGCGTCTTTGTGCGTGCGCGCCTTTGAACGGCCCGCCAAACTCGCCGCGGTCGATGGCATCGTGCGCGGTGCCGAAGTCGTCGATGACGACCCAGTCATTGGGGGCGGCGATCCATTGATTGCCGTAGTGCCGTAGTCGGAGGAATTCGAGATGCATGGCCGGCCTCACGCGCTGCGGGTTGCGGTGACGCGGGGCGCGGCCTGCTCGTCGCGTTCAACGGCGCAGGCGTGGGCGGCGAAGGCGGCGGCTACTAGGGCGAGGTAGGCAATCCAGGATTTAACGCGGACGTTACGGCTCATTGCTGCTCCATCGGTTGTCTTCGATGGAGGGAAGTAAAGCATGCTTTATTATTTCTTGCAAGCATGCTTTAAATCATCGGGCTCGCTAATCCTCAAGAACCTTGTCGAGAACCTTTGTCATGACTTGGGCCGTCAGCCGTCGGGAGCTTCGAAATACCCCACTTAGGAAGTACGCATGTTCGCCATTCACCATACGGCGAATGAGGATGGTGTCGCCGGCGGTAGTGCGCACGGGTTGCCGTTGCTCGCTTCGCCTCCGCTTGCGGTAGGCGCATAGGTTAACAACCACTGTCATATAGCTCCCCGGATTAATGCCGAAGTGATTTCGGCGTTACAAAGGAGCTACCGATATATTTTTGTAAGGCGATTGACTAACCCCGATCCGTGGGGATAACGGAGGCTGAGGCCTGCAGGGGCGGGACTAGCGAGGGCAATCTGGCCACAAAAAAGCCCGCGAAAAGCGGGCTGTATCGGGGTTCGCCAGTGCAGCGCAGACGCACTAGCCTTCGCGGGACCGGCGCATTAATGGGGCCGTGCTGACGATGCCCTCTGGTTTAGGGCTCCCCCATTCGTCACGGCCCTCAAGACTGGATCGGATGAATTCAGTAAGGATTCTGTCTAGGCCGGCCTTCTGCGCGGCGCTCAGGCGGTCATATTCTTCACGACTGATGGCAAATGGCCAAGGATGATCGTTTCCGGCTTGCATCAGGGGCGAGCCGACGCCCGTGGCAAGCCAAAAGCCATCCACGCCGGCGAATTTCGCGGCGAGGGCCGAATTCTCCGCAGTCAGGGCCTTGGTTTTTCCGAGGATCACCTGGGAAATTGCTTGCACGCTGATCCCGATCTCGTCGGACAGTTGCTGCCTGTCCTTGCCTGCGATTGCAAGGGCTTCCTCAAGTCGTTGGCCGTAGGTTGTCATGGTGAAAGCATACTTACAGACCTCTAAAGCATGGTTGCTTCGTTCTGTAAAGAATGCTTTAATGCTCCTCATGGAAAAGTCCAGGGCTACAACCCTCCTCGGAGGGACCATCACTGCGGCCGCAGAAGCCATCGGCATTTCGCCGCAAGCGTATTCGCAATGGCCGGCTGTTCTACCGAAGCGGCTCGCCGACCGCGTCGTGGCTGCGCTTGCGCGAAAACACCTTTCCGCAGTGCTCTTGGGCGGCGATCCAAACGAAGCCAACGCGATGCAAGTCAGTTTAGACCTTGCGACGCAACTTTCTTCAGGAGCGAATCACCCATGATCAAGTCCCTCTGTTCGCGCCTGGTGCAGCGGTTCACAGGGCGCCAGCCGGCAATGCAGTCAATGTTCACCTTTGCGGTGGCATGGAACCCCAATGGCACCAGGACCCTGACCGTGTTCGAGGGGGCAAAGGCGGCAAGCATTGAACTTTCGCCTGAGTGGACGGCAGAACTTGCGCGACTACTCACCATTGAAGCCGATTGTGGAAATGATGGTGACCAGCGTTCCACGCTTCGGTCTTCGCCCGCGGCTTTGCTGGGTGAAGACCTGTACGGCTAACACCATTTCGGCGCGTGAGAGCGTGCGGTAGGCGCAGACGTTGTACGTGATCCCGCTTTGCGGGTCTTTGATGATGTTGCTTATATGTGGAGGTTCCATCGTGTTGGTCGTTTCAATCAAGTCTCATTGTCTGCGCCATGTGAGGACAGCATCGTGCCTGTGAAAACTCCTCATCCCATCTATGCGACGGACGATTTCCCGCGTGACGGCTGCAAGATCGTCATCGACGTCTTGGCCAGTGGGTACGGTGTCAAGCTCCTCTCACCGGGGGCGCCTAGCTTGCCGATCGAGATCTACAGCTGCCGTACCAGTGAGTCACTGAGTGTCCTCGTCAGCTGCTTGGCAACCGGCACCCCGGTCCCCCGGGATTTCCGCAATATTGGGTTCGGAGATCAGCCCTCCACATCCGGGTCCAGCGTTACCTCATAGATCTCGTTGAACTCGACCTGCACCGAGCGGGGGATGCCGCTTGTTTCCGACCGGTATAGACGATTCTTCAACCGGTAGTAGCTCAGATCCCCCGCCCCGAAAGAGACCTCCGTGTCGTCGGGGTAACTGAGTAGGGCGGTCAGATCGTGCCTGAGTTCGCCCACGGTGATTGTTTTCTGTTTTGCCATATTTGCCCCTTTCCGGTTGCTATTTTTTGGAGGATCGATCGTGTTGCTCGCTTCAATCAAGTCCCTCTACGCCCGCCTCGTGTTCTGGCTAATCCGGCCCGCTCTGGTCCACCTGGAGCACGAGGAGATCTATGCCCGCAATTTCATCTGGGGGCACCGTGATCCAGGGAGACCGGTAACACCCCTAGCTGTTCAAGCCCGGGCGAATCTGGCAAGCGCAGAGAAAAAGAGCCGATCGAAGACGGCTCTATCGGAGCGCTTTGAAAAAGTCTTCGACGCGCACAGCCGCCGCTGAGAGCAGTGAGTCCCGGTCACGGGATGAAAGGTTGCCGATGTCCACCGAGGTCAGTTCCGTGACTGCTGCCAATTGGGCTTGGTCAATCAAATCTCGGGGCAATCCCGCCGCCAGGCCGCGGAGGATCGCATTTTGTGCGATCAAGACTTCAACTATCGACGGGATGCCAGCGCTATCGAGTTTCATATGTGCTCCTCAGTGGTTGTTACGGGTGAGACAAAACTCTCGATTCTCACAGGCGCGGTGTGGGGCGCCCATTCCACCCTAGAGGGGTACTTTCCCGCCGCTCGTGTGAAGGAGGCGGGGCGATTGGGGCGAGCGGCCGGCTCTGCGCGTCGTGGCGCGTAGCAGGGCGGCGATGTGGCGGCGCTCCAGCGGGGTCAGTCGACGCAATTTTGACTTGGGTTGGAACACAGATTTCATCCCGAGAAGTTTTCGCGCTACGGCGCTATTTACCTTTTGACGGCAGTGTATCTACCGGGGGATTTCAAATCATGCGGCATCAACCTCAGACGTTGATTGGCTTGCTTCGTCAGGCGGTCAACACGTGGCGCACACGCGATCGGCTGGGCCAGGCAACCGTGGTGGACCTGGTGGTCAGCGTCCATGAGCGGCTCGGCTATGACGACGTGACGGGGATTCGCTTCGAGCCCAACACGCGGGATGCCTTCGAGCGCATGAAGGTCAACGGCGAGCGCGTATTCCGGTGGCTCGATGATGAGACCAAAGACAGCACCTTGCTGCCGACCAACTTCATCCCGTCAATCCTGGCCGCGTTGCCGGCCGATCTCCGGCTCGACGTGCTCGATAGCCTGCTGGCTCCCTTCGGCCTGGTCGTTCGCAACGAAGTGGGTGAGGGTGATCCGGAGCTTTGCGTCCACGCCGCGCTCGGGGCGCTCATGCGTGAGGATGCGAAGGGGCAGCAGGCCGTGTTGCGCCTGGCCACCGATACCTCCGACGAAGCCGTGCAAGAGGCCCATCGTGAGCTGCGCGAAGCCGTTGGTTTCAAGCGCCGGCTCATGCGCACGCTCGGCAAGCTGCTCATCAAGCGGAAGCGCAAGGTATGACGCCAGGCGCTGCGTTCATTACCGCGCGCTGCCGACCTACAAAATCCCCGCGGAAGCGCAAGCCGTTGACACAGGCAGAGCTGCGTAAGCTCTTCGCGCGTATCAAGAAGCGCGTGGTGGCGGGCGGTAAGCCGTTCGGCGTCTTTGCGATCAAGGTGGGGGGCGGACGGCAATTCAAGTTGCTAAGCGTGAGTAGCGAGGAATACAAGGCACAGCTGCGTCTGGACGAAGCGTTTAAGCATTGCCTTGCTATCGCCTATGACGGTCGAGCCAATCTCGGCGACGTGTGGGAAGACCTCTGCGCGTTCGACCAGGTGCCAGCCGCGTGAAGATGGAGATCCGCTTCGAGCCCGACATGACGTGCTGCAAGTCCACGCGCGTCTGGGCCGGCTTGACGTGTCGGCATGCGGTGCACATGTCGTGCGCATGCCGCCAGGCCAGCGCGATCGCGCTGGTGCGGGGCGGGAAAGGCCTCGATCCATTCGCACGGCACTTGCTGACGTTCTGGCCGCTGCGCGACGTGTTCTACGTGTTTGCCGGCGCCGGCCAGATGTCGACGCTGGCCCTGATCTGCAAAGAGCGCTGGCTGCAACTGCCCGCCAGCGGCCGTGCTGCCTATCGCGCCGAGGTGGCCATCGCCACCAATCGTATCGAGACTGGCGCATACAACCCGGACGCCTTCATGGCGACCTTTGACCTTCTATGTAAAACCGCCAGCGAGCGGCCGTAAAGACCATGGACTATCCAATTCAACCGATTAGCGTGATCGAGGAGCGCGGCTTGGCCGATGCACGGGAGCGTGGCGTCAACGCGGTGAACCCGTATTGCGAGGACAGCCCCCACGGGAGCGCGTGGGAGCGTGGCTACCAGGTCGGCCTCGATGCCCTCTGGGCGGAAGCAGCGCAGCTCGTTCGCCAAAGGGGTGCGGCATGAGCACGTTCCTTATCGATGACTGCGAGTGGGCCGCTATGCGAAACGTGGACCATCTGGCGCGCGACCTCTATACGGCGCTGCGCCGGAGCATGGACTACGAGACGGGCGTGGTTGGTGGACCCGCTAAGGCGGTGTCCTGGTGGTCGCTGCGCGAAGACACCGAGTTGCCCGGCCGGCCCGGTGTGAAGGCCTACAAGCCCTCTGAGCAGCAACTGCGCCGGCGGGTGATCCAGTTGGAGAAGGTGGGTCTGGTGCGGTCGATCGGCACCAAGCTGCGGCTCAAGTTCCGTCTGCTGCTCGCCCGCACGTCTTCGCTTGACCAAAAAAAAGCCGACACCGGTGTAAAGGCATCTGGCACACCTGCCAAAGCTAAGCCGGCTAAGCGGGTGCGGGCTTATCCACAGGGTAGTAACGTGGCGAAAGCCGGCACACATCTGGAGTCCGATAAAACCAATACCCCACCCAACCCTCCCCGCGGCTCTGACGTCGGTGGGGAAACCATCAGTCTACCCCCCCACGCCTGCGGCGCGGGAGGCGAGCAGAATCCCCCAACCCCTCCGGCGCCCCAGCCCGAAGGGGAGGGCCACCTCAAGGCTGAGGCCGCTGAGACAGGCATTGATCTAGCCCCCCACGCCTGCGGCGCGGGAGGCGAACAGGCGCCCCCAACGGCTCCCACAGAAACGCAGCGGCTCTCAGAGGAACGGCAGCAGACCATCCAAGGCGGTGGGAGGGGGCCTTCGGCCCAGCTTGCAGAGGGGCAGGGGTTCGAGTGGCAGGATGATCGAGCATGGCCAGTGAAGCTGTCCGATGACCGGCGGCGTGCCCTGAAGCGTGCGTTGGACTCGGTCGGCAGCAAAGCGCTCGGTCAGCGTGTTCTGGACGAACTACGCGGCGCGATGCGGGCGACAGACGTCAAAGATCCAGAGGCCTACCTCCATCGATTGTTGCGGGATGCGAAGAAGCAGGGCGATGCGTGGGTGACGGTTTATGCGGAGAAAATCGCCTCGGATCGTGAAATCGTGCGTCAGACCATGGCCGAGCAGAAGGCCCGTGATGCGGCGTTCGCAGCCATGCTCAAGAACACGCCTGGCATGAAGCCGGCCGAGCTGCTCCGGCTCATGCGCGAGCGGAAGTGCCGGAAATGACGGCGAACGAGCGGAGCGCCGAGCTGGCCTATGCCGAGGCGGTGGAGCAGTTGCATATGCGGGCCGTCAAGCACGATCGCTGGAGTTCGCGCTCCGTGTTCTGGACGGCGGTGCGCTTTGGCGTCGACCAGGTGCTGGCCGTGGCCTGGCCGGAGGCGCGATCGCGCTGGGAGTGGCTGTGGTCGGTGGCGGTGCGTGAACACCTGCCGCCGATTCCAGGCATCCCGGAGGCCGAGAACATGCCATCGGACGCCACGGCGGCCGAGCTGGAATTCGCGCGGATGCGCACCATCGTTGGGGGGAGGGTGAAGCGATGACGGTCGGGATTCGAGTGGACAAGCGCGAGCGCGAGCGGCTGGAGTGGGCGGTCGATCGCCTACATTCGTGGGGCAAATGGGCCAAGTCCGGCGGCGCGCCCAATGGCTACGGCGAGAGCTGCCTCACGCTCGAGGAGATCCGCTCGATGCCGCTGCGGTCGTTCATTCCGATGTCGCCGCCCGAGTGCGAGCAGCTGCACGAAGCGCTATGGCGGCTGCCGCTGGATCTGCGCAAGCTGGCGATGGCCTGGTACGTCGAGGAACTGACGCGCCAGAAGATCGGACAGCGGCTGGGCGTGAGCGAGAGCCATGTCCGCCGGCTGCATAACTCGCTGCTGGTCGCACTCGAGTACTGCCTCAAGAATCCGCAGGCCAAGGTGCTGCCGCTGCATCTGCTGCTGAAGTCCTGACAGAACCCGCAAAACCATTTTTCAAGGTAGAGCCTTTTTTCTTTTATGGATCAAGTGGTTAAAGGGGGACCCTAACGCTCGCTATTGAAATCCTGACCGGGTAGGGGTAGATTTCGGCTACGCTGTGGTTTCAGTGCGTGCAGTGAAAGCGAAGCCCGATCCGGTCCCTACCTGGTCGGGCTTTTTGCATTCTGCGCCACGCGCTGCACACCTCTCCCCTTGGCCCGCCTTCCTGCGGGCCTTTCTCGTTGGGCCGGTGCGCTGGCCCATCTCCTTTGAGGCCTGACATGGAAAACCAACACCGCCGCATCGCCGGCTACCGCGAGCTATCGAGCGAAGAGATCGACCTGATGAACCGCATCAAGATCAAGGGCGCCGAGCTGCTCCGGCTGCAGATGGAATTGGGGATACGGATTGCCACTGACGGTGCCCGCAAGGCGGAGGCGGCGGACCGCTCAAAGCGGATGGCGGAAGATCTGAGCAGCGACGAATGCCTAGAGTTCCAGCGGTGGTCGGCTGCGGAGCCGGCGCGCTGGGCTGCGATTGCCAAGACCGACATCGAGAAGGGAATCATGGCGCTCGTTCGCGCCGTTGCTCAGCCTGCATCGCTGTAGCAGTTTGGTTGTCTCCTCTCGCTCCTGATGGGGCGAGTTCATGCGGGCCGGCACTGGTGGGGTGTCGGCCCGTTCTTTTTGGGGGTCAGACATGGCCGTACGCATCATCGTTGGTGGCGTAGAGTTGCCCGCACGTCCGGCGCGCTGGCGCGGCCCTAAGTTTCCTGGCGGCTTCCTGTGGCTGTCCGGCAGTAGGAAGCCGGATAGCCTCAAGTCGCAGCCTATCGCTCAGATCTTTGCAGAGAATCCGGATGACTGCGGGCTGCAACTGGTCGGCAGCGGGGTGACGGATGACGACGGTAAGCGTTGACGTAAGCAGCGTAGTGCAGGCATTCGGCAGACAGCAGCGGCAGATGCCGTTCGCCGCGGCCGTGGCGCTCACGCGGTTAGCCAAGCTGGCGCAGGGGGCTGAGACCAGCGAGATCATGCGCGCGTTCGATAATCCTGTGCCGTTCACGCGCACGGCGGTGGGCACCAGCGCGGCAAGCAAGACCTCGCTCGAATCCTCGGTGTTCATCAAGGACCGCCAGGCGCGCTATCTGCGCACCGAGGTCGAGGGTGGCCAGCGCGATCTCAAGACGTTCGAGAAGCTGTTCGGCAAGGGCATTGCGCTGCCAGGCGCCGGCGCGAAGCTGAACCAGTACGGCAACCTGACGCGCGCCACCATCAAGCGGATCGCAGCCGAGGTCAATTCGTCGGGCAAGGCGAAGCGCTATTTCAAGGGCAAGCCGCGTGGCCACAACCTGCCCGAGGCCATCTATGCGCGCGTCGACAACAACAAGAAGATCGTGCCGGTGCTGCTGTTCGCGACGCAGGCCCGGTACGAGAAGCGGCTGCGCTTCAGTGAGGTGGCTGAGCTGACAGCACGCGCGAACTTCGAGCGCGAGATGCTGCTGGCCTGGGAGCAGGCGCTGGCCACGGCGCGGTAGCCGGCCAGCAGGCAGGGCAGGGCGCCCGGTGGGGTGCAGCCGGGCGCACGCGGGTCCTTCCGGCCTCCCGTCTCACGGGGGTCATTCGCACCGCGTTCTTTTCCTAGATGAAAGGGGCTCTAGGGTTAGTTAGTTTTGGGGGTGTCATGGGCAAGAAGGTGAACCTGCAGGAGCTGGCGGAGATCACCGGATTCGCGGTGCAGACGCTGATCCGCTGGCAGAAAGACGAGGGTATGCCGGTCGGATTGGCTGGCCAGCGTGGCCGCGGCAACGAGTACGACACCGCGGCAGTGCTCACCTGGTACACGCAGCGCGAACTGCACCGCGCAGGCCTGTCCAGTCCGAAGGATGAGCTGGACCGCGCGCGAAAGATCGAGGTCGAGCTGCGCATCGGCGAAAAGCTCAAGATCCTGGCGCCGGCGGCTGACTTTGTCGACCGCTGGAGCAGCCACGTCGAAGCTGCCAAGACGGAAATGCTGCTGCTGCCCGGCAAAGTCGCAGACGCCGTGTTCGAGGCGCATGACATCGAGATCGATGAGCAGCTCGTGCTGCCTTACGTAGAGGAGTGCCTGGCAAAGCTCCAAAACCTGGACCAAGACGATGATGGAGATCCCGACTCTGAGCATCTTGACGATGCCGGAGACGACGAAGACGATGAGGACGACGGTTAAGCGAACGCTGCGTATGGCCGTTTCTCGCTGGGCCCTGCCGCCCCGCATGAATGCCCTGGAATGGGCGCGCAAGTACCGTTTCCTGTCGAGCGTCGAGGCCGATCGCGCCGGCAAGTATGACCCGGAGGTGACGCCTTACCTCTGCTGGCCGGGCAATCCGCTCGAGGCGCTCGATGATCCGACCGTGATCGAGGTGTGCTGCCAGAAGTCGGCGCAGGTCGCGTGGACCTCGGGCGTGCTGGGCAACATCCTGTGCAAGTGGATCGACCTGGATCCGTCGCCGATCCTGGGCCTGTTCCCGAAAGAGGGCGCGGCCAAGGAATACATGGCCGAGAAATTCGAGCCGATGGTCAGCGCCACGCCGCGGCTGCGCAGGGCAGTGGACCTGCGCAGCCGGAAGTCGCAGCAGCGGATGCTGTTCAAGCGCTTCCGCGGCGGCTTCCTCAAGCTGGTCGGCTCGAACTCACCCTCCAGCGTCAAGTCCAGCCCGATCCCGCGCATCTTTATCGAAGAGCCGGACGACTGCAATCTGAACCTGCGCGGCCAGGGCGACTCGATCAAGCTGGCGAAGGAGCGGACCAAGACGTTTCGCCGCTCGCGCGTCAAGATCGTGATCGGCGGTACGCCGACGGTCGAGGGCACGTCGACCATCGCGGCCGAGATGGAGCTCTCCGACAAGCGCGTGGGCATGGTGCCTTGCCATCATTGCGGCGAAGAGCACGCGCTGAGCTTCGACTACCTCAAATGCCCGGAGGAGGAGGGCGTATCGCATCCGATCTTCGGCAAGAAGGTGCCGGAGAAGGCCTACTACGTTTGCCCGCATTGCGGCGGCATCTGGAACGATGCGGAAAAGCGCCGCAACGTGAAGGCCGGCCGCTGGATGGCCACCGCGCCTTTCAATGGCATCGCCGGCTACTTCATCAACGAGTTGTACAGCCCGTTTCCTGGCTCGGTGATGGCCAAGCTGATGGAGAACTGGCTCACGGCGCTCCACCACCTGGCGATGGGTGATGAGAGCAAGCTGGTGGCGTTCACCAATAGCTCGATGGGCGTGGCCTATTCGTTCAAGGGCGACCAGCCCAAGGCCGACGAGCTGGCCGAGCGCGCGCTGCCGTATGACGCGGGCACGGTGCCGGCAGGTGGCCTGATGCTGATGCTGTCCGTCGACGTGCAGCCCGATCGCCTGGAGGTGATTGTGCGCGCCTACGGCCGCGGTGAAGAGACGTGGCTGGTGCGCTATGACCGCCTGTATGGCCAGACTGCGCTCATCACCGATGACGTGTGGAACCAGCTCGACAAGCTGCTGTTTGGCAAGTATCGGCATGAGCGTGGCTTTGGTCTCAGTATCAGCGCAGCCTCGATCGACAGCTCGGACGGCAACACCTCCGATGCGGTCTACAAGTATGTCCGCACCCGCCAGGGCCGCGGCGTGCCGCATGTCATGGCGATCAAGGGCGCACGCAGCCCGGATGCCGAGATCTTCCGCAAGCCGAGCGCCGTGATCGACACCAACAAGAAGAACACCAAGGCGGCCAAGTACGGCGTTTCGGTGTTCATGGTTGGCGTCGGCCGTGCCAAGGATCTGCTGATCGGCGAGCGCGGCCGCGTTGGCATGGAAGGGAAAGGGCCGGGGCGATTCCATGTCTACAAAAACGTCATCGCCGACTACTTCGAGCAGTTGCTGGCCGAGGTCAAGGCGCCGGTGCGCCAGCAAAACGGCCACGTCATTCGCGTTTGGCAAAAGAAGGTCGGCAAGCGCAATGAGGTGCTGGACCTGGAGGTCTACAACCTTCATGCGTCACGCGCCGCCAAGGTGCATCTGATGCAGGAGCGCGACTGGGCTGCCCTGGAGGCGAGGCTGTCGCAGGCCGGGCTTTTCGATGAGCCGGCGCCGCCCGCGCCGGTGCCGACACCGGAACCAGCGGCCGCACCGCGCGAGGTCGACGCGGAAGACGACGAAGACGACCAGGACGCACCGCCGGCGCGACATCGGCCGGCGCCGGGCCCGGTCACCACCGACGAAACACCCAACCTGCCACCGCGACGCCGGCGCCGATACGGCACCGTCTCACGTGGCGTGGAGATATGACCCATGATTACAGCGGCACAAGCACAGTCGCAGCTCGATGCCTGGCTGGCGGCCAGCCTGGCAGTGGCGCGCAATCAATCCTATGAGATCGAGGGGCGCAAGCTCACGCGGGCCGATGCGGGCGAGATCCGCAAGCAGATCGACTATTGGGAGGCCAGGATCAGCGCCGCTAAAAACGGCGGCCGCCGGATGCGGATTGGCTACGGGGTAGCGGAATGAAGGACGCCAAGCTCGGCGCCGTGCTTGCCAGCAAGTTGACGCTGCCCGACCGCCTGGTCAACTATTTCAACCCGGCCGCTGGCAATCGGCGCGCGCAGGCCCGCACGGCGCAGGCCTACTCGGGCGCCTATGAGGGCGCGTCGCGCACCAAGCGCTCGCTGCGCAACTGGTTCGCCTTCGGGGGCTCGGCCGACGCGGATCTGCTCCCGGCGCTGGGCGAACTGCGCAACCGCAGCCGCGACCTGGCGCGCAACAATCCGCTGGCGGTCGGCGCCATCAACACGGTGGTGACCAACGTGGTCGGTACCGGCCTCGCGCCGCAGCCGACCCTTGATGCCAAGGTGCTGGGGCTGACCGAGGAGCAGGCAGCCGCCTGGCAGCAGCAGGCGCAGCTTGAGTTCTCGTTGTTCGCGGACAGCAAGGAATGCGACATCACGCTGACGCAGACCTTCTATGAGATGCAGGCGCTGGCGTTCCGATCGACGCTGGAAAACGGCGACGTGTTCTGTGTCACGCCAATGCTCGAGCGGCACCGTACTGCCTACCGCACGCGGCTACAGCTGATCGAGGGCGACCGTTGCTGCAATCCTGACGGCCAGCGCGATACCGACAAGCTGGCGGGTGGCGTGGAGATGGACGATTTCGGTGCGCCCGTCGCGTGTCACTTTCTGCGATCGCACCCGGGCGGGATCGCGGTCCGGGATCGGAAATGGGACCGGCGCGAAGTGTTCGGTACCAGCACTGGCCGGCGCAACGTCCTGCACCTGTTCGAGCGGCGACGGGTGGGGCAGACGCGCGGCCAACCTTACCTGGCGCCGGTGATCGAACCGCTGCGGCAGCTTGGCGTGTACACCGAGGCCGAGCTGGCCGCCGCGGTGGTATCCGGGATGTTCACGGTCTTCATCAAGACCGAGAGCGGAAACGGGCCGTTGATGGCCGATGAAGGTCCCGAGCCGGACTATCGGCTGGGAAAGGGCGCCATCATCACCGGCGCGCCTGGCGATGAAGTGGAAGTGATCAACCCGGGCCGGCCAAACGCGCTGTTTGATCCGTTCGTGCAGTCCATCTTGCGTCAGGTCGGTGTGGCACTGGAGCTGCCGTTCGAGCTGCTCATCAAGCACTACACCTCCAGCTATACAGCGGCCCGGGCAGCCATCCTGGACGCCTGGCGCTTCTTCAAAATGCGTCGCTTCTGGCTGGCCACCAACTTCTGCCAGCCCATCTACGAGCTGGTGATGGATGAGGCGGTCTCCAACGGCCGGCTGTCGGCACCGGGCTACTTCGAGAATCCGCTGATCCGGCGTGCCTGGTTGGGTTGCCAGTGGGTGGGCGATGCGCCTGGTGCGGTGGATCCGCTGAAGGAGGCACTGGCCTCTGCGAAAAATCTGGAGATCGGCCGCACCACGCTGACCAAAGAGACGATGGCCTATGACGGCAGCAACTGGGCCGACAACCACGCGCAGCAGGCGAGGGAGATCGAGGCGCGCCGGCGGGATGGTCTGCTCGCCGAGGCCTCGCCGCCGACACCACCGGATCCCAACGCAGATCCGCCGCCAGACAACGCCAACCAATAACGCGAACCCGCCTGCCAAGGCGGGTTTTGCATTTCAGGAACGATGATGAATCGACTACTCGGCGTCATTGACGCGCCCTGGGCCATCCTGCCAGGCAAGCTGAAAGAGATCGTGGCGGCCTATGAGGCGCGCTTGCTGGGCGAGCATGTCGACTTGCAGGCCGTATCGGCAAGTCTTGGCCGACCGCTCGGCAGCGAGCCGCAGGATTACGAGATCGTCAACGGCGTGGCCGTGATCCCCATCATGGGCACGATCGGGCGGCGCGCCAACCTGTTCAGCGACATCTCGGGCGGCGCCTCGAGCGACCTGGTGGCGCGCGATCTGCGGGCCGCTGCAGCCAACAGCCGCGTGAATTCGATCCTGCTGCATATCGATTCGCCGGGCGGAACAGTCGCCGGCACCCAGCAGCTGGCCGACGTGGTGCGCGAGGTCGGCGCGGTCAAGCCGGTGGTTTCACTCGGCGACGGCACGATTGCATCGGCTGCGTACTGGATTGGCAGCGCCGCGCAGGCAGTGTTTATCGCAGACGGCACCACACAGGTTGGATCTATCGGCGTGGTCAACCAGCACCGCGATGTGTCGAAAGCCGAGGAACAGCGCGGCGTGAAGACCACCGAGATCTACTCTGGCAAGTACAAGCGCATTGCCAGCACCTTCGCGCCGCTCTCTGAAGAAGGGCTCGCGTACATGAGGGACCAGGTCGATTACCTGTACACGCAGTTCGTGCAGGCGGTGGCCGGCAACCGCGGCGCCAGCGTCGACCAGGTGCTGGCGGATATGGCGGACGGCCGGATCTTCATTGGCCAGCAGGCCATCGATGCCGGCCTGGTCGACGGCATTGCCACGCTCGACCAGCTGGTAGGAAGGCTCGCCGCCGGCGAGTTCAGCAAGACCGGGGCGCGCACCGTGCCCCCTTCTAAACCCCGGGCAGATCTGCCCACCTCTCCGAAAGGAACCTCCATGAGCATCACCCGCGAAGAGCTGGCGGCGCAATCGCCCGAGCTGCTGCAGCAAATCCAGACCGAAGCCAGCGCCGCCGGCGCCACCGCCGAGCGCGAGCGCATCCTGGGCATCGAGTCCCATGCGATGGCCGGCCACGAAAAGCTGATCGCCACGTTGAAAGCCGATGGCAAGACCACGCCCGACCAGGCGGCCGCACAGGTCCTGGCCGCCCACCGTGGCGCGCTCGCGGCGCAGGCAACGGCGCTGGTGACCGATGCGCCCAATCCGCTGCCGGCCAAGCCGAACAACGTGGATGCCAGCGAAAAGAAGGCACCGACCCAGCAGGAAATCAGCGCACGCGCGACCGAGCTGATGCAGGCGGCCATGGCAAGCGGTCAGCGTCTGGGTTACGCCGCGGCCGCTACCAAGGCATTCAACGAGCTGTCGGCGCAGGCCTGACCGGCGCCTTCTCCAACGTTTCTCACCGGACTACATCATGAGCAATCCTGGTCTCATCAAAACCCACATCGCCGAGGGTGCAATCGGCAAGTTCCGCATTGTGGCGCAGGGCGCCAGCGACGGTGCGGTCAAGCAGGGCACGGTATCGACCGATGCGCTGCTTGGCGTGACGGAAGGCTTTGCCTACGTCGCCGGCGACCGCCCCAGCATCGTGCGCAGCGGTATCGCCGATGTCGAGTACGGCGGTGCAGTCACCCGCGGCGCGCCGCTCACCAGCGACGCCAACGGCCGTGCCATCGTCGCCGCGCCGGCGGTCGGCGTGAATGCCCGCACCATTGGTTTCGCAGAGGTCTCCGGCGTGCTCGGCGACATCGGCGCGCTGCTGGTCTGCCCCAACCAGATCCAGGGCTAGCCACCGGCTACAACACCGCCCGCTGTTCCTTTCCTTCTTCGCATTTTCTAGGAGTACTACATGACGACTGCAGTCGCCCCGTACCCGATCAACCAGCCGCTTATTGCGTCGGTCGTGATCGCCTATGCCAATGGCCAGATGATCGCCGACTCGGTAATGCCGCGCGTGCCGGTCGGCAAGGCCGAGTTCAAGTACCTGGTCCAGAGCATGGCGGACCAGTTCACCGTTCCCGACACCAAGGTGGGCCGCAAGGCGAAGCCCAACCAGGTCGAAAGCACCGGTGTTATCCAGACCGCATCCGTGAACGACTACGGTCTGGATGAAGTCGTGCCGGTCGATGACGTCAAGAATGCGCCGGAGGGCGTCGACCCCCTGGCCACCGCGGCGGAATTCACCATGAAGCTGGTGACACTCGATCGTGAGGTGCGGGTAGCGGCTGCGGTGTTCAACCCGGCCAACCACGTCAACAAGGTCACGCTGAGCGGCTCCTCGCAATGGTCGGACTACACCAGCTCCGACCCGATCAGCGCGATCCTGACCGCACTCGATTCCCCGGTGATGCGGCCGAACGTTATGACGGTCGGTCGCGCGGTTTGGACCAAGCTGATCCTGCATCCCAAGGTGATCGACTACGTCAACGGCAAGGGCGGCACGTCCGGCGGTGTCACGCGGCAGCAGCTGGCCAACGCGCTGGAGCTCGAGGAGATCCAGGTGGGCGAGGCATTCGTCAACACGGCTCGCCGCGGCCAGGCCATGGCCCTGCAGCGCACCTGGGGCAAGCATGCCGCTTTCACCTACCGCGAGATCCCCTCGGACAGCACCCGGTCGACCACCTGGGGCTTCACCGCGCAGTTCGGCGATCGCATCGCCGATGCGGATTTCGGCAAGGACTTCGGTGGTCTCGAGGGCGCCTACAAGGTGCGCGCCGGCGAGCGGGTACAGGAGCTGGTGACTGCGCCGGATCTGTCGTACTTCTTCCAGAACGTGATCGCCTAAGCCTGGCGTCGCACACATAACCCCAGCGGCCCGCCATGAGCGGGCCGTTTGCATTCGAGGATTCCATGAAAGTCAAAGCAAACTGGCCGGTCAATACCGGCAAGAAGCTGCAGGAGACCGGCTCGGTGTTCGATGTCAGCGACGAGCAGGGCGCCGTGCTGGTAGCCGCCGGCGCGGTCGAGGACGTGGGGCGCAAGAAGAATGAGGACGCTGGCGGCAAGGGGCCCGAGGGTGACGGCGGCGCCGGTGGCGCCGGTGGCGATCCCACCCCTCCGGCTGCCTGATGTTGCCCGGTGAGGATCTCGACATCTTTGTCGAGGACTTCGGCGACCTGGTGACAGTGGCCAGCCGGGGCATTTCCCAGTTGGCGCTGCTCAGCCAGGTGCCCGGCGAGACGCTGAACGGCCTCTCGCGTGGCGCTGGCGTGCAGCTGCTTGGCCGTGCGGACGTGTTTGGTGTCCTGACCGCTGCGGACGTAGTGGTGGTGACCGAAGGCAACAGCGCCGGCGCCTATAACCCGGTCGGCCTGCCCGCCAAGCATGGCGATGGGGCATTTGTGCGGATCGACCTTAACCCGGTACCGACATGACGACCAAACGAGAGGCAATGGCACAAGGCGTGCTGCAGGTGCTGCAGGCCGCGCCTACGCTGCAGGGGCTCGGCCTGGTGTTCTCGCGCTCCCTGTTCGCCGCGCTGGACATGCGCACCACCAAGCGCGTCCTGGTGGTCCACCACGGCCAGGAACAGATGGGCGCCGAGTCCACCGCTGAGATCGATCGCCACGCCGAGCTGCTCATTACAGTGGTGTCGCGGGATGCCGACCCGGATTCGATTTCCGAGGCCACGCTGGCGTTGGTCCACCCGGTGGTGATGGCCTTCACGGATCCCGCCCTGATCGACATCGGCGAGCTCGGCACGGACGCCCCGAGTTACGACAACCTCGGCGGCATCGTCGGCGCCCGCACCGTCCACTATGACCTTTTCTACCGCACCAGCCGCGACAGCCTGAGTGCATAGGAGATCCACATGAAGACATCGAGAGCCACCGCGCTGGTGGCCGGGGTGATGGCGGAGGCTGCTGCAGCCTCCACGCTCCCCGATTCGGCAAGCGTGCTTGCCACCGACGAATACGCCGGCGTGGCTGGCTCGTTCGAATTTGATCCGATCACCGGCAAGCGCCGCCCGATCTCCGGGCCCGCGGCTGATGCTGCAGCAACTGCAGCGTCTCCCGCGCCGGCAGTCCAGCCCGGTGATCAACCCGAGGAGCAAGCGTAATGCCAAAGCTAAATCGTAAGACCGTGCTGCTGGCGAAAATCGAGACCACATCCGGCACGGATGCGATTCCCACCGGCGCCGCCAATGCCATCCTGGTGCGGTCGGTCAACATCCAGCCGCTGGTGGCCGAGAATGTGCCGCGCAACCTGATCCGCGCCTATTTCGGCAACAGCGACCAGCTGCCGGCCGGCATCCACAGCGAGTTGGACTTCGAGGTGGAGCTCGCCGGCTCCGGCGCGGCCGGTACCGCGCCCGCCTGGGGGCCGCTGATGCGAGCCTGCGGCATGGCGGAGACGGTCACCGCGGCCACCGACGTCAAATATGCGCCGATCACCGGCGGCAATGAAACGGTGTCGATCTATGCGTACATCGACGGGGTGATGCACAAGCTGCTCGGCTGCATGGGCACGGTGTCGTTCGACATCACCAGCAAGGGCATTCCGGTGATGCGTTTCAAGTTCCTGGGCGCCTTCAACCCGGTGACCGATACTGCCAACCCGGCGGGCGTCGACTACACCAAGTTCAAGCGCCCGGTTCTGGTCAACAAGACCAACACGGCGACCTGGTCGATTCAGGGCTACACCGGCCCGCTGCAGGCACTGCAGATGGACCTGGCCAATACCCTGGTCTGGCGCTCGCTGATTGGTTACGAAGGCGTGGCGCAGACCGATCGCCAGGTGGCGGGCAGCATCAACATGGAGCTCAGCACCGTCGCGGCGAAAGACTGGTGGTCGACTGTGCGTGATGCCCTGACCGGCGCGCTGTCGATCACGCACGGCACGGTGGCCGGCAATATCATCAAGTTCGATGCGCCGCAGGTGCAGCTGTCGAATCTTGCCTATACCGACCAGGATGGCGTGGCGATGGTGACCTCTAACCTCATCGTTCTCCCGTCGGCCGGCAACGACGAGCTGGTGATCACCGTCAAGTAAGCGACCTGGTCGCGCCAACCAAAACCCAACAAGGCCCGCCACTGTGCGGGCCTTTTGCATTTTCAGGAGATCCCCATGGCATTCAAGCTGGCAATGAAACCCACCTTCGGCGCGCGCGTCAACGTCGAGGTCCTCAACGAGAAGGGCATTCTCGAAAAATCGCAGTTCCTGGCCGTCTTCACCCGCTACACGGTGGAAGAGCTGGAAGCCCTCAAATCCCGCTGGATTGTGGAGGGCGCGAACGATCCGATCTGGATCGCGCGCGAGGTGCTGGTGGGCTGGAAAGAACTGGTTGCCGATGACGGCACGGTCGCCGAGTTCAACGAGGACAACAAGGCATTCCTGCTCAGCATCCCGCCGGCGGCGGCAGCCGTGCAGCAGGCGTTCTGGGACAACATCGTCACGGCGCGCGCAAAAAACTGATTGAGGCCGCGCGCCATTGGGCCGGCTTTCGGGAGGATGACTTCGAGGCCGGCGCCGACGTGGCCGACGCGCTGGCGGCACTCGGCGCACCCGATGACGTGCTCGATGCGGTGCGCGCGCGGCCAACCGGTGAGGATTTCTTCTACTACGCCGACAACGAGGAGTCGCTGTTCCTCTTCTTCGACGTGGATACGCAGTGGAACTACGTGGGCACGATGGCCGGCGTGGTGCGCACCGGCCTCAACTATCCGGGCGTCGACAGCGTCATGAGCAAAAAGCGATATCGACGCAAGCGTCTGGCGGCCCTGTTCGCCGATCTGCAGTTGATGGAAAAGGCGGCGCTCAAGGTCTTTCTGGATGAGGCCGAGTCGCGTCGCCAATAGCTTCAGCACCCGCTCCGGCGGGTGCTTTCAATTGAGGGGAGGGGCCTGTGTCCGAGCTCGGAAACATGATGGTCAGGTATCGGGCGGACCTGACGGACTACAACCAGGGGATGGCGGCCGGCGCGGCTACCGCCAAGAAGTTCGGCCG
Source organism: Cupriavidus sp. 05L310 (assembly GCF_056398185.1). Classification (NCBI taxonomy): domain Bacteria; kingdom Pseudomonadati; phylum Pseudomonadota; class Betaproteobacteria; order Burkholderiales; family Burkholderiaceae; genus Cupriavidus; species Cupriavidus sp. 05L310. Next base: position 43,316 of record NZ_JBFTOX010000060.1, read on the forward strand.
GGACGTCGAGAGTTCCCTGCAAGGCGCGGCGACCCGTGCCGATCAAAGCGCCGTCGCCGTCGCCCGCAGTGCTGACCGGATGGCTGGCTCGATGGGTCGGGTGGTGGAGTCCACCGACGCGCTGAACCGCCGGTTCGATGGCCTCATGCGCACGATTGGCGGCATCGGTCTGGGGCTCACAATCGCGGAGATGGTCAGCATGTCCGATGCGGCGACCAACCTGTCGGCGCGTATCGGCCTGGTGTCGTCGTCGGCGCAGGGTGCGGCGCAGACGCAAAGCGCGCTGTATGACGTGGCACAGCGCACGCGCCAGCAGTGGGCCGGGGTCGCGCAGACCTATTCCTACCTGGCCAAGGCCGGGCAGGAGATGGGCGCCAGCCAGGACAAGATCCTGCGCGTCACGGAAAACGTGTCCAAGGCGATCGCGCTGAGCGGCAGTTCGGCGGAATCGACGCAGGCCGCCCTCATCCAGTTCTCGCAAGGCCTGGCCAGCGGCACGCTGCGCGGCGAAGAGTTGAATTCGGTGCTGGAGCAGGCGCCACGCCTGGCGCAAGCGCTGGCTGATGGCCTGGGCGTCTCGATCGGCGAGCTGCGCAAACTCGGCGAAGAGGGCAAGCTGGTGCCGGCGCAACTGCTCGATGCGCTGGACAAGGCGGGCAAGCAGCTGAGCGCCGAGTTTGCCTCGATGCCGATGACGGTCGAGCAGTCGTTCACGCAGCTGCAGAATGCGCTCATGAAGCGCATCTCGGACATGAACGAGGCCTCGGGCGTGTTCCGCAAACTGGCGGACGGCGTATCGTTCCTGGCGACCAACCTGGACTATGTCACGGCGGCCCTGACTGGCCTCGTGGCGGCCAAGGCGGCCGATTGGGCGCTCAATGCGGCGTCGTCGTTCGCCCGCAAGGCAGATGCCGCCATGTTGCTGACGCAGGCCACCCGTCAGCAGACCGCGGCAACCCTGCTGGAGCTTGAAGCGGAGGCTGCAGACACTGCGGCGAAGCTCGCGAATGCCGCCGCCACTTCGGCCGCCATCGGGGTGGCCCGGGCAGACCAGCAGGCCAAGATGGCCAGCGCACAGGCCGCACTGCAGAGCGCGGAGGCCACCATTGTGGCCGCGACCGCCACCGGCGCGTTGTCCGGCTCGCTGCGCCTGGTGCGCGAGGCGGAGCTGCAGGCGACAGCGGCGACCATCGCCAGGTCGGCTGCGATCACCGAGATGGCAGTGCTCGGGCAGCAGCAAGCCCGGGTGAACCTGGAGATTGCTGCTGCCACCGAAGCCAATGCGGTAGCACAGCGCGCGCTGGCGACGGCGCAGACCGCTGCCGGCGCTGGCGCCGGGCTGGCGACCCGGGCGCTCGGCCTGCTGGGCGGCCCCCTGGGCGCGGTGGTCACGGTGCTGGGCCTGGGTGTCACGGCCTGGGAGATCTACTCGGCGCGGCAGCGGGATGCGGCGCGCGAGGCGGTCGATTCGTCGGGCAAACAGGTGGCGGTCAGTGGTCAGTCGACGCAGCAGATCATCGATGACCTGAACAAGCAGATTGCCAAGTACCGGGAGCGCAACGAGATCCGCGACGGCACGCCGGCGGGCGATGGCGCCAGGCTGGTCGACCAGAAGAAGGCGCTGGCGGATCTGAAGGCCAAGAATGCCGCCCTCACGCCGGAGCAGCGGGCAGCCAATCCGTACAACCCGAACCTGCTGGATGAGGCGCGGCTTGAAAACGCCCTGGTGGCCGCCGAGGCCGCCATGCGTGCCGAGCGCGTGCGCAAGCTGGAAGCGGAAAACCAGAAGTTCGAGAACCAGCTCAAGGGGGTCAACGAGAACTACGAGAAATACGTCACCACGCAGAAGGCGCTGCTGGCCGAGGGCGCCATCAACCTGACGACCTACACCGCGCGCGTCAAGGTGGCCTATGACAAGTGGGCCGGCGGGGCCAAGGACGCGGAAGAGGCCAACAAGGCCTTCCAGAACGCGCTGGGCGGGCAGATGGCCGCGATCGAGCAGCAAAGCAAGTTGCGCGAGGATGCGCTCAAGCGGGAGCTGGCCAACGTCGAGCGGCTGCGCCGTACCGGGCAGATCACGGAGACCGAGGCGCTCACGCGCAGCTATGACGCGCGGCAGATAGCCCTGGAGGGCGAACTGGAGCAGGCCAAGCAGTTGGAGGACCTGGCCGCCGGCAAGAAGGAGCTGGCGGCCCGCGAGAAGTACCGCGGCGAGCGCGTGCGCATCGAGTCCGAGCTCAAGAGCCTGGGCCAGGAGCGCATCAACGCGCTGCAGGACCAGACCGAGCTGCTGTACCGCCAGCAGGCCGATCTCGACCAGAAGACGCTGCTGGGGCTGGAGCAGCGCATTGTGGCCGTGACGCAGGAAACGGAGCTGTATGGCCGTCTGCCTTCGGCCATCGAGGCGGTGACCGTGGCGCGCCTGCAGGAGCGGCGGGAAGCGATTGCCATGCTGGATCCCATGAGCGAGCAGCTCAAGGCAATTGACGCGGAGATCGAGGCGCGCCAGCGCCTGCGGGATGCGCTCTACACCAAGGAGGCCACCGAAGCGCGCTATGACCAGGCGAAGAAAACGGCGGAAGAGTGGAAGCGCGTTTCCGACGAGATCGGCCAGGGGCTCACTGATTCCCTGTTTCGGGCGTTCGAGGCTGGCAAGAGTTTCGGGCAGACCTTCCTGGATGGGCTCAAAAACCTGTTCAAGACCACGCTGCTGCGGATTCCCTTCCAGTATGTCCAGGCGGGGGTGAGTGGGGCGCTGGGCTTCGGCGGCGGCCCGGGTGGTATCGCCGGCGGCTACGGTAGCGGTGGGGGAATGGGTGGCACGTCCAACCTGATGCATATGTCCAACCTGCTGGGCGACGCCTACGGCGTCAACGGCATGCTGGGTGGCCTGCTGGTGGGCAATTCGGCCGCGTATGGCGCCATGGTGCCCGGTCTGACCGTGGGCAGCCAGCAGGCCGCCATGCTGGCCGCGCAAACGGGCGAATTCGGTTTCGCCGGCTTGAGTGCGACGGCCAGCTCGGGCGGCTTTGCCTCTGGCGCCGGTGGCATGGGCTCCTGGCTCAATGGCGCCTCCGGCTTTTGGGGTGCCGGTGCGGGTATCGCGGGTGGGCTGGCAGGCGGTGCCCTGTTCAATAACAAGGGCTATTCGTCCCTGGGCGGCAGCCTGGGAGCGGTAGGCGGGCTGGCGGTGGCGGGGTCGAGTGCCGCCGCCGCCAGTGCCGTGGGGGCCAGCCTGGGCTCGGCGCTGCCTGTGGTGGGCACGATCGCCGGCGCGGTGCTGGGTGCGGCCATCGGCTCGCTGTTCGGGGGCGGCGGGGAAACCCGCTACGGCGCTGGCTACAACGTGAATGGCGGCAAGGCCAGCAAGGGCGGTGGGCCGTCTGGAGGCGATCCGGCGGCCGACCAGGTCACCAAGGCGATCGAGACCACCTATGGCTCGCTGCAGTCGCTCACCGAGCGCTACGGTGGTTCGCTCGATGGTACCGGCGGCTATCGGGCTGGCTGGGAAGTCAGCCCGAAGAAGGGGCGCAGCTTTGTTTTCGCGGGCTTGGGGCAGGACAACCGCGTCGACCTGTCCGGCGAGAAGGATGCCGGCAAGGTGCTGGATGCCCTGAACCTGCAGCTGCAGCGCTCCATCATCCAGGGCCTGCAGAGCGCGAACCTGGAGCGGCCGTTCAAGGAATACATCGACAGCATCGACGCCTCCAAGCTCAGTGCGGATGACGTCCAGGCGGTGCTGGCCACGCTCGACAGCCTTTACCAGTTCGCCGACGCGGTCAAGAAGCTGCCGTTCAAGGGCTTTGCGGACCTGTCGGCGTCGGCCGCGCTGGAGCTGGCCAAGGTCGCCGGCGGCATGGAGGCGCTGACCTCGGGGCTCAACAGCTATTTCCAGGCGTACTACAGCGCCGACGAGCAGCAGGCCTTTGCCAAGACGCAACTGGCCGCGCAGTTCGCCGCGCTGAACTTGGCGATGCCGGAGAGCAAGGCGGCATTCCGCGCCTTGATGGAGGGGATCAACCTCAACGACGAGAGCGGCCGCAAGCTGTACGCCACGCTGCTGGGCATCGCGCCGGCGTTTGCGCAGGTCACGGACGTGCTGACGGCTTCCGCTGAGGCCATGAAGGCATTCGGCAAGCAGGTGCGGGAGTTCCAGGCCTCGCTGGACCTGGGCAACCTGTCGACGCTCACACCCGAGCAGCAGTATGCGGAGGCGAAGCGGCGCTATGAGGAAACCTCGGCCGCAGCGCTGGGCGGTGATGCCGATGCGCAGTCGAAGTGGACGCAGATCGCGCAGGCCTTCCTGGAGGCCTCCCGCGCCTACTACGCCAGCGGCGGGCAGTATGCCGCCGACTACAACAGCGTCCAGGGCTACAGGCCGGACGGCTCGCACGCAAACGGCCTGGCCTATGTGCCTTTCGACGGGTACCGGGCTGAGCTGCATGAGGGCGAGCGCGTGCTGACCCGGGCAGAAAGCGCCAGGCTCAACCAGCCTAACTGGTCGGAGTTCGGCCGGAACGGGAGCGCAGCCCTGGTGGCGGAAATTAAGTCGCTGCGGGCCGAGGTGCAGGCGCTGCGTGACGATGGCCGCCGGCAGGCGGTTGCTCGGATGCAGCAGGCCGAGGAGAGCCATCAGGAGACGATCGATGCCGCGGGACGGCAACGCCTGCTGCTCGATGAAATTGCCAACAACATCAAACCATGACGATAGCGATAGAGGTAAGCGCCTGGCGGATCTCGGCCGCGGCGGTGGAGGTGCTGCGCTTTTCCAGCGCAGGCTTCACCACGCAGCCGACCGATACGCCGGCCAATGCGTATTTCGAGGGCCGCCTACAGGAGCAGCCGCGGCTGTCGCGCACGCTGTTCGACCGGGCCACCACCTACGGCGCCTCGCGCGCTTCGGCGGGCAAAATCCGGCTGCTGAACACCGACGGTGGCCTGGACAACTTGGTCACCGACTATGCGTTTGATGGCCGGCCTTTCACCGTCAAGGTGGGGCAGCCAGGCACGCCGGTGTCCGGCTGGGCGACGGTGATGTCGGGGCTGCTTGATGACGTGAGCGCGGATGACGGCGCCATGAACCTGCAGGTGCGCGATCGCCTGGCGTTCCTGGGGCGGCCCTTGGCTCGGCCCAAGTACGCCGGCACCAACGTGCTGCCCGATGGCGTGGAGGGCACCAAGGACGATCTCAAGGACCAGTACAAGCCACGCGTCTATGGCGCGGTGCTCAATGTGCCTGGCAAGGCCGTCAACACGGCCAAGCTGGTGTACCAGGTCTCCGACCAGGCCTGCACGGTGAGCGCGGTCTATGACAACGGTGTCGTGCTTGGGCGGGGCGCCGACTACGCCAGCCAGGCGGACCTGCTGGCCACCGCGCCGGCGGCGGGTACCGTCCGCTGCTGGCAGGGTCTGTTCCGACTTGGGAGTACGCCGGCCGGCCAGGTGACTGCCGATGCCGGCACTGTAGAGCGGCGCGCGGGTGCGCTGCTCAAGCAGCTCGCCCTCGATGCGGAGATCCCGGCAGGCGACATTGTCGATGCTGACGTGGCGGCGCTCAATGCCGCCAACGCCGCGCCGGTCGGTGTGTGGGTCGACGGCGAGGTCAATACGCAGGCCGTCATGGATGAGCTGGCCAACGCCATCGGCGCCTGGTACGGCTTCGATCGCCTCAACCGCCTGCGCATGGGGCGCCTGACCGCGCCGAGCGGCGTGCCGGTAGCCAGCTGGTCGATCCACTCGGTCAATAGCCTGGTGCTGCGCTCGGCCGGCGTGCCGAGCTGGCGGGCCGTGGTGCGCTTCGGCCGCAACTACACGGTGCAGACGCAGCCTGCCGGCAGCGTGGCCGAGGCACGCAAGGCCTTTCTTGCGCAGGAGTACCGGCAGACAGCGGTCGAGGTCCTGGCCGTCAAAACGGCGTGGCCCTCGTCGGAAGAACTCACTTTCGATTCGGCCCTGATCGCCGAGACCGATGCCGCGACCGAGGCGACCAGGCGCAGTGCACTGTATAGCGTGCGGCGCATCCTGGTCGACGCGGAGATCCCGCTCTCCGAACTCGGCGACCTGGTGGACCTCGGCGTGGTGGTTGGGCTGGATCACCCGCGCTACGGTCTCACCGGCCGCCTGCTGCGGGTGATTGGACTGGATGCCGGTGTCGATTCCGACACCGTGAAACTGACATTGTGGGGGTAGGGTGGCGAACGTTCTCCTGGCGCATCCCAATATCGTCGACTCCGGCAGCTTGAGTGGCGGCAACTGGCAGATCTCGCGTGACAACCTGAAGGACCGCCAGCTATCGAAGGTCGCGCGGACGGCCACGGCCAGCAAGGCCGACACGCAGTTCACGCTTGATCTCGGTCGCAGCCGCCTGGTGTCGGTGGTGGCCATCGTGCGGCACAACCTGTCGACGGCCGGGAAATGGCGCTTGCGCATGGCCAACGATGCGGGCTTTAACCAGCCCGTCTATGACAATGCCGTCACGTTTCCGCCGGACGGTGCGCCAAGCGTGCATCTGGATTTTCTGACGCAAAGCTATTTGTCATGGGATCCGGACCTGCAGCTGGCGTGGCCGACCTTGTTTCCGACCAGCGTGCTGGAATGGGAGGATGACAATTTCTGGACCGGCAGTATTACCGAGGAGGAGCGCAGGGAGTATCCGTCGCTGCTCCTGGTCGTGGTGCCAAAGCCAACCGCCGGCCGCTTTATACGCGTGGAGGTGGATGACGAGACGAACCCGGATGGTTATGTCGAGTTCGGGCGCATGTTCGTCGGGAGCGCCTGGCAGCCGATCTACAACGCCAGTTGGGGCGCGTCGATCGGTTGGGAGACGGATACGGGCATGCAACGCGCGATGTCGGGTGCACCTTACTTCGATCGCAAGGAGGGCCGGCGCGTGACGCGCTTCACGTTGGGCTACCTGTCGCGCGATGAGGCTCTGGGCCGTGTCTTCGAGATCCAGCGCAAGGCCGGCATCGATGGCGAAATCCTGCTGGTCTGGGACAAGGACGATGCGATCAATCTGCTGCGCCAGTCCTATCTAGGCCGTCTCCGGCAGCTCGGGGCGATCGAGCGCATCTTTGTCGGCAATCACAGCAATGCCTTTGAAATTGAGGAGCTTAAATGACCAGCGTTACCTTCACCCCGGATGTCGGTGGCGACAACATCACGATCGATGACAGTGACAGCGCAGCCACCGGTCTCGGCAATGGTGGGCACCGGACCCGCTTCATGATTGCGCTGCAGCAGTTCATGAAGACGATGGCCTGGGCCAAGACCACCGCGCAGACCATGATCTCCTATCGAGATGCAGCTGCCACATCAGCGAGTCAGGCACAGATCATGGCGGCTGCAGCGCAATCTGCGGCGGGCCTGCCCGCGCTCGCCGGCAAGGCTAACAAGTTCCTGCGGGTCAATCCCTCCGCGAACGGCGTGTTGTTTGACGACGTGCCGGACATCATGGGCGCAGTGAATGCCGCCATTGACGCAAAGATCAAGTCGCATGTGCCGAGCACGCTGATCGGCATTCATAGCGGCACGGTGGCGACCATCCCAGCCACCTGGGTGTTATGTGATGGCCAGAACGGCACCATCGATCTGCGAGACAAGTTCGTGCTCGGTGCCGGGACTGGCGCCGGCGTGACGGCTGTGGGCGCCACTGGTGGCGCGAAGACGGTGACCCTAAACATTAACCAGGTGCCATCGCACCAGCACACGGGAACCACGAACGGAGCCGGCTCGCACGGCCACTCGATCAACGATCCAGGTCACAACCACCGTTGGGGCCGTAACGATGCAAACATCGTCGGCGGTAGTGGTGCGCCAACCTTCAACGCTGGTGCCGATGGCACCACGACGACCAGCACCACGGGCATCTCCATCAACGGGGTGGGGGATCACGCCCACACCTTCGGCACAGATTTCCGCGGCGGCGACCAGGCCCACGAGAACATGCCGCCTTTCTACGCGCTTTGCTTCATCCAGAAGGTCTGGCCGTAGTCAGCGAAGCCCTAGCCAATCCCACAGCGAGCCGCCTTTGAGCGGCTTCATTCTTTTGGAGGTCTGCATGCCAGCAGAAGACAAGTACAGAAATCACCGTCAGGAACTCGACTCGCCGTCGCGAGACTTTGCGGTCGTCACCAAAAGCGACACCGTTGATTTTGATGTGCTGCCGCGCGCGATCTATGTCGGTACCGGCGGCGACATCATGGCTGTCCGCGAGGATGGTGTGGTGGTGCCGTTCCTGAACTACCCGAGCGGGCAGTATCTGCCCATTCGCTGCATCCGCATCAACGCCACCGGAACCACGGCCGGCAACTTTGTGAGGATGTAATGCGGATCGGTATCGGGCTATCGATGGCGGCGAATGCGGCGCGGTATGACACGGAGGACCTGGTCACGGGCGCGGTCTCGCTCAACTTCGTGGAAAACTACAGCGGGCCGACGGTGCGGCTCGATTTCGTCAACAGCGATTTTCGCGCATGGAACGATGACCCGTCGTGGCCCTACGGGTTCATCGGCGTTTTCAAGGGAAAAGCATAATGCTCGGGCAGAAAACACTTGATCAAATCCTGGTATTTACGCGCAACACCGCGCGTTGGCGGATGGGCCCGGCGAGGCGATTCGTTAGTGATGCGATTAACGTCCCCTCGCTGCAATTCAGTGGCATGACGACGAACCCTAACGGCGTTCTTTCGGAAATTGCTGCGACTAACGTGGCGTTTCCGAGCATGCCGCGCCTTCCGGCCGGTGGCGAAGATGTGTACTACAAAGTGGAGAACGTCAACCCGGTATTCGAGGGCGGCACGCAGCAACGTCGCTTTATCAGTAAGGGTGCCGGCTCGCCGAATATGCCGCCGCAGAACGGATTCTCCTGGACTACTACGATCAGGCAGTGTTGCTCGCTGGTTGTCGAAATTGACCCGGCAAGCCCGGCGCAAGTCGGTAGCCTCTCACTGACCATCTACAAAATCAATGCGCCTGCAGCCGTGGTCACATCCGGTTCGTTCTCGTTTGCAACCGGCACGTTCAACAAGACCGGCGCATCGGGGACTGCAACCGTAGGTTCTGCAAAGTTGATGGACGTAGGTCCTAACGGCGGTGCTGTGTACTTGCTTTGGGTGACGGATCTCAACGCGGCAGGCGATACGTATGGCTTCTATCCGTACCCCGTTGCGAACAATGCGGCAGGGCATTCGATCATCATCCATCATGCGCAACTGGAGGGCGGAAGTTTGCCGACTACGCCAATCGTGACGACAACGGCGCAGGGTACGCGCGGCCAGGACTTGTTCTTGCAGCCGTCGCTCCAGAAGCTGGCATTCAACCCGAACGAGGGGACTGTCGTTGTCGGGTTCGTACGCCCGCAGAATCCTTCGTCTACAAGGTCGCTTTGGGAATTCGGTGATGGCACGCTAAACAATCGCTTCTTCGCCGGGATTGATGCGCTGGGCCAGGTTGTTTCGGTATCCATTGTTGGCAACGCCACTGTGGGCAACGTCACTGATCCTACCGGCGTAAATGTAGGCGATATTGTAAAAATGGCGATTGCGTATAAGTCGGGGCAATACCGCATGTCGGTAAATGGTCGACCTATCAAGAGTGCGACGCCTGCGGTCGTTCCGGTTGTCGACCGATTCGGACTTGGCGGGTTGAACTTCGGCGGGAATCAAGCATCGTGCGAATTGTTCATGTGGGACTACATCCCGCAATTCAAGGACGACGCAACACTCATTAACCTCTCCAAGCCATGACCGATCTCCACGATTACTACCTGCATTGCTCTGACGGTGCGGCTCTGCAAGAGCTGGTTCCTATCTATGAGGCGGAATGTGCAACGCTCGACTACATCGGCCAGATCCCGGCAACCTTCGACGCTGACGGTGTGCCGTTGACCTACCAGCCGGGCTACTTCGCGAACCTGCGCCTTGCCCGCGAGCTGGAGCCGGGTGAGTTGTCGACGTACCTGATTGCGCCACCGGAAACACCGTTCCGGGTGTTTGCGGCATGACGCTCTGTCGCCATCCCTTCTGTTTGGTGGCGGCGCAAGAGGAGGCCTACCGCCTGCTCACGGCCTAGCACGCCAGCCGCACCACCACCGGCCACCCTGCGGGGTGGCTTTTTCTTGCCCGCCGCGTGCGGGCTTTTTCAATTCGAGGTCATGGATAAAACAACCTTTCAGAAGGCGGCCGGCATCAACGATGCGCTGGCTGATCGCTGGTGGCCGCACGTCGACGCCGCGCTGTTCGAGTTCGGCATCCTGCTCCCTCACCGGGTGGCGGCCTGGATTGCGCAGGTCGGCCATGAATCGAAGGGCTTCTCCACCTTGGCGGAGTCCTTCGATTACTCGGTGGGTGGGCTGATGGATACCTTCGATAAGCGGCTCTCGCCGGCGCTGGCCAAGACCCTCGGCCGCCAGGCCGGCGAGCGCATGGTGCCGCTCGAGCGCCAGCAGCGTATCGCCAGCATCGTGTACGCCGGCCGCTACGGCAACGGCGATGCCAGCAGCGGGGATGGCTGGCGGTACCGCGGCCGCGGTCTCAAGCAGATCACGTTCCACGACAACCACATGGCCTGCGGTCATGCCCTCGGCGTCGACCTGGTCAGGCAGCCCGAGCTGCTCGCCACTGACGACCGGCTGGCCGCGCGCTCGGCCGGGTGGTTCTGGTTCGCCAACGGCTGCAACCAGTTGGCCGACGCCGGCGACCAGCGTGCCCTGACCAAGCGCATCAACGGCGGCTACAACGGGCTGGACGATCGCATGCAGCGCTACGTGCATGCCAAGCAATGCATTCCGGGATAAGGAGCCCCATGCAAGAACCTGAGAAGAGTCTGTTCATGTTGGTGGGGGTGGGCGCCATGATCGGCCTGGGCAAGCTGCTGGCCAGCGACGAGACGATCACCGTGCGCCTGGTGTTCGGCCGGGCGGTGATGGGGGCCGCGGCGTCGATGGTGGCCGGCATGGCGCTGATCCAGTTCCCCGGGCTCAACCCGGTGGCGCTGGTGGGGCTGGGCAGTGCGTTCGGCATCGTCGGAGCGCAGGCCCTGGAGAGCTACTTCAAGCGCAGGCTGCGCCAGAGCGAGGGCCGGCATGGCAAAGGCGCTTGAGTTTCTAGCCGCCTGGAAGGGCCGCCTGCTGGCGGCTTTTCTGATGGTGGCCGCCGGCGCGGTGCTGGGCGGATCTGCCGCCTGGTGGCTGCAGGGCAATCGCTATGAGCGCCAACTCGCCAAGCTGCGCGAGCAGATCGCCGGCGAGCGGGAGGCTGCCGCGCGAGCGGAGGCTGACCAGGTCACGAAGTACCGCGGGCTGGAGGGCGCTGCCCGGGAGGCGATCGCGGCCGTAGTGAAACACGCCAAGGAGGAAAGAGACCGTGAAGAAATCGCACAAGCTGCTGCTCGCGCTGAGTACCTGTCTGGCGCTCGCCGGCTGTCCCTCGCCGTCCGTTCCTGTCAGGCCGGCGCCGATGGTGCCACCGCAGATCCCGGCGCTGCCGGCGGAGCTGGTGAAGCGCGAGCCGAACTTGCTCCGGAGACTGCAGCAGCTCTCGACGGCATCGCCCGGGATGGCGACCGGGGGATCCGCGACGCCAATGCCTGTATCGACGCCTACAACGCCGTCCGCGATACGTTGAACCAGGCGCAGCAGTAAAGACAGGGCAGCCACTGCCGGTGTTGGAGCACCGACGGTGGCCACCGAACACACTGACATTACCAGTGAGCCCAGCCAAGGCCCTGCCACCTTCCTAGGAGGCGGGCGAATCATACCAAAATGTGAAAGGCTCACCACAATGGCAACACCCATCATTCCCTGGCTCGGTGGCAAGCGCCGCCTGGCCGATACCCTGCTTTCTCGTTTCCCGTCGCATGAGTGCTATGTGGAGGTGTTCGCCGGCGGCGCCGCGCTGTTCTTCATGCGCCCGCCGGCGGCGGTTGAGGTCATCAATGACGTCAACGGCGAGCTGGTCAATCTCTACCGCGTCGTGCAACACCACCTGGAGGAGTTCATGCGCCAGTTTAAATGGGCGCTCACCAGCCGCACGGTATTCCAGTGGCTCAAGGACACGCGCCCGGAGACGTTGACCGACATTCAACGCGCCGCGCGCTTCTACTACCTGCAGCAGGCCTGTTTCGGTGGAAAGGTGGCGGGGCTGACGTTTGGCACCGCAACCACCACGCCGCCGGGATTGAATCTCCTGCGGCTGGAGGAGAGCCTGTCGGCCGCCCATCTTCGCCTGGCCAGCGCCTACATTGAGCAGCTGGATTGGGCGGCGTGCATCGCGCGCTACGACCGACCGCACACGCTGTTCTACCTAGATCCGCCCTATTGGGAAACCGAGGGCTATGGCGTCGACTTCCCGCTCGAGCAATACGAGCGCATGGCGGAGGTGATGCGCCAGCTCAAGGGCAAGGCCATCGTCAGCTTGAACGACCATCCGGAGATCCGTCGCATCTTTGCGCGCTTCCAGATGGAGACACTCGACATCAACTACCAGGTGGCTGGCGGCGACAAGCTGGCTGCACGTCGGGAGGTGATCATCTACAGCTGGGATCGTGCTGCTGAGCCGGCTGGCCTGTTCTAGCCACAGGGCAGTCGAAATCGAAGGCCGGAGCAACGCCGGCCGTTGGCGAACTACCGTTTCCGACCCATAGCGGTCCATGCTGATCCCCCAAGGCAGCCGCTCAACGTTTCGGGTGACCCGCCCGTGTAGGGAGGAAGCCCGCCGAAACGGGGCGGGTCGAACCGCGGGTTAGAGCGCAAACAGCGAATCAATTTGATGATCGTTGGTCGCTTGGACAGGAGATTCGCAGCTCTTTCCGGTTGAAGCCAGTGTCCTCGGAGAGCGTCTTGTACCCAGACGGGCAAACCTCGTTAGCCTTGTCATAGCAGATGTTCCAACCAAGCCCAGCGCCACAAGCGATGAGATATTCGACGCTTCCGCCCGGACGCCGTATCTCTTGGGTTGTGGTACAGCCTGCTAATCCCAATAGCACCAAAATGACTGTAATCTTCGTGATGCATTGACTCATTGTTGACCTGCGCTCTAACATTTGATTGGGCTGCGCGGCGTTATTTTCCGCATCCGCTCGTATAAATTGTCCACCAAACAGCTAATGCCCCAAGCAGTAATACACCAGTCAAAGTTATTGCAATCACGATGTTGTGACGGCACGACGCATGGTCCGGTTTGTCATGCGCGTTCCAGGCTTCCTTTGACCTATCGTCGAAGGATTCTCTGATTTTTGCCATTCTTTTTCTGCTACCCACCATGCTGCAGTGGAATGAAAAGATGAGAGCCGTGCCGACCGTGAAGACAACTATTGCGACAGAAGTGAGCAGGCCTTTTTCAAAATCTGTTGGATTTTTTAACCGGTCAAAGAGAGCGACTATCGCAACGTATGTGGCTATAGCATAATTCGTTATGCTGAATTGTTGTTGCTTATAGAGTCGGATGTTCTCGATGGAGTCTGTGTACAGTAATTCAAGCGCGTCATATTGTTTCTTGTTTTGCTCGGACTCCTCCATTTTCAGCCTCCGGTAATTGGTGACGCCAACGCAGAGTTCACCCACCGAGAAGCCGCGCCAGCGGGCTCGAAGTTCGGTGGAACAGCTTGTCCCCAGTTCATGTGCAGAGCCTCCGGTGTGTGGTGGAAGACACCTAACACCTTGGCGAGCCGCACGTGGTACGAATGCGGAAACCTGCGCCAGGACAGACTTGGTAAGGTCGAATAGTAGCTGACGTGGTGTTGGCGAAACCATCGATTTGCCATTTTACCGGCGCGATGATTTGCCCGCGCTGCGCTTTCAGCTTGCCCGCCCGCGCGACAGCGCGGCTGGAACGGCCGCAACTGGCCGGGAACGGACTGCGGCCCGCCGATGCCAGGTCGTCTCTTCCTGGCCTCCGTCATCACCTATGCGGCAGCCCGTACAAGGGACGCTACTCGGCAGCCTTTGCCCGAGGCGCGCGCGGCGCCGGCTCTGCATCCATAAGCTCGGGCGGGTAGGGCCGCATGAAGCTGCGCGCCCGCTCCGGGTCGCGGCAGGTCAGCCAGTCATCCCACTCCGAGCGTGGCACGATGACGATCATCCGCTTCTCCTTGCCGGGGGCGTGGAAGCGGTTCATCAGCGGGTGCTTGTCCGAGTTGATGGTCATCATGGTAAAGCTGAACACTTCGGCGCCGGCCTCCCGCGGCCATGCTCGCCATAGTCCGGCTATCGCAAAATCTGGCTCATCTTTAAGCCAGATCCGCCAGCGCACCGACTTTGAGCCGCCTTCGTAGTTTGGCTCGTAAAAGCTGGTGGCCGGAACCAGACAAACTTGACCGAGCTTCCATGCACCCGAAAACGAACGCTTCTCGCCAATGGTCTCCGATCGGGCATTTGTGGTGTCGAACTTCTTTACCCCAGGGGGGATGCGGGATTTCGGGACCATACCGAAAGTGCCTATCAGCACTTCGCGGCGGCCGTCCAGGTTTGACCGGATGATTGGCGCGGCATAGTCTGGCCAAGTCTCCGGAGGATAGTCGAGCGGCGGCGGCTCAACGCCGTAGACGTCACGCAGCAGCTGGCGCTGTACAGGGGCGTAGTTGTTGCACATGGCTCGTCCCTCCGATTTTTTGAGAGTTTAGACGCTGTCTTCGTATCCAGAGGCCGCAAGAGAGGCGTGGGCAGACGACAGGCTGGCACAGAATCTGCTGAGTTGAGCCAGCTAAGGAATTGGCTAAGCTTCAGATATCACCTATGCCCTCATTTGACGCACTATGAAGCCCCATATCCAACACTCCCATCACGAATATCGTGCAGGTGAGCATGTTCACGGCAGTCGTTACTACCTCATTCTCGCTGCCTGCCTTCTGGCATTCGGCCTGCTGTATATTGTGTAGTCCGTTTTCCAGTACGGTCATGAACATTCATGCCCTTACTCCGGGGGGGAGTTCGTTTTCGGCCGTCGGCGGGAAGTATAGAGAGGGACGCTGGAAGGGCGGGAGCTACTCGCTACTCGCCATGCTTCCAACCTGCCGGGCTGTCAGAACGCGGACGGCTTTCTCAACCGCGCGGCGATGCTTGTCCTGTACCTCTGCCCAGCTCGCTGACGTGAAGATCTTGTCGATGCTGGGGGCAATGAGGTGCGTCAGGAAGACGGGAGTGTCCCACGGGCAGAAGCAAGTCCAGACGCGGGCGTCCTGGTCCTGCAGGTCGGTCCGCAGCACGAATCGCTTGTACCAGCCTTTCAGGAAGTCCATATGGACTTGCTGTTCCAGCTCTTCGACTGGTCGGCCAGACGGATCGAGGACGTCATCCCTCCGGCTGCGGCCCGATTTGCCAGCATTTCGCCAGCATTCGGCATCTGAGCTAGTGTTTATAACGAATTGCAGGGGTTCGAGTCCTGTGCTGACAGTTCCGGCGGGGCAATTACATCGAGCCATTTCCAACCGACAAAGCGGTCACCCACATGCCTCAGGTGCGTGTACCGTTTCAGGCTCTGCCAGCTCCTATGCCCGGTAACAGCCGCCACGCGCGGGATGCTCAGCCCCATCTCGAATAGTCTGCTGGCGCCCTCGTGCCGCATGTCATGCAGGTGCAGATCGTCAATCTCAAGGAACTTCGCCGCTCTGGTGAAGGCAGTGCTTACTGCATCACTGCTGACCGGAAATATTCTGGCCTCTCGCTTCGGTTGGGCCAGGATTATGCGCATTGCCTCCGGCGGGAGATCACACCAGACATCGTTGCCGATCTTCTCTCCTGGGTGCTTTAGGTCACGCACCATGACACGGCTGCCTGCCTGGTCAAGATCGTTCCATGTGATTCGGCACATTTCCTCCAGTCGACGCGTGGAGAAGATGGCGAAGGCAGTGAGCGCCTGCATAGGTGTGCTGTCCACCCGTTTCGCGCGGATTTTGCCAAAGTGCTCCATGAGCAAGTCGAGCTCGGCCAGGGTCGGGCGGCGGCTGCGGGCTACCGAGCGGCTCGTCACACCGAGCTTCTTCGCCACCTTGCGAGCGTCATCGATCGCCGTTTGATCGAGCGGGTAGCCCCAAGCCGGGCGGGCTATCGCAAAAATCGATGCGAGGTGGGCGAGGTAGTTGCCGACCGTTTGCGGCAGTACTCCGAGGCTTTGCGCAAACTGTGTGATCTCTTGGCTTCGGATCTTTGAGCAGTGCATTGAGCCAATCGGTGCCGCCTTGATGGCGCCGAGCACCTGTGTCTTTGTGCGGCCTATGTCTTTGCGAGACTCTCTTATATAGCGGTCGATTACGGCACTCAGCAGTGGGTCATCCCGCTGCGCGGTTTCGAGCGCGCCGGGCTGCGCCAGTTCGCGCTCGCGCTTTTCCATCCAGGTCGCGGCCGCTTGGCGGCGATCAAACGTCTTGGTTTCGGTGAGCACCACCTTGCCGCCTTGCTTCAGGCGGATCACGGCGGTGTAACCTATACTCTTGTCCTTGCGCTCGCGCTGAAGAATTGTGCCCATAATCCCCGGTGCAACATGGTTTTTTTCGGTGCAACATTGTAACACCCAAGCTCAAAAATGAGCCTAAAGAGGCAGTAACGGCAGGTAATGGTACACGTTCAGAACTCCCCGCAAACCGAAGCCGGAAGCGGATCCCCAGCAAAATCAACGGGTCGCAGAATATCGGTTGCACCGATGATGGATTGGACGGATCGTCACTGCCGTATGTTTCACCGGCAGTTGAGCCGCCATACCTGGCTGTACACGGAGATGGTGACCACAGGTGCGCTGCTGCATGGTGACGTAGCTCGCCACCTGGACTTCAACGCGACCGAGCAGCCTGTTGCGCTGCAACTTGGGGGCAGCGAGCCCGCCGCTCTCGCCGCAGCGGCGAAGCTGGGCGAGCAGTGGGGCTATGTCGAAGTCAATCTCAACTGCGGATGCCCTTCCGAGCGCGTCCAGAGGGGCGCATTCGGCGCGTGCCTGATGGCGGAGCCCGAATTGGTGGCGGATTGCGTGAAGGCGATGCGCGACGCAGTATCGATTCCGGTGACCGTCAAGCATCGTATTGGTATTGACACGATCGAGCACTACGATTTTGTCCGCGACTTCGTCGGTAGCGTGGCCGATGCGGGGTGCCAGACCTTTATCGTGCATGCGCGTAATGCGATCCTGAAAGGGTTGAGCCCAAAGGAGAATCGCGAGATCCCGCCACTGCGCTATGAAGTCGCTTACCAACTCAAGCAGGAGTTCCCGCAACTGGAAATTCTGATTAATGGCGGCATCGTCACGCATGACGAGATGGACGAGCATTTGGCGCATGTGGACGGCGTCATGATCGGGCGCGAGGCTTACCACCAGCCGTATGTACTGGCAGAGATGGATACCCGTTTCTATGGTGCACAGACGCCCGTGCCGCCACGACTGGAGGTTGAACTGGCAATGCAGCGCTACATCGGCGATTTGGTCGAACAGGGCGGCTATATGGGAGCGGTTACGCGTCATATGCTGGGCTTGCATCGGGGTATCCACGGTGGCCGTGGCTGGCGGCGGGTCTTGTCGGATGCTCGCCGCATGCATGCAGTGCGTACGCGCGCAGCAGTCGATGCGTTGTTTGAGGAGGCGCGCGCGCATCTGGGGCAGGGCAGCGAGCTATCCCGCGAAGTGGCATGAGTTTGCGCAGCCTATCCAGGTCAGTGGCCTGGATGCCCTGGGTAATGCGGTTTTCGGGCGGCTGGCCCTGCGCAGGTTGGAGCGATTCCTCTAACTTCGAATCCCCTTTTTATGCTCGTGTACTAAGAGGGGCTGCTACGCGCACTTGACCGCCGCAACGGACAGATTTCCCGCCATGGCAAAGGGATTCCCCTAATTAGTCAAGCGGCCGCAACTTCTTACACTGTGCCTGCCCTCGAATACAGGGTTTTCTTCAACTGATTGTTAAGCCCGCCTTGTGCGGGCTTTTTTTTACCATGGCTGCGACGTGGGGTTGCATGCCGCCCTGCGTACAAGAGCCTGATTTTGTAGATTTGCTTCCGTTTACCCGGATAGTACGAATGGCAAATGACAGATAGATTACCGAGGCCTTCAGGGCAATTGAGATCGCTAATTTAAGAGCCCGCGCAGCGGGCTCTTTTTTTTGTCTGTCCGCGCGTCGCACTATTTCTCACTGGTGCGTGAGATGCCGACGTCAACGATGCCGTAGGCGGTAATGCCTGATTCCCGGCCTTCGTTGCTCTGGCTGGCGCATCCGCCCAGAATTGCCAGCAGCGCGCAGCTTGTCAGTAGTCCCCAGAAGGTTTTCTTCATGCTCTCTTCCAATATGGCCGTGGAACCGGCGCTCACTATTGGGTGCCTGGCATCAGTTTTGGTTCCTCTGCAGCCTGTTGCCGCAGCCGGCAGGGCGAGGAGTAAGGCGCGTGGAGAAGCCGGTGGGGGAGGGTGACGCGCAGGCTGGAAGCAGGGTGGGCCTGACACGGTAGGGCGCCTCGCTCAACCTACGACAAATCTGTGCAGCAGCAATGCGGCAATGGCAGGGCATGCCAGGACCAGGCCACCCAGAGCCGGGAATCGCTGTGACCACATACCGATCAGGGCTGGGATCGCGGCCACTGAGCCAAGGATGTGTATCAGCAAGGACAACAGGGTGTCGGGCTGGCCACCACTAGCGGCATGCGGCAATTCGCTGCCACCAGGCTGGCCGAAGAGTCCATATGCGCTGCCGAGCAACAGCACGACGAGGCAGAGCGTGGCAACCAGCTTAAGGGTGAGTTTGGCGCTTGAGGTCCGCATCGTCGTTCTTTCCACTTGGATTGAAAGCGCCCTCGCCTGGTGGAAGGGCGCATGGGCACATGTCCAGGATGTCGTGAAAATAGCGCAAACTGCACCTAATCCAACTGAGATTTTTCTAAGTCAGAATTAAGTCAAGGTGTGGCGCGTGGTGGTGCGTATGGCTGCGGTGGGGTGGGGCGCTGCGCGTTCTACGCGCTTTGTTCGCACTCCACTGTGCTCTAGCATGGAGGTGTCACGATTGCATTGCATCGGCACGAGGAGATCGGCATGGGACAGTGTGCCACGGATGTAGATTGTCCTGCGGAGGGACGTGCCGCCGCGGGCTTGGTCATAGGCGTGCTCGTGCTTGGCGCCATATTGGTGGTTGGCTGCGTCTGCTGTTCTCGATGCAAAATTCGCGTAGATCGCGCATAGCGACTCGGGTGAGCCCATCCGCGGGAGCATGGTATGTGTGTCAGACATTCTTGCTTAACACAGTCGGGCAAGGTGCGGGTATGAGGCCGCGAAGCAGACGATTTTGGGTGTCCCGGCAGATCGCACCATCAATCCTCGGTGCGCTGCGCTGCTGCAAGACAGGGACGCGGGATAGTCGGCCCGGGTCATGGAGGCGATGCTCAAAATGCGTAAGTTAGACATCGCCGTGTTGAGGCGGGCGTACGAGCAGGGCTAAGTCAACCGCGCCATATCGGAAGGGCGGGTAATGATTGCATGTCGACCGCGCGTGGCATTGCACTAGTGGAAGCTGCCTGTGGCCAAGGTGGCTCATGAGTATCTTATTTGTTGCTGCAGGGTTCATTTCAGAAAACGCTTGCCATGGCCGAGGGGCTCCCTTAAGATTCGCCCCCTCGCAACACAACTACCGCGCTGCAAAGCAGGCGGGACAAGGGTTGCGGGGTTGGCAGGGTGGTTGGCGGCGCGAAAGGCGCGGCGAACTGAAGTAAAA
>NZ_JBFTOX010000061.1:0-62245 GCF_056398185.1 Cupriavidus sp. 05L310
GAGGCGATGCCGGGTGCGAACGACACCGCCACCGAGCGCGAGCGGCTGCACGCGGCGCGCTGCCGCTGGCTCTTCACGGTGCTGTATCTCGGCGGCCTGCGCGCGGCCGAGGTGGCCGAGACCCGCATGGGCGCCTTCTTCTGCCGGCGCGACCGGGAGGGCCAGGAACGCTGGTGGCTGGAGGTGACGGGCAAAGGCAACAAGACGCGGCTGGTGCCGGCCACGGACGAACTGATCGTGGAACTGGCTCGCTATCGCGAGGCGTACGGCCTGCCGCCGGCACCGCATCCTGTTGAGGCGCGCCCCATCGTGCTGCCGATCATCGGCAAGGAAAAACCCTTGTCACGCGGCGCGCTGCATCTGGTGCTGAAGGAGGTGTTCGGGATGGCCGCCGCGCGCCTGCGCGCGCGCGGCCCCGAGTGGGAAAGCCGGGCTGCGGTGCTCGCCAGCGCCTCGGCGCACTGGCTGCGCCATACCGCAGGGTCGCACATGACCGACCAGCAGGTGGATCTGCGTTTCGTGAGGGACAATTTCGGGCATGCTTCCATCGCCACGACCAGCGCTTATCTGCATACGGAGGACGATGCGCGCCATGAGGCCACGCAGGAACGCCACCGGATCGGCTGGACGCGCGAAGGGTGATGGGCGCCCACCCGGGCCAGGATGCCTGGTATGTGGTTTGGCCAATGTCACGCCGCAAGTAAGCGCCAAAGCGAATTGCGACGGATTGCTCTGCAATTTTGCATGACGTTCTTTTATGGCTGGGCACGATGGGCTTCGAACAACTGGCGGCATTGAAGGAACAACTGGCAAGGCAAGCCAAGGCCGCGCCACGGGCCAAGACGCGTCGCGCCCCCCCCGAAGGCTTCGGCCCGCCCAGCGACGCCCCTTAATGAGCCCGCTAAGCCCGTTGATCCGGTGCTGCAAGCCATCGCGACGCTGCAAAAGCGCTTCCCGCAAACCTTTCCGAAGAATCCTGCGCCCAAGTTGCCGCTCAAGATCGGCAACTTCGAGGATCTCGTCCCGCAGGCGCAGGAACTTGGCCTGAGCGAGCCGGTATTGCGCCACGCGATCCGGACCTGGTGCCGCGGCACCCGCTACTGGACCTGCCTGGTGGAAGGTGCAGCACGCGTGGATCTGGCGGGGCGGGAGGCGGGACAGGTTTCAAAGGCCGATGCGAACCGGGCGCAGCAACTGCAAGCCCGTCGTGTGGCGCGCGCGTTGTCTCAGCCAGCGACTGCGCCGAAGCCCAACTGATCTGTGATGGAGATGCCGTGCTTTCGGCGCCGATGTGCCGATGATTGTTGAGCTGCCGCGGACGCCACTGCATCGCTCGATGTCTGATTTCTTCATTTCGTGCCGCCTGATTGGCTCCCATTGTGGCTTTCGGGAGAGAGCGTCGGGGCGAGGACCCGACGATTTGAATCCGATACCGGACAAGACACAAAACAGTACATTCGACCGCCAACGAGACATACATCAGATACACGACGTTCACACACTTGCGACAGCTTTGCCTGCACCGCCTGTGCGGTCCTGATCCGCCACCCGCCAACGTTGCCCATAGAGCAACGATCTAGAAAAAAGTTGCTATTGCTCCAGCGAACTTCAAAGACAACAATGTTCCTCACCAACTAATTTACGTCATCTAAGCGAAGGCAATAAGAGAGTCGAGGACGACATGCAAGACCAAGGACCACCCGCCCACAAACGCTGGATGGCGCTTAGCGCCGCCCTCCTGGGGATTACTCTGACCAGCGCGCCGGCATCCGCCGCCGACGCGTTTCCCACCAAGCCGATATCGATGTTGGTCGCATTCCCGCCGGGGGGGCCCGCTGACGTACTTGCGCGGGCCATGCAGCCGACGATGGCCAAGGCACTCGGCCAGCCCGTGGTCATCGAAAATCTGCCCGGTGCCGGCGGCGCGCTGGCGGTGCAGCGGCTACTGAGCCGTCCCGCCGATGGCTACACGCTGATCATGGGTTCGCCCAACGAAGCCATCCTGACGCCGCTGGCGCTGGCCAGCGCCAAGTACAAGTCGAAGGACCTTGCGCTGCTGGCGCCGGTCTCGATCCACCCGCTCGTGCTCATGGCTCGCAGCGACCTGCCGTACAACTCGCTCGAACAAATCATTGCGGCCGGCAAGCAGCCGGGCAGCCAGAGCCTGACCTTCGGCAATCCGGGCTATGGGACGATGTACCACATCGTCGCAGAGTACATGGCGCAGCTGACCGGCGCCAAGATGCTGCAGGTGCCGTACAAGGGCGCCACGCCGATGCTGGCGGATCTGACCGGTCACCAGATAGACATCACGATCCTGCCAAACCTCGGTGCATCCACCCAGCTGCTCGAGTCACACAAGATCAAGGCGATCGCAGTGCTGGACACGCAGCGCATGCGAACCCTGCCCGATGTGCCGGCGATCTCCGAAACCAGCGTCGCGCGCAGGTCCGAGTTCGTCTATTCGATCTGGCTGGGCGTCATGGGCAGGACCGGCATCCCTGCAGAACGTGCACGCATATTGCTGGAGGCCTCGCAGCGGGCGCTGCAGTCGCCCGAACTGATCAAGGCCCTTGCGCTCTCCGGCGTTCAGCCGATGAAGCCGCAGACGCTCGAGGCTTCTGCGGCGTTCTACGCCGCCGAGACCCAAAAGTTCAGGAAGCTCGCCCACTCAATCAAGCTGACGCCTCAGTAATTCCACCCGGCACGGTCCCAGCATCCAGTCCCAGGAAGTTCTCCCTTGAATATCCTAGTTGCCGGTTTCCAACACGAAACCAATACGTTCGCCCCAACCATGGCCACCTACGAGAGCTTCGTCCGTGGCGAGGACTATCCCGCCATGGTCCGCGGCGAGGCGATTTATGACCTGCTGAACGTGAACGTGCCGATCAGCGGCTTCATCCACCACGTGCGCGAGCATGGTCACGCCGTCACGCCGGTGATCTGGGCGGCCGCCGGTGTCTCGGCCCACGTCACGACCGATGCCTACGAGCGCATCGCCGGAGAAATTGTGGAGGCGGTGACGACGGCCTCGTACGACGCGATCTATCTTGACCTGCATGGCGCCATGGTGGCCCAGCACCTCGACGATGGAGAGGGAGAGTTGCTGGCGCGCATCCGCGCCGTGGCCGGCCCCGACATGAAGATCGTAGTCTCGCTGGACCTGCATGCCAACGTCACCGAGCGGATGCTCGCTCTACCGGACGGCGTGGTGGCGTATCGCACCTATCCGCATGTGGACATGGCCGCCACAGGTAAGCGCGCGGCCGAACTGCTCCTGGAACTTGGCAGGCGGGGGACGCGTGCGCACCTGGTAGCACGGCGCGTGCCGTTCATGATTCCGGTCAACGGCATGTCCACGATGATGCAACCCGCTCAAGGCATCTACGGGCAACTCGAAGAACTGGAGCGGCAAGGCGTGCTGTCGCTGTCGTTCACGCCAGGCTTTCCCGCGGCCGACTTCGCCGAGTGTGGTCCTGTGGTTTGGGGTACGGCTTCGACAAGGTGCGCGTCGAGCAGGCCGTCGACACACTGTTCGCGCGCATCTGCGAACCGGAGAACCAGTGGGCCGTGCAGTTCGAGGAGCCAGATGCAGCGGTGCAGCGTGCCATGCGGATCGCGCAAAAGGCCACGCGGCCGGTGATCCTCGCGGACACGCAGGACAACCCGGGCGTCGGCGGCGATGGCAACACCATGGGGATGCTGCGTGCGCTTCTCAAGGCCGGCGCGCAGAACGCCGCGATCGGGATCATCTGCGATCCCGCCGCGGCCGCGGCAGCGCACCAGGCAGGTGTCGGCGCGAAGATCGATATTGCGCTCGGCGGCTGCCCACAGGTGAGCGAGGATGCCCCACTGCGCGCGACCTTCGAGGTGGAGGCGCTGTCCGAAGGCAAGTTCGTCTACGGCGGACCAATGATGCATGGCAAGGCTGCCGACATGGGACCCATGGCGCGACTGCGGATCGATGGCGTGCTCGTTGCCGTTAGCTCGACCAAGGCACAACTGCTCGACCGCAATATGTACCGCGCGGTCGGCATCGAACCGGCGGGGATGAAGATCCTCGTGAACAAGAGCTCAGTGCATTTCCGCGCCGACTTCGCCTCAATCGCGGAAGACATTTTCGTGGTGCGTGCGCCCGGTCCGTTCATCGCCGATCCGGCGGAGCTGCCATGGAAGCATCTCAAGCCCGGCATGCGCCTGAAACCGAACGGTCCGGTGTTCGCCCCGGCGCCTGGGGTCTACGACAGGCTCACGCAGCTAGGCATCGAACTGCCCAAGGCTTCGGGCCCGGCGGCAGCCTACGTGCCGAGCGTGCGGTCCGGCAACCTGATCCACGTATCCGGCCATCTCTCCCGCATCAATGGCCACGTTCGAACCGGCCGCTTCGGTGGTGAGCTGCGCACCGCCGACGGTATTGCGGCGGCCCGCCTGGTTGCCATCGACTTGCTCGCGACGCTGCACGCCGCCACCGGCGACCTCAATGCAATCGTGCGGATCGTCAAGCTGACGAGCCTCGTCCATTCGACCGCGGACTTCACTGAGCAGCACCTCGTGACCAATGGCGCCAGCGAACTGTTCGCCGAGGTGTTTGGCACGCGCCGCCAGCACGCGCGCAGCGCGTTCGGAGTGCCGCAGTTGCCGCTCGGCGCCTGCCTGGAAATCGAACTGATTGTCGAGGTCGCCTGATTCCATGCGCCGCCTGAAAGGAGCCGTTCCGTGCTGACGATGAAGAGGGGGTTCGCCGGGGCTCGTGCTTGGCGCGCTGATGGCCGGCGCGAATCCGCTTGCGCTAGCGCGGGACCAGAAGTGGTGCCGCAGTCGGACCTGAAGACCGCTATGCGGCTCGAGAAGGGGCACACGGTGCGTGCCCTGGTGCGCCGCGAGGATGAACGCGCGGAGGACCTGCGCCGGATCGGAGCCGAAGTCGTGCAGGGCGACCTGACCGACCTCACCTCAATGCATCGCGCAATGGAGGGTTGCTCGCGCATCTACTTCGGTATGTCGGTCTCGGACACGTATCTGGAAGCCACGGTCAACACCGCCGCGGTAGCACGCCACTACAGCGTCGAAGCGTTCGTCAGCATGTCACAGATGACCGTCACGCAGATGAGCATTATGGAATCCACCCCCAGCCCCCAGCACAAGCTGCACTGGCTTGCCGAGCAAGCATTGGCATGGTCGGCGCTGCCGATCGTAACCGTTCGCCCGACAGTCTTCCTTGAAGGCTTCTTCCTGCATCTCGCCGCTGCAGCGGTACGTGAAAACGACGAGCCGGCGTTGCCGCTCGGTAGCGGTCGGACGTCGCCGATCCCGGCTGTGGATGTGGCGCGCGTTGTGTCCGTGATCCTCCACGACCCCGCGCCGCATATCGGCAACATCTACAACCTGACCGGCCCCGAGTCCGCCGACCTTGAACACTATGCGCGCGCCTTCTCCGAGGCGCTCGGTCGGACGATTCGCTACCGCAATGTGCCGCTCTCGGCCTGGGCCGACAAGCTTCGGGAAGCTGGCGTCCCTGGCCACCTCGTCAAGCACTCGCGGTGATGGCAGAGCTCCACGCAGAGGGGCGGTACGATCGCTTGACTGACGATCTATACAAGGTTACGGGCAAGGCGCCAACCAGCATGCTCGACTTTGTCAAGCTCAATGCCTCCGAGTTCTCGCGTGACGGAACCTTAGCTTGAGAAAGCGACGCACCGTGCCTATTGCACAAAGGCACGCATAGCCGCCGCATCATGCAATTGACCAAGGCGCCAACGCGGGCCGGCCGCACGACCAGGCGTGTACAAGCCGGCGCCTTGTCTCGGCTATTTTTATGAACGCGAGCAAATCCGGTGCTATACAAGAACAGCAACAGTTGTCTGATCGCACTGGCAGCAACATCGTCGTTTCAATTCTGGTAGCTATGACGCAAAGGTGCCGTGCTACCGGTAATCGCCGCCACGCCAAGATAAGTAAAACGCTGACCCGATGAACGATTCCGTATCAGCACTAGGAGAAAAAAATGACCGAGAAAATCGATCTGCCTCGTCGAGGCTTTCTGGGCACGGCCGCCTTGACGCTCGCTACAGTACAGTTTGGCGTTTTAACGTCCGCCAAAGCCCAGACCAATCAATCGAAGCCGGCGCCCCTGCCCTCGACCAAGCCGGGTACCCATGCGGCCTTTGCATCGATCAAGCAAATCAACGCAGGGCTACTCAACGTCGGCTACGCGGAGGCTGGCCCTGCTAACGGGCCAGCCGTCGTTCTGCTACACGGCTGGCCCTATGACATCCACAGCTTCGTCGACGTCGCGCCTCTGCTCGCGTCGCGCGGATACCGCGTGATTGTTCCGTACCTGCGCGGCTATGGTTCGACGACCTTCCTGTCGAAGGAAACCATGCGCAACGGCCAGCCGGCGGCCGTTGCGCTCGATATCATCGCGCTGATGGATACGCTGGGCATGCAGAAAGCCGTCATCGCAGGGTTCGATTGGGGCGCGCGCACGGCATGCATCCTTGCTGCCCTCTGGCCAGAGCGCTGTAACGGGCTGGTATCCGTCAGTGGCTACCTGATTGGCAGTCAGGCGGCAGGCAAGATGCCCCTGCCGCCTGAGGCCGAGTTTCAGTGGTGGTACCAGTTCTACCTGGCCACGGACCGCGGACGCGATGGCTATCAGAAGTACACGCACGACTTCGCGAAACTGATCTGGCAGCAGGCCTCACCGAAGTGGAAGTTCGACGACGCCACCTTCGAACGCAGTGCCGCTGCCTTCAACAATCCCGATCACGTGGAGATTTCCGTACACAACTATCGCTGGCGGCAAGGTCTTGCCGCAGGCGAGCCGAGGTACGACGAGTTCGAGCAGCGGCTCGCGACGGCGCCCACCATAGGCGTGCGCACAATCACGATGGAAGGTGACGCCAACGGCGCCCCGCATCCGGCGCCCAGCACCTATGCCAGCAAGTTCGCCAGCAAATACGAGCACCGCGACCTCAAGGGAGGCATCGGCCACAACCTCCCGCAGGAAGCACCGCGGGAATTCGCGCAGGCGGTTATCGACGTCAACAGGTTTTAGTGCGGCAGACTAGCCCGGCCGGCATCGGGACTCAACGCCCGATGCGTGCGTCACGGAGCTGCGGAAAGATCTTCCAGACGTCCAATGAGCAAGCGCCCGCTCAGGGACCGGTCTGCTCGTATCGGTGCTCCTAGCATTTTCGCATTCACATGCCGATCATCAGGTGCCCGGGCCCATCGCGGGAAAAGTGCCTGGCCTCGATGAAGGCATGCACGACTACCAGGGCGTCTCTAATGCCTACTCTTGCCATGGCAGGGGACGACTGAAGCAAACGTACCCAAGAACGCCCCAGCCAAAAAGTGTGTTTAGGCAAGATCCGCCCGACGGACAGATCTAAAAGGGACTTGACCTCTATTGATCGTTGCGTCGTGCGTTGTACAAGTCCGTCTGCAGGTCGCCTGTCAGCTCTCACACCACAGTACTGTGACTCCGTGTGGCGCTCCGTAGCGTTCAACGCGGTGCCAAAGAGAGCGAATGCAAGATTTCTTGGCTGGCCGAGACAACTCGATTACTCTCGTCATAAGGTAGCCGTCGCGCACAGTCCCGTGCGCACCGGTAACTGCAAAGCGGAAGTATTCAGTAGCCGCTCCATTCTTTTTGACAGGGCGGAGCCTTTGGCTGCAGGTATCGGCAACAGTCGACCTGGCGGTGGCGGTGCCGATTTGCCACCAAGGAGAATCGGCGATGAGCAACGAGTCAAGGCTGGAAGGCGACAAGCTCGCGCATCAGGTGGCAGAGGATGCGAGCCATATCGACGACGGCGCGATCGTCGATGACCCGAGCGTGCGCGACCATCCGCGCTACCACCAGATGTTTCCGGTCCTGACGGAGGCTGAAGTCGACAGAGTGCGTCGCTTCGGCAGCCCGTGCCACTACGCTAAAGGCGAATTGCTCTATCGTGCCGGAAGTATCTGTCCGGGCATGTTCCTCCTGCTGTCGGGAAAAGTGCGCATAGTCATTCGTGATGGCCTGGGCCACCGGATTGTCCACACCTATACACAACGCGGCGAGTTCACCTCCGATATCACCCAGCTTTCGAGCAAGCCCGCAGTTGTAGATGCGCATGTCATCGAAGCTGTCGAAGCGGTGTTGCTGCGGCCCAACCAACTAAGCGCCATGGTGATCAGTGAAGCCGATCTTGGCGAAAAGATCATGCGCGCCTTGATTCTGAGGCGCGTCTTGGCGATTGAACGCGGACAGGGTGCCGTTCTGGTCGGCGCCCCCGGCAATGATCGACTCCTCGCATTGCAAGATTTTCTGCGCCGCAACGCTTTTCCAAATATGGCGCTTGATGCGGAGCAGGACGCCGACGCCATCGCGTTACTTGAACGCCTGACGCCACAGCCCGATGACTTCCCGCTCGTCGTTTGTCCGAACGGCACTGTGCTGCGAAACCCTGATGTGGGACAGCTCGCATCTTGTCTGGGACTGATTCCTGAGTTCGATCCGACGCACGTCTACGATGTGGCGATCATCGGCGCCGGCCCGGCAGGACTTGCGACGGCCGTCTACGCGGCATCCGAAGGGCTGTCGGTCGCGGTGTTCGACTGTCGTGCCCCCGGTGGCCAGGCGGGTACGAGTGCGCGCATCGAGAACTATCTGGGCTTTCCCACCGGCATCACGGGTCAAGCCCTGGCGGGCCGCGCGTTCGTTCAGGCGCAGAAGTTCGGTGCACATATCGGTATTCCGTGCGAAGTCAAGGCATTGTATTGCGACAAGCACCCGCTTGTCGTGGAGCTTGCCGATGCCCGGCGCATCCTCGCGCGCACCGTGGTCATCGCCAGCGGCGCAGAGTATCGGCGTCCCGTCGTCGAGGGACTTGCGCGCTTCGAGCGCTGCGGCGTCTATTACTGGGCTACGCCAATCGAGGCCAGGCTATGCCGCAAGGAGCCGGTGCTGCTGGTCGGCGGCGGCAACTCCGCGGGGCAGGCTGTGGTATTTCTGGCATCGCACGCCGAGCATGTGCACATGTTCATCCGCGGCGCGAGCCTTGAGCAAAGCATGTCGCACTACCTGATCGAACGTATCGGCTCGCTGCCGAATGTAACGCTTCATACGCGCATTGAACTGACTGCGCTCGAGGGGGATGGGCGTCTCGAACGCGTGCACTACCGCGGTGCCGGCGGCATTGAAGGAAGCATGACGGTACATCATCTATTCGTATTCATCGGCGCCGAACCGAATACGAGCTGGCTTAAGACATGCGGCGTGTCGCTCGACAGCAAAGGATTCGTATTGACCGGTACCGACGTTGCCGAAGCTCCCGTGCAAACGCTGCTTTTGCAGACGAGTGTGGAGGGTGTCTTCGCGATCGGCGACGTTCGTTCGGGCTCCACCAAGCGTGTGGCGTCGGCGGTAGGCGAAGGCGCGGCCGTGGTGGCGCAGATTCATCGTTTCTCGGCCGGCGTCCGGTGAACGCACCTGTCGACCAGAACGGCCGCAGTTAGTGCGGTATGAGGAAGCGTTCGCATGAATCGGGGGCGGGAGCGCTGTCAGTCGCGCTCCCTGTCTGGTCGGCAAGGGGAGCGTCAGACGTAGGCGCCGTCAAGATAGGGATCAACACTGCGCGCCGGGTCCGCCGAGACGCCCGTACGGTCCATACCGGCCAGGGTGCGGGCACCGTCGGTGAACGGATCAACGTTGCGCGCACCGTCGGTGTACGGATCGACAGCCCGCGCGCCATCGGTGTATGCGTCGCGCGACTCCTGCACCGAACGAGCACCCTCGGTATACGGGTCCCGGGCGCCTGCATGGGACAGACCGGCGGCATGCGCACCGGCAGCGGCGGCAACCAGGGCGATGGCGAACACAAAACGCTTGGCGATGTTGGTAGTCATGATCGGTTTCCTTGAAAGTCTGCATTGGATATGGCAGCCGCGGGATCGCATCGTTGCGGTTCGCCGGCGGGCTACGGAACGTATTTAAGGAGACCGATGTATCGTGCCAGTAGCGCGTAATGACCGTTTCTGTCAGTACGCGTATCGTTGCGGCGGTTTGATACAGTCGCGTACAAAAGTCTTGCGCGAACGGGCGGACCGCCATGGAGCCGGGGACTCTCATGGTGCACTTCCGTTCATTTGCCGAAGCGCGCCTGTGGCAGGGCCAGTCAGCCCAGCCTGACTTCCGCCGCCAGGCCTCCGCCCTCACGATTACGCAGCCTGAGGGTTCCGCCGATGGCCACCGCGAGTTGCTGGGCAATCGCCAGCCCGAGCCCGGTACCGCCAGTCTCCCGGCTGCGTGAATGCTCGAGCCGGACAAACGGCTGCAGCACCACCTCGAGCTTGTCTTCCGGGATGCCGGCGCCGCGATCGAGTACCTCTAGGACCACGGTGTCTCGCTCGCGGCGCACGTTCAGTTCCGCCGCCCCGCCGAACTTCAGGGCGTTATCGATCAGATTGGTCAGTATCCGGCGCAACGCGTTGGGGCGCGTGACGATGGCGCCCCCGATGTTCTGCAGGACCGTCACCGCCTTGCCGGTGTCCTGGTAGTCGTACGCCAGGCTCTCGACAAACGATCCGATGTCGATCCGCGACGGCTTCTCGCCATCCCCGTGCGTGGTGCGCGCATACGCCAGTCCTTCCTTCACCAGCATTTCGATCTCGGCCAGGTCGTGCACCATCTTGCGCTTTTCCTCGGAGTCTTCTGCCATCTCGGCGCGCAGCTTCATCCGCGTGATCGGCGTCTGCAGGTCGTGAGAGATTGCGGCCAGGATCTGTACGCGTTCCTCGACGAACCCGGCGATGCGCTCGCGCATGGCATTGAACGCGCGCGCCGCACGCACCAGTTCGGTGGGGCCCGTCTCGCCGAGCGGCGGCGTCTTCGCGTTCGGATTGAGCGCATCGGCGGCATCGGCCAGCGCCACCAGCGGGCGGATCGACAGCCGCACTGCGAACCAGCAGCACAGGACCAGCAGCAGCAACTGGATCACCAGGACATAGGGCAGCCACTGCGCGATCGGCGTCGGGCGCGGATGCACGTCAATGGTCAGGGGGCTGCCATCGCTCAGCGTCAGATGGGCCTGCATCCGCTTGCCGTCGCCGGGAATGGACTCCACCTTGACCGGAAAGCGGCCGCCGCTCGCCTCCGTAATCCGGTCGGCAATTTCCTTGCCCTGCGGGGTCATCTCGGGCGCGCCCGACAGACCCGGCCCCAATATGTATTGATAGGCGCCGCGATTCACGCGTGGCAGCCATTGCGGCCGCTCGTCCGCCGGCACGCGGTCCAGGATGGCAATCGAAGTGGACACGTCGGTTTCCAGCGTGCCGAGCATCACTCGGCGCGCGGAAATATAACGTTCAGAGAACAGCACACCGAACGACAGGCCGTGGGCGACGATCAGACCCGCGAGCAGGATTAGGAAGAGGTGCGATCCCAGCGTACGAGGCCAGGGCCAGGTGCGGACATTCACTGGCGTGCCTCCTTGATCTCCACGGGCATCGAGAACACATAGCCCTCGCTGCGCACCGTCTTGATGTAGCGTGGCTCGCGTGCATCGTCATTGAGGTGCTGGCGCAGGCGGCTGACCAGCAAGTCGATCGACCGCTCGAAGATTTCCGCCTCGCGGCCCTGCGTGAGATTGAGCAGTTGGTCGCGATTGAGCACGCGCTGTGGATGGTCGACAAACACGCGCAGCAACCGGTACTCGGCCCCGCTAAGCGTGACAATGATGCCATCGCGGTCCATCAGGTGCCGCGCGGTGGTATCCAGTCGCCAGTCACCGAACGCGAGAATCCGCCCGGCCTCGGTGATCTGCAGATTGGGCGGCAGCATCCGGGTGCGGCGCAGCACGGCCTTGATGCGGGCCAGCAGCTCGCGCGCCGCAAAAGGCTTCGCAAGGTAATCGTCAGCGCCCATTTCGAGACCGATGATACGGTCCGTCTCGTCGTCGCGTGCGGTCAGCATCAGCACCGGCGTGGCCTTGTGCTTGCCGGCGCGCAGTTCCCGGCACAGCACCAGGCCATCATCGCCCGGCATCATCACGTCGAGCACGATCAGGTCGACAGCATTGGTCTCCAGAAACGACCGCATGTGCCGGCCATCAGGCGCCACGGTCACACGCAGGCCGTTCTTGGTGAGATAGGTCGAGACCAGTTCCCGGATTTCCCGGTCGTCATCGACGATCAGGATATGGTCGACATGGGTGTCCATCGGTGTCCCCTCTGTCATAAAAAAGAACGACCAGTCTGTTTCGCCTGCAATCTATGGGGCGCGATTTTTCGTGTACCGCAATGTATCCGGCGGCAGCACCTCGACAATCCTACACATATTCCCCCGATGGCGACACATACCAGCGATGCTGGCGGTGTCTGATGGACGGCAAGCCAAACCTTTGCGAAAGGACACCGATCATGGCCCTGCTGATACTTGCCTACCTGGGGGGTGTACTGACTATCCTGAGCCCGTGCATCCTGCCCGTCCTGCCTTTTGTCCTCAGCCGCACCGGCCAGCCGTTCCTGCGCGGCAAGCTGCCGATGCTAGCCGGCATGGCACTGACCTTTGCCGCAGTTGCCACGCTGGCGTCGGCTGGTGGCGCTTGGGCAGTGCGCGCCAACGAATACGGGCGCCTCGCCGCCCTGATGCTGTTGGCGCTCTTCGGGCTGTCCTTGCTTTTACCGAAACTGGCGATCACCCTCGCTCGGCCTGTGGTGGCACTCGGCAACCGTCTGGTCACCACCAGTAGTTCGTCCACATCTGCTTCGTCCGCGTCGGCTTCGCCATGGGGTTCGCTGCTGCTTGGCGTCACCACCGGCATGCTATGGGCCCCGTGCGCCGGCCCTATCCTCGGGCTTGTCCTGACGGGTACGGCCCTTGACGGTGCAAACCTGTCGACGTCGGTATCGCTGGCTGCCTATGCAGCCGGGGCGGCCACCTCGCTGGCCACCGCGCTTGGCCTCGGCGGCCGCGTCTTCACGGCGATGAAGCGGTCAATGGGCGCTGGCGAATGGCTGCGTCGCGGCCTGGGGGCAGGTGTACTGGGCGCGGTGCTCGCCATCGGCATCGGTGCCGATACCAGCCTGCTGGCGCACTTTCCCGTAAGCGGGCCGGCGCGCATCGAGCAGGCGCTGATCAATGGGCTGCGCAGAGAACAACTCGCGCCACAAGTCATGAACGACGCCAACTACGACCGCGGCATGCTGCTGGCTGCCAATGACACATCCGTGGGCTTCCCGAGCCGCTTGCCCGTAGAGGGCCGCCTGCCTCCGCTAGATGGTGCAGTGCAATGGGTCAACTCTCCGCCACTGTCGAGAGACCAGTTGCAGGGCAAGGTCACACTGGTCTACTTCTGGACCTACTCTTGCATCAACTGCATCCGTACCCTCCCCTACCTTCGCGCCTGGGCGGAGAAGTACAAGGATCAGGGCCTGACGGTGGTTGGCGTGCATACGCCCGAGTTCGCCTTCGAGAAGACACCGGAAAACGTGCGCCGCGCAATTTCCGATTTCCGCATCGGCTTCCCCGTGGCGGTC
The DNA here is from genome assembly GCF_056398185.1 of Cupriavidus sp. 05L310. NCBI lineage: Bacteria > Pseudomonadati > Pseudomonadota > Betaproteobacteria > Burkholderiales > Burkholderiaceae > Cupriavidus > Cupriavidus sp. 05L310. The sequence goes on from NZ_JBFTOX010000061.1 coordinate 13,525, forward strand.
GATAGCGATTACCGCATCTGGCGTGCATTCCAAAACAGCTACTGGCCGGCCACATACCTTGTCGACGCCCGCGGCAACATCCGCCATCACCAGTTCGGTGAGGGCGACTATGCCAAGTCCGAGCGCGTCATCCAGTCGCTGCTGGCGGAAGCGGGCAATCCGCCGGTGGCGCGCGACGTGGTCACCCCCGACGCGGGTGGCGCGCAGGCGGCGCCGGACCTGTACAACATTCGCTCAACCGAGACCTACATCGGCTACATGCAGGCGTCCAACTTCGCCTCACCGGGCGACATACGGCAGGACGCACCGCGCGAGTACACCGTTGCCAACCTTCGCCTCAACAAGTGGGGCCTGTCAGGCCAATGGACCGTCGGCGCCGAGCAGGCAACGCTCAATCGCGCCGATGGCCGCATCGCCTACCGCTTTCATGCGCGCGACCTGCACCTTGTACTGGGACCGGCGGCCGATGGCCGGGCGGCTCGCTTCGTGGTAACCGTCGACGGCAAGCCCCCTGGCGCCAGCCACGGCGCGGACATCGATGCAGCCGGCAATGGCGCGGTCACGCAGACGCGGCTCTACCAGTTGGTACGCCAGGCTGGCGCGGTAGGCGAGCACACTTTCGAGATCCGCTTTCTGGATCCCGGCGCCCAAGCTTATGCCTTCACCTTCGGCTAGCAAAACATCCCGATTTCCCCTTTTACAAATGAAATCGCACTGGAGCTGGTTCGTCCACAACGCTCAATGGTGCGTGAGTGTACGATGGGGACGATGCGCTTTGACGACTTTCAGCACCGCTTGGGTATCGCGCGCAACGTGTTGACCGCGCGCTTGAACCGCCTGATCGATAACGGTGTGCTGGTGAAGGTATTGGCCGAAGGCAGCGAGCAGCGTACCGAATATCGGCTGACGAAAAGGGAGATCGCTCTACCCGGTGCTCGTCGCGCTGATGCAATGGGGCGACGAGTGGCGTGGACACCAAACGCCGATACGTATTGTCGAGGACAGCACCGGCCAGCCCCTCGAACGGGTAAGCCTGCGCGTGGGTCCGCGCACACTTGGCTTACGCGACGTGCGTTTCGAGCCCGCCGAGGGCGGCAACTGAGAATACGTCCGAGATCGTCAAGGCACGCAACCGGGCCATCCTCGGCAAGGGGTGAGTGATTGTTGCCACCGCGCGTTCTGCGCGGTGTTTTTCCAATAGCGATCTCATCGAGGCGCGCGCCGCCCCGGTCAGTTGATCGTGACAGGCGGCGCCACGGCGCCGGCTCAGCGCAACGACCGGAACGCGGAACGCAACTCGGAACTGAACAGCTCCGGTTCTTCCCAGGCCGCGAAGTGGCCACCCTTGTCCACGCGGTTGTAGTAGGTCAGGTTCCGATAGGCGCGTTCCACCCATTGCTTTGGCGGCCTGTACACCTCGCCAGGGAAGATGGTCACCGCCACCGGAATGGTGATGGGTCTTGTGCTGGCTTGGGCGGCCCCAGCTTCCCAGTAGATTCGCCCGCTTGAAGCCCCGGTATCGGTCAGCCAGTAGAGCGTGATGTTGTCCAAAATAGCGCCGCGGCTCAACGCTTTCTCAGGGTCACCACGGGTGAATACCCAGTCCGCCTGTTTGTCATAGATCCATGCTGCCAGCCCCACCGGCGAATCGGCCAGGCCATAGCCGATGGTCTGGGGTCGCGTTTGCATGATGCTGGCGTAGCCAAGCCCCTTGTTGAGGAACTCCCTGGTTTGCTCAAACACCTCCCTTTCTTCGGGCGTGAGGTTTGCCGGCGCGGGATCGCCGCTCCTCAGTGCCTTCGCAAGGTCCGGTGGCACGGTCGTGGCGCGCTCGATCCGGTTGACGTGGATGCCAAGCAGTCCCTCCGGCGCCTGGCGGCCGAGTGCGTCGGAAATGATGGCGCCCCAGTCGCCGCCCTGCGAGACGTAGCGCGTATAGCCGAGCCGCTTCATTAGAACGTCCCAGGCGCGCGCAACGCGATCTGGGTTCCAGCCTTTGTCCTTCGGCTTCTGTGAATACCCGAAGCCGGGTATCGACGGAATGACCAGATGGAAGGCATCGTCAGCGGTGCCGCCGTGCGCCGTTGGATTTGTCAGCGGGCCGATGACGTTCAGCAACTCGAAGACCGAACCTGGCCAGCCGTGCGTCATGATGAGCGGCAGCGCGTTCGGATGGGGGGAGCGCACGTGGACGAAATGAATGTCCAGACCGTCGATGTTCATCAGGAACTGCGGATAGGCATTGAGTTTCGCCTCGGCCTTTCGCCAGTCGTAGTCCGTCGCCCAATAGCGCACGAGCCGCTGAAGCGTCGCTAGCTGCACGCCCTGGGAGCGATCGCCAACCGTTTCCGCATCGGGCCAGCGCGTGGCGGCAAGGCGGCGGTGCAGGTCGGCAAGTGCGGCCTGGGGAGCATGGGCGCGGAACGGACGGATCGCGTCCGCCGCGGCGGGGTGCCCACCATCGGCCTGCGCGGCGGCAGACAGAACCGGGGGAAACATAGAGAGCGCTGCCGTCGCCATGCCGCCCAACAGCAAAGTTCGGCGCGTCGGGTCAGAAGCCTGATTCGATGCGTGTGAGTTCACGAGGATGCGTCCTTTTTTGATTGGGTCCTTATTTGGCCGGCACCACTAGCGGCGCCCCCTTCTTGACAATGTAGGTCGCCAGTTCCGATGCCTTGCCACTGCCGACATTCCTCGCCGAGTGTGCGGTGCCTGCCGGGATAAACAGCGAATCGCCCGTCTTGAGCGTGACAGGCGGGTTGTCACCGAGCTGGTACTCCAGCGTCCCCTGCAGGACATGCGCGATCTCTTCGCCCGGATGCAGATGCTTCGGCGCGAACGCACCCGGATCGAAGTCGACGCGTACCTGTACGCCCTCTCGATCCGGCACGCTAAGATCGTGCTGGACGAGATCGGTGCGATGTACCTCCGCCGTTTGCGCTTGAGCCGCGTGCAGCGGCAAACCGGTGGCGACGATGAGCATGGCCGCAGCCATGATTCGGGTCGATTTCATTTGGAATTCCCTTTCCTTGATGAACTGGAGAAGATCCAGTTGCCGGTCAAGGTCGTATTGATGAAGCAACGGTCGTGGCGCGCAATTGGTTTTGCCATGGTTTGATTCAGGCGCGACACACGCCCTATGCACGGGCATGGAATACCTGACACCAAATGCGGCCGCACCTCGAAAATCGTCGTTGCCTTGTCTTGCACGTGCGGATAATGACCAATATTTGGAAGGATCTGGAGATCCAGGTTTGCCCGACTGGCCAGCTCTCCTCCCATGTCCTTCTTGATATAGATACCCTGCTCCCGCCAGATTAAGGCGACGCAATGCTCGTGCAGCCAGCTTCCAGCGCGACAAGCAGTGGTGCTGCGGCACCCGCAGCACCAGAGAACCGAAACCACCGGTACGTCGTGGAATTAACATTCATGCTTCACTCCTTTACTTGACCATCCGCAACTGGAGATCCGATCCGACCTGGAGAGAATCCGTTGCATACGCAGCATTAAAGGATCGAAATGTATCTCTTCTGTGGCGAGCGACAAGCTCTGACGTACCGCTACGTATCCGCGACCGCGCTCAATACATTTCCATACAAAAAACTCGTTGGCGTGCTGCCTAAGTAACGCCGCTGCATATGCCAGCTTCGGCGTGCTCGGCGCAAGTTCCTTTGCGCTCGGTTCGACTTGATTTAACAACGCATCCGCCACTTCGATTTGCCGCCGTTGCCAGTCTTGTCTTGGCCATTGTTGATGGCTACCCGAGCTCGCCGCGTGCAGGCGTAGTCCAGCCGAACGAAAGCACCAGTAGTCAGCTTGCCGCCAACTTGCTCGACAACGCGCGCGAAGGTGACGGCATGCTGCACGGGTATCGCGTCTGAGCACTCATGACGCGCCCAATCTGTATGTACGCGCGAGGCCAGAGTTGGCTCGCACGTCAAGGAAACCGATTTTCGAAGAGGAAGAACCATGCCCCGCCTACTAGGAAGCGTTAGACAGCATGAGCCATGGGATCTACTTGACACCCGAGGTCGGCGAGGCGTTTGAGCAGGCGACGGATGGTTTTGTTGACGTCGTGACGGTCGAAGTAATCGGGGCCAAGGTCGGCGTACTCAGCGCCATCCCGGAGCACGTGGCAGGCGGCCGTGAGCATGGAAGCAGCCACCGCGAGGAAGGCCTTCTTGACGCCGCGGCGCGCCTTGAGGCGCAGGAACTGGGCATGCGGATAGCTGGTCTTGACCGGCACAGCCGCCCAGCCAGCCGTCACGAGGAAGGTCTTGAGCCAGGTGCCGCTCTTGCGCACTCGGGTGCTGCGCCGCTTGCCAGCACTCTCGTCATTGCGTGGGCATAGGCCTGCCCAGGACACCAGATGGCTGGCATCGGCAAAGCGCGTCATGTCGACGCCGATCTCCGCCAACAGGACCTGAGCGGTCAGGTCGCCAACCCCGGGATCGTGGTCAGCAGGCGGGCGCGCTGTTGGATCGGCGCCAGCGCTTTTCCCACGACGGCGTCGCGCTCGGCCAGCGTGTGCTCCAGTGCGCCAATGACATCCAGGTGCAGTTTCAGCATCGTGCGGTGGTGCTCGGTAATGCGTGCATTCAGCGCCTCGCGCAATTCGGCGTCCTTTTTTCGGGCGTTGCCTTGGGCGAGCGCGGCAAGCCGCTCGGGGTCGACCTCGCCATCGACGATGACTTTGATCATGGCACGGCCGCTGCGCCCGCGCACATCCAAAAGCACACTGCCGCGCTTGAGGTTGGCGTCTTCAAGGACTTTCTGGATGCGCAGACTGTGCTGGGCAATCTCGCGCACGAGTTGCTTGCGGGTGCGCGTGAGATTGCGCACCTCCTGGGTGGCGGCGGGTGGCACAAAGCCCGGGGGTTCCGGCTTCGTCACCGGCCTTGCATTACTGATTAACTGCGCCTTTGATAAGCCTGCCCTGGCGCGAAGCCGAAGCAACTCTTGAATTGCCTCCCAAAATGACTGTGATCGGCAAATCCGGCCTGTAGCGCCACGCGCCCAATTTTTCGCCCGAATGAAGCATGAGTTTGGCTTTTATCATTCGCATGACCAACTGATAGCGATGAGGCGGCAATCCGTATATTTGACTGAACCGGCGACAAAAATGTGCGGGGGACATCGCCGCCCGACGTGCGAGGTCGTCCAGCGAAACTGCCTTGTTCCAATGCGACTCCAGGTGTGGTGCTGGAATGCTATTGCCACCCGCCTGCGTTGCGTGGATTCAAAGTTGAGGCCGTCCAAGAGCGGCATTGCTTGCCGCATCCATTCAAACGCTTTCGCCATGGCCTCGGTGAGCACGTCCTTTGTCGCCATAGCGGGCTCCTGCTGGATTACAGGATGGCCAGTGTAATGCAGGACGGCGGCGGATAACGCCGGCGGGGCGCGATTGCGGCAGGGCTGGCGGTCAGCGATGGCGTGGTGCGCGGCGTGGCCGTCATGGCAACCGGCGCATGGTACACGCCCGACGCCGATGGCGTGGATCGCGCCGGGGCAGCCAATACCCTGACGCTCGATATCGGCACGTCGGATCTGACGCAAGGACGGAACGCGATGAGCTGCCTGGTCGAGGTGTCGCGTGAGCCGTAGCGGGCGGCTACTGGCCGCCCTGCGCAAACATCGGCATGTTCCGCAGGATATGTTCGAGCAGCTTGAGCGCCGCCGCCGGTAACGGCCGCCCGGCCTTGGCCAGCAAGCGCGCCTGGGTGCCCCTGAACAGCGGATGATCGATCGGCACCACCGTGAGCGTTCCGGCAGCGACTTCGCGATACGCGGCGAACTCGCCGCCGATCAGCGTCATGTAGTTTTCGTAGGCAACAAACTGCTTGAGCGCCGTCAGCGAATTGGTGACCAGCGTCGGCCGGATCCTAATGTTCTCCGCGAATTCGAGCATCTTGGCGGCGTGCCCGACGCCGAATGACGCCGGCATCATGGCCAGCGGCCAGGACAAGATGTCCTTGACGCTAGCCGCGCCGCCACGCAATGCCAAGGGATGGTCGGACCGCACCAGCAGGCCGACCGCCTGCGACGAGCTCGCCAGATACTCGATGCGCGGATGTGGCGGCGGATTGAAGGCAAGTCCGATGTGCGCGCGACTCTCGGCCACGGCGTCGAGCACCTGATCCACGCCGAGGATCTCCATGCCGATGTCGAGCAGCGGGTACTGCGCGCAGAACGGCGCCAGCACTTCATTGACCAGCGCATCCACGTACCCCTCGCTCAGGACCAGTTGGACCTGCCCCTGCTGCAGGCCCTTGAGGGCATGGAGCTGGTCCTCGAGCTTCTCCTGATGTGACCGGTAGCCGCGCCAGAACTCAAGCAGATGCGCGGCGGCCTCGGTCGGCCTGACGCCGCGCGCCTGCCGCTCGAACAGTGTCGTGCCAAGTTCATCCTCGAGCAGCCGGATCTGCCGGGTGATCACCGATGGCGATGTGTTGAGATTCTCCGCCGCGCCGCGAATGGTGCCTTGCTCGAGCACTTCGCGGAAGTAGCGCAGCCGCTGCTGATTGATTTCACGCATGTCGAACCATCCACTTGGCCGATGAAAGACTCACACCATAACCGATGCGTTGCCCGGAAGACAACGAAGTGTGGACATGGTTGCTGTTGGCGATTGCCTTTGTCGCTGCCACTATCCGATCCATCAACGCGGTACCCACATAAAAGACATTGGAGACTGGCATGCTGGTGATCCCGAGCGAAAGCGCAGTAGACGGCACCTCAACCCTCTACAACAAGATCAACTGGCGACTTCTGCCGCTCCTGCTGATCTGCTACCTGTTCGCCTACCTCGATCGCGTCAACATCGGCTTTGCAAAGCTTCAGATGCAAGGCGACCTCGGCTTCTCCGATGCCGCATATGGCGTGGGCGCGGGGATCTTCTTTATCGGCTACGTGCTGTTCGAGATACCGAGCAACCTAATGCTGCCGCGCATCGGCGCACGCAAGACCTTCAGCCGCATCCTCGTGCTCTGGGGCATCACCTCGGCCTGCATGCTGTTCGTGCGCAACGTGCCGATGTTCTACGCCATGCGTTTCCTGCTCGGCATCTTCGAAGCAGGCTTTGCCCCGGGCATGATCTACTACCTCTCCTGCTGGTACGGCCCGCAGCGCATGGCGCGCGCCATTGCGATCGTGTTCCTTGCCGGCCCGCTCGGCGGCATTGTCGGCGGCCCGGTCTCGGCATGGCTGATCACTGCGCTGTCAGGCACCGGTGACCTGGCCGGCTGGCAATGGATGTTCCTGGTCGAAGGCCTGCCCTGCATCCTGCTCGGCGTGCTCGCCCTGTATTTCGTGCCGAACCGTCCCGCCGACGCCGCCTGGCTGACCGAGCAGGAAAAGCGCCTGCTCGCCAACGAAATCGGATCCAGCGCGGCGCACAATCATTCCTTCCTGGCCGTGGCTCGCGATGCCCGGGTCTACGTGCTGGCCCTGGCGTACTTCTGCATCATCGCCGCGATCTATGCGATCAGCTTCTGGCTGCCGACCTTCATCAAGGCCCAGGGTGTGAACGACACCGTGCAACTCGGCTGGTACTCGGCCCTGCCCTATGTCGCCGCGGCCTTCGGCATGTACTACATGGGCCGCCGCTCGGACCGGGTCGGCGAGCGCCGTTTCCACAGTGCCGTGCCCGCAACTGTCGGCGGATTGCTGCTCGCCGCGTCCATCCTCGTCGACGGCAATCTTGCGGCATCGCTGGTGTTGCTCACGCTCGGTACCTGCGCGCTGTGGATGACCTACACGGTGTTCTGGGCCATGCCTTCCGAATACATCAAGGGCCCGGCGGCAGCAGGCGGCATCGCACTGATCAACACGATCGGGCTATCGGGCGGCTTCTGGGGCCCGGCCATCATCGGATGGACCAAGACCGCCACCGGCAACCTTCACCTCGGTGTGCTGATCCTGGCCGCGCTGCCAATCATCGCCGCACTGATCATCCTCGCCAACAAGCTGCCCGCGAAGCAGTAACAAGGAGTCGTCATGCTTCTACATCTCTCCACCTGGTCCGAAATCGAGCAGTTCCTCAAGCGCAGCCGCACGATTGTCGTGCCGATCGGCTCCAACGAACAGCACGGTCCCACAGGGCTGCTGGGTACGGACTGGCTGTGTCCCGAAATCATTGCGCGTGAATCGGAAAAAACCGCCGATATCCTCGTGGCCCCCACGTTTAACATCGGCATGGCACAGCATCACCTCGGCTTTCCCGGCACCATCTCGCTGCGCCCGTCCACGTTCATCGCCGCGATCGGCGACTGGACCCGCTCGCTGGTGGTGCATGGTTTCGAAAAGATCCTGTTCCTGAACGGCCATGGCGGCAATGTCTCGTCGATCGATGCCGCGTTCTCCGAGCTGTACGCCGAAGCAAGCTTTGCGCGTCGTCGTGCCGGCTTCGCACTGAAGCTCTGCAACTGGTGGGATCTCGAAGGCGTGGGCGAACTGGCACGAGACCAGTTCCCGACCGGCCACGGCGCGCATGCCACGCCTTCGGAAATTGCGATCACGCAGTGGGCCTTCCCCGATTCGATCAAGGCGGCCGACTATGCGCCGCCCATTGCCCCGACCGGCCCGATCCGCGAAGCCCTCGACTTCCGTGCCCGCTTCCCGGACGGACGCATCGGTTCCGATCCAGGCCTGGCAACGCGCGAGAAAGGCCGCGCACTGGTCGAACTGGCCGCGCAGTCCCTCGCGCGCGAACTCGAAGCCTTCGGCCGCGAGCCGATGCCGGACTGAAACCGGTCCGCCGGCGCCACATGTCTCGCGATGACTCCCCGTGGCGCCAGCCATCTTGCCCTCCATCGATAAACATCATGCAATCACACGATATCCACCAAAGACTGAAAGCACTCGACATCGAGCTGTCCCCCGCAGGCGCGCCGGCTGCCGCGTACGTAATGAGCGCGCAGAGCGGCAACCTTGTCTACCTATCCGGCCACATTGCGAAGAAGAACGGCAACGTGTGGGTTGGCAAGCTCGGCGCCACGATGTCGACGGACGAGGGACGCGCCGCGGCCCGCGCGGTCGCGATCGATCTGCTGTCGACGCTACAGGCCCACACCGGCGATCTGAATCGCGTCAAACGCATCGTCAAGGTCATGAGCCTGGTCAATTCAACGCCCGACTTCACCGAGCAGCATCTGGTCACCAACGGCGCATCGGAACTGTTCGTCGACGTGTTCGGCGATGCCGGCAAGCATGCGCGGTCGGCATTCGGTGTCGCACAGATTCCGCTGGGGGCCTGCGTGGAGATCGAAGTCTGCGTCGAACTGGACTGAGGCTTAAGATCGAACCAAACCGTGCGCACGGACGAACTCTCAAGGTCCGCGCGACAATCTTCAGCGCGGCAACCAGTTGCTCACGCGAAGCGGCACAGGCCAGGCTCTTGAGCGCTTGCCGAATACAGGGCAGCGGCGATAGCTTCGGAGCAGTCGGCTGCCACCTCGTTGGCGACGCTCTAGAAGCTTTGCGGAGTATTGACCCACAGCACCCGGGCATCGACGGAGCCGATATTCCTGTAGCCGTGAGGAAGGTGCGAAAGAAAGAAAAAGGAATCGCCTTTCTTCACAATCGTCTTCTGCTGGTCCACCGTCAACTCGAGCTCCCCTTCCAGCACATAGCCCATTTCTTCACCCTGGTGCTCAAGATAACCCTGAGATGAGGTGCCGACCGGAATATGATGAATATTCGCCTCCAGCAACGTGCACAGCTGATTTGGAAGTAGCGTTTCCAACGCGACGCCATTTCCCGCGCGTTGGTGCTCGGTCCGGAGCGTCTGCCGCTGTCCCTCGCGCATTACCGTGACCACGCCGCCCGCATCCGTCTCTTCCGAGAAAAGCCTGGCAACACTGATTCCCAGATTCACAGCGATCTTGTGAATCATCGGGAGCGAAGGGTGTACTTTGTTATTCTCGACTTTCGAAAGGAAACTTTCGGTACATCCGACCTTTTCTGCCAGTTGGCGCAAACTCAATTTCCGATTAAGTCTGGCATGCTTCAACCGGCCACCAATTACAATTTCCTGATTTTGTCCGGTATTTTCCATAAATTATACAACGATTATATCTGGCTCGGCCAAATGCGAAGTATAACCGCATTCGTGTGCGCATACGCCAAATGATACCCTTGAGTCACAAGTAAAGACAGAATGATTCCTATTAGTCAAGTTACTTGACTAATAGGAATCAAGTCGGCAAACTGGCTCGCAACACAACAAGGTAAGCAGCCAGATGAACGCCCCCACTCCTTCCTCCTCTCTCACCCAAATCGGTCCTTGCATCAACAGCCAGCGGCTCTGGGAACATGTCTGCGCCATGGCAAGGATCGGCGCCACGGCCAAAGGCGGTGTCAACCGCCAGGCGCTCACCGCGGAAGACACCCAGGGCAAGATGTTGTTGCTCCAATGGGCATCGAGGCGAGGCTATCAGACCTCGATCGACCCGATCGGCAATCTGTTCATCCGCCGTCCCGGAAAGAACCCGGGTCTGAGGCCGGTATTGACGGGTTCACATCTCGATTCCCAACCGACCGGAGGCAGGTTCGACGGTGTCTACGGCGTGCTCGCAGGTTTCGAGGTACTCGAGACGCTAGACGATCACGGTATGGAGACCGAACACCCGATCGAGCTCGTTGTGTGGATGAACGAGGAGGGCTCAAGGTTCCCCCCTCCCACGATGGGTTCCGCCGTTGCGGCCGGCGCGCTGCCGCTGGCCAATGCATTGGCGATCAAGGACGTCAACGGTTTCGATGTGGAAAGCGCACTGAAGGCCCAAATCGCGGAGCTGCCGGTACTGGAGAAGCGCCCGCTTGGCATGAGCGGCTTTGCCTATATCGAAGCCCACATCGAGCAGGGCCCCGTGCTCGAGAACCAGGCATGCGATGTGGGCATTGTCACGGGAATTCAGGGGCTTCATGCCTACGAGATCCAGTTGCTAGGCGCTGAGGCCCACGCGGGCACCACGCCGCTGCGGCATCGCAAAGACGCATTGGTGGCCGCCACCACGCTCATCGGACGCATTCGCGCCGCGATAGACGACCCCGAGGATATCCTGCGCTTCACCGTCGGAAGGCTGGAGGTCTATCCGGGATCGCCTAACACCGTGCCAGGCCGCGTGACATTCAATATCGATTTGCGGCATCCCGACCCCGACTCCCTGCTACGTGCCGGCGAGACGATCCTTCAGCTTTGCTCCGGCGAGATCGAGGGCTGCCCGGTGTCGGTGAAGGTTCTGTTGAGGTCCACGCCGATAACGTTCGACGATCGCGTGGTGGCAACCGTGCGCAACGCTGCCGCCGGTCGGGCAATGAAATTCCTTGACATCGTATCCGGCGCGACTCACGACGCCAAGTACACCGCACACCACATCCCCACCGGCATGATCTTCGTGCCTTGCGAAAAGGGCATCAGCCACAACGAGGCCGAGAACGCGCGCGAAGTCGATGTCGCGGCCGGGGCGCAGGTCCTCTGCGACGCCATGCTGGCGATCATGTCCGAACAACTATAGGCAACCGCCACCGGGAAGTGTCGGTCCACATGAAGCGAAGTTGCCACGCAATGACGCCAGAACCATTTCGACCACACCTCCCGGCGCCGATGCGCGCCGGGGCGACGCTATACACACCAACCAAAGGAGAGGTCTATGTCTCAGAAAGACCAAATTTCATGGCGCGGGACGGACGGTGCGTCCCTCTATCGAAAGGTAGATCTACGCCTGCTGCCACTGCTGTTCATTGGCTTCATGTTCGCCTATCTGGACAGAGTCAACGTAGGCTTTGCAAAGCTTCAGATGCAGAGCGACCTCGGCTTCTCCGACGCCGCCTACGGCATCGGGGCCGGAATATTTTTCGTGGGCTATGTCCTGTTCGAGGTGCCAAGCAATCTCTTGCTGCCCAGGGTTGGCGCCCGGCTTACCTTTAGCCGCATCATGGTGCTCTGGGGTATTACCTCGATGTGTATGGTGTTCGTCAATAGCGTCCCGGTGTTCTACGCCCTGCGCTTTCTGCTGGGCGTCTTCGAAGCCGGCTTCGCGCCGGGCGTCCTGTTCTACCTGTCGCGCTGGTATGGTCCGAGCCGCATTGCCGGCGCAATTTCGATGGTTTGGCTTGCGGGCCCTTTCAGCGGAATTGTTGGCGGGCCGCTGTCGGCGTGGATCATGACGGCTTTCGCCGGTACGGCGAACCTCGCCGGATGGCAATGGATGTTTCTCATTGAAGGCGCCCCCACCCTTGTGCTTGGCGTCGCGGCCTACTTCCTGCTTGTCGATGATCCATCCAATGCGAAATGGCTCAACGACGCGGAGAAACGCGCACTGGCCGCGGAAACGAACACGGCTGCGGACCGGCGGCACGAATCGTTCCTCACGGTACTGCGTGATCCCAAGGTGTATATCCTGGCGGCTGCCTATCTGTGCATCATCGCGCCGATCTACGCCTTGAGCTTCTGGCTGCCGACGATCATCAGATCCGCCGGTGTCACCAACACACAGACGCTCGGATGGTATGCGGCCATTCCTTATGTGGCTGCGGCGTTTGCCATCTTCTTCGGTGGCCGTAGCTCCGACAGGCGTCAGGAGCGTCGAATTCACATCGCCGTGCCGGCCGCCATAAGCAGTCTTTGCTTCATTGGCTGGTACCTTGCCGACGGAAATCTCGCAGTGACACTGGTATGCGTTACCGTCGCTACCGGCCTGATGTGGATGGCCAACATCGTCTTCTGGGCCGTTCCGCCCGCGTACATCAAGGGCGACGCACGAGCGGGAGCCATTGCCCTGATCAATACGATTGGCCTGTCTGGCGGCTTCTTCGGCCCAAGCATCATCGGTTGGTCGAAATCCGTGACCGGCAGCATCTACCCTGGGTTCCTGCTGATGGCAGCGCTGTTGCCGATGTGCGCGTTCATCATCCTGTTCCTGCGCCTGAAGCCCAGGGCCGATACCGCGCTTCGCCACGAGTCGCCCATGCCGGCCAGCGTGCATCAAGCGAAGTAAATCTCCTCTGGCCAGTGATCGCGCATGCCAGTAGTCACTCAACTATGAAGCCGCCGGGGAGTGCGATGCGGGACGAACGTCCTCCATTGCCTGCGGTCAGACCAGACAGGCGCGCAGCCCTTGCGATGCGCGCCCTCCCAATGTGTCGCTGAAAGAGAACGTCCAAATGAAGCTCGCCGAATACACCGCCCTTGACGGCATGGGCCTGCATCACCTCATCGCCACGCGAGAAGTGACCGCAATGGAAGTAGCGCAGGCCGCATTGGCTGCCATCAAGGCGGTCAATCCCCAGGTAAACGCTGTGCTCGATTATTGGCCCGAAGAGGTGGAGATACAGTCAGCTGGCATCGTGAGCGCCGATCCGAGACCGCTCGGCGGCGTGCCGTTTCTCCTCAAGGATCTTGGCGTTGCCATGCGGGGACGCAGGAGCGAAATGTGCAGTCGTTTGGCGATGGGAACCGTCGCAAAGGAAGACTCGTACGTGATGACGAGTTTCCGTCAGGCAGGCCTGATCACGCTTGGGCGAACAACCATGCCGGAACTGGCGGTCAGCACGACGACGGAACCCGTGCTGTACGGCCCGACGAGGAACCCCTGGAGTCTGCAACATGGCGCGGGCGGATCGAGCGGCGGTGCGGGAGCGGCGGTGGCCGCCGGTATCGTTCCCATTGCGCATGCGACGGACGGAGGCGGATCGATACGGGTGCCGGCCTCCTGCAACGGGCTCTTCGGTCTGAAGCCGACCAGGGGACGCGTGTCGAACGGGCCCTACGTGGACGAAGTATGGAATGGTCTGGGCGTGCATTTTGCCGTGAGCCGAACTGTGCGCGACAGTGCGGCGCTGCTTGATGGCATCCACGGCGGCGGCGTGGGCGAGCCCTACTACATTGCCCCGCCCAAAGCCAGCTATCTGTCGGAGATCCGGCAGCAGCCGGGAAATCTGAAGATCGGGTTCATGATGAATCCATTCAATGCCGCGCGTACCGACACGGGGGTTGCTGATGCCTTGAGCAAGGTGGCCAGGACACTTGAGTCCCTGGGTCATCATGTCCATGAAGTAGCGCCAGATTTGGGTGTGAGCTGGGACGCCTTTGTGCTATGCAATGCGCAAATCTGGGCTGCCAACGCGGCGCTCCGGATCAACGGCATTGCCGCATCCACCGGACGAACGGTGGATGAAAAACACCTCGAACCTGCAACGCTCGCGCTCTATCGATACGGCATTGAGATTGGCGCCGTAGACCTCCTGTCGGCATTGCAGGTCAGGAATACGGTCACACGGGCGCTGGGGCGGTTCTTCGGCGACTACGACATTCTGCTGACACCGACGCTACCCGGACTTCCGCCTCGGATTGGTGAATACAACGGGGTAGAAACATCCGTCGATGGGCTTGGCTGGATCGCGCACGTTTTTAGCCAGTCACCGTTTACCGCGTTATCGAACGTGACCGGAACGCCAGCAATGTCAGTGCCGCTTTCCATCGACCCCCAAACAGGTCTGCCAATCGGGTCGCATTTTATGTCTGGCTTCGGGCGGGAGGACACGCTGTTCCGTCTGGCCGCACAATTGGAAACGGCATGTCCCTGGCGCGGACAGCGGCCACCAGTATGGGCAGGGTCAATCGTCAATGAGAGGACGTAGCAGCTATCCAGTCTGCATCTGGCAGAGTGACTTGCACGCGGGAAATCCGATTCCCGTGTCTGGACAGCACCGGCGAACGGTGGAAGCGATCGGTGAAAGCGATCGGCCTGCGCGTGGGTCCGCGCCCGCTGAGGCTGCGTCACGTGCGTTTCGCACCCGACGAGGGCGCAACGGAACGAACTGCCGCGCTTATCGACGACGCACGACTTGGCAAAGCCGCCGGATCAAACGCGCCCGGCGGCTGGTCGACCTTTACTTGCCATTACTTGCCATCGAACGCGCTACGCACCTCCGCGATGGTCGTTTCCTTGCTTTGCAGGTGTGGATAGTGGCCAATGTTCGGCAGCACTTCGAAATCTAGGTTGGCGCGCTTCGCCAGTTCCTCGCCCATCTCTTTCCGGACATAGATGTCCTGCTCTCCCCAAATCACCTTGACGGGCGTCTTCAGCTTCGCCAGATTTTTTTCGAAATAGTCCTCGTCGCGGGTGAAGTGCGAATAGTAGTGATAGAAGGCATCGGCGGTCGTCAGTGTTCCGTTTGGCCAGCCACGCGCCATATCAGCCTTCAATTCCGGTGGCACCTCATAGTGCGACGCCGCGGGCAAGCCGCGCGTGAAGGCATTCTGCAGAATCTCGTCGCGCGTCTTGTTGAACGCCGCCCGCACCGCTTCCGCCGACTTCGGCTCCTTCAGGCCTTGCAGTCGCTCCTGCATATATTGCGGTCGGTTGAACGGCGCGAAGTCGCCAACGATGATGCGCTTCGCAATCGCGGGATCGTCGATGGCCGAGAGCAAGGCGGGCAACGCGCCAATGTCGGTCGCATAGATCACCAGATTCTGTTTGTCGATCCCAGCCTGTTCGATGTAGTCTTTCAGCACCTTGGCGTAATCACGCGGCGCATAGGAGAACTTGTCCGCGGAAGGCCGCGACGAATCGCCGTAACCCGGCCAGTCAAAGGCATGGATCTCGTAGTCCTTGCTCAACTCCGTAGAAATATCTTTCCAAGCGTAGATCGTCTCCGGGAATCCATGCAGGAACAGCACGGTGCCTTTCGGCGTGGTGTTGTGCACAACCAGGCGCCTGACCTTCATATCGGGATTGATCTGCAAATACCCGATCTCGGGCTCCGCTTTCGTCGTATGCCCGATGCTCGCGCAACCGGCCATCAGTGCCACTGCGACGGCGCCGATGGCGCCAACGGCGCCTGCGGCAAGCAGTCGGCGCTTTTTGGATTGGTTCATCATGTCTTTCACCTCGTTGATCTTAAGAAATACAAGAGCGCTCTCGTTGTATATGCAACATTTAAGGTCAGGCATGTATCTGCCCTGTGGCGGGCCCGGCGCAGTTTTGTACGGCCACGTATCCGCTTTCCTTCCCAATACATTCCCATACACGCGGCCACTGGCGGCAGGGGCTTTCATTGCGCAAACTTCGTCTCGCAGGCAGTCATGCTGTCGTTGTAACGAGACCACTCCCTTTCTTCATCGCGTGTCTATTCTGTACTTACGCGTGAATCCAGGTGAATTCGTGCGTCGAGCAACCGCCTGCGACAAAAAGGACAAAACCATGGGCTCCCGATTTCTACTCAAACAACTCTCCTTGGCCACGGCTGGGGTAGCACTCTGCGCAAGTGCTCTCGCGCAGACGCCACCTGCGATACTTCCGCTCAATTCCGAGCCGCCGCCGAAGCTGATCCCCTACTCGCCGCTGCCCGAGCCGTTGGCCCGGGGGGTGGTGATCGTGCAGTTCCGGACCGAGAATTTCCGCGTCATGCCGGTTTTCGGCAAGACGGCCGTTGAACTCTCGCCGCGTATCGGGCACCTGCATGTGACAGTCGATAACGGACCCGCCACCTGGGCCCATACCAGCGAGGACCCTGTCATCGTGGTAGGCCTTGCACCCGGTCCGCACAAGCTGAAGCTCGAGCTGGCCGACCCAAGCCACAAGATCCTCGCCAGCGAAGTCGTCCCGGTCACGGTGCCGGACGTGAAGCGTTGATGCGATGGATTGCCTGATATGAGTCCGGCAGCACGGAAAAAGATGGCCGACACGATGGGCAGCGAGATGCTCCGTAACTGCCTCCTGACGCGCACCCGGCAGATCTCCCGGGTGCTGACCGCCGTCTATGACGATGCGTTGCGGCCAATTGGCATCAATGCACCGCAGTTCACGCTGTTGGTGATGGTGCATGAGCTGGGCCCGATCAGCCGCGCCGACCTCGGGCGGCGCAACCACCATGAGCGCTCGACGCTGACGCGGAACCTGCAACCGCTGCTGGCGCAGGGATGGCTCGTCGAAGGCGCGCCGGAGAAGGATGGCCGCACTCGGCCGCTGACCGTCACCGCGCAGGGAAAGGCATTGCTGCGCAAGGCCGCCCCTGCGTGGTCGACGGCGCAGGCCCAGGCCAGAGCGCTGGTCGGCGAACAAGGCGCCGGCACCATCATGGGCATCGCCAAGGAGTTGCCGAAACGAGGCGCCTGATCGCGCCGTCTTTTTTTGCAGTTCATGTTGCATACGCAACACCATCGCGGCGCACGATGCCGCATCCAATTAGAAGGAGATTTGCCATGACCATCGTAGAAGCCGCAGCCGTGCTGAGCAAACCGCGCGCCGCCGCATGAGTATCAGGGGACGCATCTTGAAGACCATCGTTACCCGCATTGCGGCTGGGGCGGCCCTCGCCACCAGCCTGATCCTCGCCCTGCCCGGCACTGCGCTGGCAGCCAATGCACATGCCGGCACAGAAAACGCCCGGCAATGAATTGCCTCGCACACCGATGTGTCCGACACAACGCTCGTGAAGTCGCTGCCCGGATTCCGCAACGCCTATGCCGACGTCAACGGCGTCCGGCTGCACTACGTCATAGGCGGCAAGGGCGAGCCGCTGGTATTGCTGCCAGGCTGGCCGGAGACGTGGTGGACCTTCCACAAGATCATGCCGTCACTGGCGGAGCACTACGTGTTGGGGTCTCTCAGGTCGCCGGTCCGATGGTCTGCAGGAAGTCCACCATCGTCCTGGCGACGAGTTCGGGGCGCTCTTCCTGAACGAAGTGGCCCGTGCCCTCCAGATTCACAGTAGTCAGGTTCGACACCTTCTGTCCAATGACCTTCTTCATCCATCGGTAGGCCGGGCCACCCATCGCCAGAACCGGCATCTCGAGCTTGCCGTAACCTTTGTTGTCTACCACGTCCTGCGTGAAGGCCTGATACCACGCGTTGCTTGCACGAATGGCGTCGGCACTGTTGTACGCGCGCTCATATACGGCTCGGTCCCGCGCGTCGATCGCACCCTCGTCCACCAGGAAGTACTTGAAGAGCCAATCCTGCTCGACCCGGATACGACCGGCGAGCAGCTTCTCCGGCAGCCCTTTGACCTGGTTGAAGGCAAACCACCAGAGATACGGATGGGCGAAGTCGAGCTTGTCGCCGAAGGTGTTGTGCGCGGGTAGAAGCTGGAACGACAACAGGCTCTCGTCCGGGTGCGGCAGCTCCAGCATCACCAGCTTGTCGATGGCCTGGGGATAGTTCGCCGCATACGCGAAGGCCACCGCAGAGCCAATGTCATGACCTGCGACACTGGCCTTGTCATAGCCCAGCGATTTCACCAGCTCGTGAATGTCCCGTGCCATGGTCTTCTTGTCGTAGCCTTCGGCGGGCTTCGACGATGCGCCCATGCCGCGCAAGTCCACGGCGATGACGGTATGATGCTCGGCGAGCGTCGGCATGATCTTGTGGAAGGTCCACCAGGTCTCAGGCCAGCCCGGCAGCAACACGAGCGGCTCGCCCTTGCCGCCGACGACGTAGTGCAGCCGTACACCGTTTACCTCGGCGTAGCCGTTCCTGAATCCCGGCAACGACTTCACCAGCGCCGCATCTGACACGTCGGCAACCTTTGCGGCGGTGGTCTTCTGAACGGCCGCCGCATCCGTGTGAGCTTTGGAGGTCGCCCCTGCGTAACCTGGGGAGGCGGCCACCATGAGAGCAGCAAATGCAGCGGCCGCAGTGCCAATCCTGACAATCGAGTTCAAAGAAATCTCCATGATGTATAGGGCTAGCTGAACGGGCTCAAGCAACTGTGGCGCGCGGATCCTCCGGGCCTTGCTCCGCGCTCGGCACGGCATGCCCAGCGCGTTCGTGAACGTGCGCGGTGGGCGTACGGTCGATCAGGAGACTGAGCAGCTCTGGCCGGTTGTAGTGGCCGGCCGAGTCCATCAAGGCCTTGCGTCGGTCGATCAACGAGAAATCAAGATCGGCGATGACCTCGCCCTCACCCGAGCGGATAGGTTCGCCCAGCAGCATGCCCTCCGGTGTCACGATGGTGGTCAAGCAACCGCCCGAGATCGGACCGATCGCGCAGCCCGTGTCCTTCATGATCTGCGCCTGCTGGTCGGCGTCCAGCCAGGCCGTTGCGTTCACGACGAAGCAGCCGGACTCCAGCGCATGCTGGCGGATATTGATTTCCATCCTTTGGGCAAACCCTTCGCCGAAGGCAGACCCCGGATACATGGCCGAATGGATCTGCTCGCCGTCGGCAATCATCGCGTAGCGCGCGAGCGGGTTGTTGTGCTCAAAACATGCGAGTTGGCCAATGCGGCCGACCTTGCTGTCGACGGCGCGCAGGCCCGACCCGTCGCCCTGGCCCCAGATCATGCGTTCGAAATGCGTGGGCGTGATCTTGCGGCGGCGCTGGATTAAGGTGCCGTCTGCGTCGAAGAGCAGTTGCGTGTTGTAAATGGTGCCGCCGTCACGCTCATTCACGCCGATGGACACCACCATGCGCGCCTTGCGAGCTGCCTCGCCGATTGCGTCGGTGGCGGGGGACGGCACCGTCACGGACTGCTCAAGCAGCCTCAACTGCTCATTTCCGGACAGAAGCTGAATGCCCGTCTGGACCGCGGAAAAATACGGGTAGTAAGGCACCACGGTTTCCGGGAAGGTGGCGAACTGCACCCCCTTCTCACCAAGCTCGTGGATCTTCTGCACGACTTTCTCGACGGTTGCCTCACGGCTGTAGAGGACAGGGCTGATCTGGACTGCGGCGGCTTTGACGACTTTCATTGCAAACTCCTTGACTGATAAAGACGGGCACACAGGCGCCCCTGGTGGTGTTGCATATGCAACTTTGAGAATAGAAAAATCAAATCGTGCGGCGCGGCAACTCGCCCGCGATGCCCATTAGCGCGTCGGCCCCAGCCTCTCCCAGCAGGGCTCTCGCTTTTGTCTGCGCAGTCGACCATGCGGACGCAGCGCTGCTAAGCAATGCTCTGCCTTGTTCCGTGAGCGAAAGGGGGCGACTGCGGCCATCGCCTCCGGGGAAGCCTTCGGCGACCCACCCCTGCGAGATCAGGGGTTGCAAAATCCTTGTAAGCGTCGACCGGTCATGATGGTTCTTGCGACCGAGATCCGAACGGCTGAGTGGTTCATGCTCCGCGATAAGCACGAGCAGGCTGAGCTGAGGGGCGTTGATGCCGAACGGCCGTAGCGCGTCGTCGTAAATCGCTGTCAAGACCCGCGAAATCTGCCGCGTACGCGTCAGCAGGCAGTTCTGCGCGATCTCGCTGCTCACGTCATTACCTGCTTTGTGCTGAATGTCTAACGTCATGCTCGGCTTATGCCGCATATGCAGTACATTGAAGGACAAATTCCAGACTGCCAGCGATTCATCCGTTTGAGCGAGCATGATCGAGGTATCTACATTGCTGTGCGGACTCACCACCGTATGGACGTATTTGAGCGCGCCGGCGAATCCGGGATATGTCTGGGAAAAATGGTTTCTGTGAGTGCACGTATCAGAGCGCGCAGCAGATACATTGCGATGCAAGGAGAACCGTGTCGGCGCACACGGTAAACCCGCTCTTGTCTCAACCGCGCGCCGCCAGGCCAGTCGACGATCAGGATGTGCAACCGCCCTCGCAGTACATTGGCGTTGATCGAGTCGTGGACGTCGATGCTCGCCCTGAAGCCTGGTTGTCGCTCTGGGCCTGCACGCCCGTAGTGGTCCGGCGCGCTACTGGCCCGATGGGACATCGAATCGAGGGAGAACAGTCATTCAAAAGTGGTCAATACTCCGGAAGAATTGATAAATTCCGCGCCGAAACGATCAACTCGAACCCGAGGCTGCATTCACGGCGTCGGCTTCCGGTCCGGTCAGATAGAGGTCACGGAACCGCTCGTCGACCCGCTCCCAAATCAGTTTCGAAAAACAGCATCGCGGCATTCAGCGGACGATGGTTGATCACCACGGAGTCAGCCTCACCCTGTTCGTTCAGGTGCTCCACGAGTAGAGTCTCGATTGGCATGCCCTGAATCTGCGAGCGGTAGGACTCCATGTATCGTCCGTTGCCTGTCTCGCCCTTGTAGCTGTGATGCTGGAACTCGTAGAGCGAGACTGCGTGCTTGATCACCGACAGGATGTCAGCCCGCCCTTCGACCGGACGCTTCAGGACGGTCGCCTCAAGCGTCGCATTTTCGGCTAACCTGGCCAGCCAGAACGGCGGGCCGCCGACAGGAGCCAAGACTGGCGCTGTATCGTTGAATTTCATGTTCGGTACTCAATCGATTGTATGAACGTTGTCAGCGAACACGGGCATCCTCTTCCGTCCCGCCGAACAAATCACGAGGAACGCTGCTAAGACCTGGCAATTCCAGCGCTGGCGGCATCAACAGCGGCTCCTAGCGCGATTCGTGCCTTCTCGCGCCTTCGCCGCGCGAGTCGCTCCACGCCGACACTCCGTTCGGATTCACCGGCCAGAAGTGCATGAATGTCAGGCAGCGTGTAAATGGCGCCACGACTGCCCCAGGTACCGTCCGGAATCTCCGTCGGGAAAACCCAGACGCGCGGTGCGACCTCTTCGAACGGTCGGTTCTCGGCGCGGGCTACCGCTTCTGTGACTGCCTTAACCAACGCTCTACGTGACTCGACAGTGTATTGCCCCTCAGGCGCCGAAGGAATGATCCGGTAGCGCGGTGCCTTCGAGCGTTCCCCGCCGACGAATACCGCGGCCGGTCTATGGAGATGAAGCACGGTGACTCCCTGCGCAATCGGATTGCCCGGGTCATAGCCTTCCGCTTTGATCAGGATGTCAGTCAGTTCTCTAACCAAACGTGCTTCCGCTTCAGGCGTCAAGGCATCGTCCGGCCACAGCGCGTCGATCATTGGCATGGTCGCAGTCCTTCGTCATGTGTTTCGGTTTGGCGATCATCGCGCTTTACGGGAGAATCTGGAAGTGGCAGTATTGCCATCATTCGAGGAATATCAGACACATACGCAAATGATCACGATCCGGATCTGGGTCTATGACGGAATTCTGGCATCCGGCGTCGCGGGGCCCATCGACGTCCTCAACGCTGCCAATCACCTGAGCGCACGGGAAGGCACACGTAGGCCCAACCCTTTACCCATGTTCGCGTGGCGCGTGGAATCGCTTGACGGGCAACCGGTCAGGGCTGCTTCGGGCCAGAGCATTGCGGTGGACGGCAAAATCGATCCACGCAAGCGTGCAGACGCCGTTCTGATTACGGCCCCGTTTTTTTCCAACATGGATGAGTTCATCGGCCGCCGGGAGCAGTTGAACGCGCTGTCTTCGGCGCTACGGCGCCAACGCGAGGCGGGAGCCGTGCTGGCCGCATACTGCACGGGCAACTATCTGCTTGCTGAGGCGGGCTTACTCGACGGCCGGGTCGCCACGACACACTGGGCCAAAGCGCCTGACTTTGCCCGACGCTATCCGCGTGTCGAAGTTCGAGCCCGGGAAGTTCTGACCGGGCAAGATGGCATTATCTCGGGCGGTTCAGTGACGTCTTATCTCAACCTCGCCGTGCGGTTGGTCGAAATATTCGCCGGTGAGAAACTTGCCGCGACGACCGCCAAGTCGCTATTGATCGACATGAACCGGACTTCTCAGGCTTCTTACGCCAAGCTTCTCGACGACCACGGACATGCCGATCCGCTCGTCGCGCAAGCTCAACAGCGCATGGAGGCGACACTTCATCAGGGGTTTCGACTGAGTGAACTCGCCGCGTGGCTCGCTGTCAGCGAGCGGACGCTTAACCGACGTTTCAAGCAGGCAGTAGACCTTGCGCCATTAGCGTATCTGCAGAACCTGCGCATCGAAGTGGCCAAACAATTGCTGGAGTCAAGACCTATCGGCCTCGATGTTGTCAGCCAGCGCGTCGGCTATGGAGACCTCAGCACATTTCGACAACTGTTCAAGCGCAAGACCGGTCTCTCGCCGAGCGAATATCAAATGCGATTTGCGCGCGCCTCTGTCGCGGACGATATAGAACGCGAGTCGCGTGGCATTGTTGATTGACAATCCGGAAAACCGCTGAGGCCGAATGCCCCTGGATCTGCTCGAGCAAGCAGTCGTTTGCGCAAATCGATGGACAGCCTGGCCGTCTGGATTGGCCGATGAAGCAATGTTCGTCGCGACGAATCGAATGGCCGTTTGCTGAGCGGACCCGACGTCCGAACGTCCGAGCTATGACGTGGGCGCATGGCGCTTCATGGCCGGGATTGGTCTTACCAACTCTCGGTTGCGATCTCGGAAGCGCGGCCCCTCAACTGCACCGTGGCGCTCAGCGTCAACGGTGGAAACGAACGACTCGAAGTCGAGTCCAGCATGCCGTGGCGGTGCATCAGCATCAGGACACCTCCGAGCTGCACACCCCGTTAAAGGCATTGCTCAAGGCGGGCTCCCCACCGGCCTGAACGAACCTGGGTTGGCGCACCGCCAACCGCCACGTCTATGCGCCGCCGTGCTGGTCTGCTGACTCGACCGCGCGATACGCTGATTCACCCATTCGGCGACAAACGGCGCCACCGCGATGAAAACCGAGCCAACCAAGCCAAGCGCGTGGCTGTCGACCCATGTTTGCGCATCGCGCGGGGATCAACGTGCGTCGCCATCTTGATCAACTCGCGACCGAGCTGAGCTGGGGTGAGCAGGTCATAGGCCTGCCACCTCGGGCGGCACTGCGATCATCATGCCGGCATAAATTGCCCGGATTTCGCTGGCGAGGTAATACGGTGAGAGCTCGATGTCGCTGGTATCCAGCTCATGCCGGATTCTCACTGCAGTCGCGCCAGTCGTAGCCCGTCTCCCAGTAGCGCACAAGCGCCTGGACCTTCGCGAGCTGCACGCCTTGTCTTCGAAGCCAGAAACCCCATTTCAGCGGAGGCGTATATTGGCGATGCATCGGTCGGGTGGGATTTCTGTAACCTTTTGTCCTCGCGGCGGCGGCGGACACATTGGAATACAAAGCGGACCCACGCCGAGCCACTACTGCGAGCCGCCGGTGGTTGAGCAACCCGGGGCGACGTGCGCCCGAGCCGTCTTTGTCAGCGGCCGTACACGAACATTCGGACTGATCCTACACGGCACTGAAGGCAACTTCATCGTCGGCTACTGCGCTTCTGTCACGTCGGTGGGCTTGCGTCAAAGAAGCGGCCACTCTTACTGCCCGACATAACCGTTAAATGGCCGAACTGCCGCCCGCCTCGAAGCGGCCGGAGCGATGTTGGGGCCCCGTGAACTGGGCTCCCTGATTTGCTCGCATCAGGCCGGCTGCGACGGCTTGCGCTCCGCCAGGAGTTTCCGGATGACAGCCTCCGTCTCGGCATAGCTGCCTTCGCCGAAGTGCTGGTAGACGATGCGGCCGTCGGCGTCGATCAGGTACAGGGCGGGCCAGTACTCATTGCGGAATGCCGACCACGTGCCGTACCCGTTGTCCTGCGCTACCGGATAGCGGACGTCGAGGCGCCTGAGTGCGGCCTGCACGTTGGCCGTCGACTTCTCGAAGGTGTATTCGGGCGTGTGTACGCCCACAACGACCAGGCCCCGGTCCTTGTACTTCTCGTACCACTGCTTGACGTAGGGCAGCGTGTTGATGCAGTTCACGCAGGAGTACGTCCAGAAGTCCACCAGCACTACCTTGCCGCGCAAGGCCTGCATGGACAGTGGCGGCGAGTTCAGCCATTGGCTGATGCCAGTGAACTCGGGCGCGGCACTGCCGTTAGCCGGCGGCGCACTGAAGGTGCGCGCGCCAGTCCCAATGAAGTAAACCGCGCCGATGACCAAGGCCACCAGGGCGGCGCGTAGATACGTGCGCATGGTTCGAGTACGTGAAAGATTGGAAGCGATGGCCTGCCAGGCGATGCAGGCAGGCCGCGATGCATGTCAAACCAGATTCAGCTCGACGTGGATGTTGCCGCGCGTCGCTTTCGAATACGGGCAGAGCTGGTGCGCTGCCTCCACTACGGCTCGCGCCACCTCACGGTCCACGCCTGGCAGGCTGACATTCAGGCGGGCCTGCAGGAAGTACGCATCGCCGGTTGTGCCCAGGTCCACTTCGGTATCGAGTGCCAGGTCCGCCGGCAGCTTAATCTTCATCTGACTGGCGGCACGGCCCATCGCGCCGATAAAGCAGGCGGACCAGCCTGCGGCAAACAACTGCTCCGGATTCGTGCCGTGACCGTTGCTGCCAGGGGGCGACAGCTTAAGGTTCAGACGGTCGTCGTCACTGTGCGCCTGGCCATCGCGGCCGCCAGTAACGTGGACCTTTCCGGTGTAAAGCACATTTTCGATACGGATCATGATGGATCTCCTTGGACTGAGATGGATTCGATTGCGCGTCCCGGTTACTTCGCACTTGTCTGGCGCCGGGCCACGCTATGGATTAAAGAAGACCGATGTATCCCCCACGTAGCGCGAAACAGCCCTTCTGTCTGGGCAAGTATCCCGCTTGCTGCCAGATACAAAGGCATACAAAAATCCGGCGGCAGTGGCGGTGGGGGCAAGTTCCAGGCCGCCGGCTCCTTCAGTCGATGCTTGCGCCTGTCAGCTGTTCGCTGAACTGCCAGAGCCGTCCGGCGGCGATGGGGTCTGTCGCTCGGGTACGTACGCCATGCAGCTCCGTCGAATCGTCGGGAGGGAGTGCACGGGCAATGTCGCAGTCGGCGCAGTAAACGCCGTCCATGCCGTCGAGTCTGGGATTCGTTGCGCACCAGACCGACGTAGCAGCGCCTTGATCCGGTGCCTTCTTGTTGTTCTGCGGATCAATGATCGGCCTTCCCTCCTTGTCGTAATCGCTGTCGATGGCCACGGGAAAACCGATGCGGAAATCGGGAATCGCGCGGCGGACGTTTTCGGGCTTCTTCTCGAAGGCGAACTCGGGTGTGTGCACGCCGATCACCGTCAGGCCCTGGTCCTTGTACTTGTCGCCCATGCGCGCAGGTACGGCAGGGTGCGAATGCAGTTGATGCAGGAGTATGTCCAGAAGTAGACCAGTGTGACCTTGCCCCGCAACTGCTCGCCCGACAACGGGCGCTCCGCTGGCAGGTGGCCCGTGTTGCCAAACACCATTTTAAGGTTGAGGTAAGATTTCTGGCGATTAATTGCATCTCGTCAGGGGGATGCTCGCCATGGATGTTGAAGATCG
The DNA here is from genome assembly GCF_056398185.1 of Cupriavidus sp. 05L310. Lineage (NCBI taxonomy): Bacteria > Pseudomonadati > Pseudomonadota > Betaproteobacteria > Burkholderiales > Burkholderiaceae > Cupriavidus > Cupriavidus sp. 05L310. The sequence goes on from NZ_JBFTOX010000061.1 coordinate 39,600, forward strand.
TCATTCATGCGACTCGCGCTGATCATTCATGCGACCATAGCTTTTCAGTGCGAAACAGGGCACCTGTGGGGCGTTTCGCCCGCTGGCTTTTATTCGCAAGTTCGATGTAGTCTCAGGAATACGGAACATCATTCGCCCTGCTGTTGCCTTCCAGCAACGGTCGAAAAGCGTACTTGCGGACGAAATCCGGATAGAAATCAGAGCGGTTGGACCGTGTGATTGGTCTCGCATATGGTGAGCACCGGTCGCACGATCTCTGATCCTCAACACCGGAAGGCCGGCCAACACTGGGAGAGCAAACCTTCGGGAGACACCCATGAGTGGTAAAGCCAATGTTCACGTCGCACCGCACGGGGAAGGTTGGGCCGTGACGCGAGAGGTCGCGGAGTACGTTCTCTCGCCCCACAGCGAGTTGGTGAATAGAATCGCCCTTGGCGTAGTGCTTGCCCGGCATGCCGGCGTCGAGTTGGTCGTCTTTGGCAGGGAGGGCCAAGTCCTCGTGCGCCACCACTCGCGGATCTGCTTGAGGTGGCCGGCCTCCCACGCAGCACCTTCTACGATCAGCAAAAGCTGCTGATTGGCTTCCCGGTCGGGCGCCTCCTTCTGGGACGCGATCGCCGACTACGAATCAAAGAAGATGACGAGTAGGACGCCGTTTCCCGCATCGCCCAATGCTATGACGAATGGATGGCAATCTTCGAACGGGCGCGTCCATCCCGCGCTGGCGCCTGAGCTCTCGAAAACCACAGAACAGTGCCATGAAAGTAAGCCCCATTGCCGGGCAAACCTGCCTAACGGAGCTCACCCAAAATCCATCCGCCGCTTAATGAGCAGAGTGACATCAATGCCTTGCTTCGCCTGCGATGTTCCTAGTTGACGGTGCCACCCAGTTCGCTAGCTTATCTCGCTAACGCCTGCATTAAGAATACGCTTATAAAAGCCGATTTCATTGATGATCGCCTTTCCACTATTTTCTCGCAGCAATGCCATCTGCTGCTGCGCGCGCGCCGTATCCCCTCGTTTCGCCGCGACGTAGCCCAAAAGCATCCATGGATAGCTTGCGCTTGGGTCGATCTGTGTGGACCAGGTTGGCGCGTGCGCATTCAGATAGGCATACCCAGTATCATACCGGCTTTGCGTCGCAACAGTATCGGACGATAAGGGAATTTCATTGAGCTGCGGAAATACTTGCGTGACCGTTCCAGGATAGAAATTCGGATTAATAGTACTATCGGAATCCGCGGCAAAAAATGCCGAACCATTGGATCTCCCCTGAATTCCAACCGCAACCGAATTTGCTACCTGGCTGTAATATATCGAGTCCGAATCACCCAGCACCTTAAGCGCATTCGAAAAATCGACTAGTCCTCGGTAATTTTCCGTATTGTCCTCCGTGTAAGCAATATTTGATGGAGTAAAGCTCGGACAATGTGTCGTATTGGTTGGTGGTGTGTAGTCTTGTCGGTATACAGAAATCAGACCACCCGGCTTTTGCGGGACTGCCAGATTTGCGTAGGCGATGGCTTTGAGGATGGACAAGTTGTTCCGAAACCATGTGACGTCGCCAGTCACCCTCATATATTCTGCCGCCAGGGACAAGAATGTTGAAGCATAAGAATCGTTAGAATCGGCTGGGCACTGTATTGGAGAATTTAAATCCCCGTTAAATTTAATGTCGTTTATTGTGTAGTTCACGCGACTGACATTCTTGATATACAGATCCATGTAAGCCCGCACCTCATTCTGGCGGTCCTTTATGAATCCGAACAAGCCAATATTTGCAAAATACCAGTTCAGCCAATTACTTCCAGAGCCAACTTGATAGGCTCCAGCAAAGGGGCCAGTTGTAATTTTCAAGGCATCAAGACTAGCAAGGATATCAAATCCTGATTTGGCGGACGCACCTGCGCTTGGATTTGCATTCTCAGGCTGATATTTTGTGGTTGAATTACCAATCACCGCGGTGGACTCTTCAGAGTTACCACCTCCATCACAACCCGCCAGGGCCATCGCGAGAGCGGTAAAGAGAACCAACCCCCTGGAGGGAAGGCGATACAAAGGGTAAATAGACTTCAATTCCATACTGTGGTTTATTGATTTAAATCTAGATTAAAACATGGAAACAATTTATGTCCCGCGTATCTGGGCTCGGACCGCAAGACAGAGTGCTTACCAAAGCATTTTCAATTTGACGGCGCGGTCGTGTAAAGTCGGACCATGAATTAGACTAAATCGCTGCGTCAAACTTCGGACCGATACGACTACGCGTCGTCATCAAGCGCCACGTATTCACCGCTTCACGGCTTAGTCGTTACTCGTAAGAGAAGAAGCTGCCGAGCTTGTCCTTGCGTTTGAGCGCCATGCCGGCGCCCCGCACTACGCAGCTCAATGGGTCTTCGGTCACCAGCACAGGTAGGCCGGTTTCCTCTGCCAGGAGGCGATCCAGTTCACGCAGCAACGCCCCGCCCGCCGGTCAGCATCATGCCGCGCTCGGCAATGTCGGCAACGAGTTCCGGCGGGATCTGTTCGAGCGCGATCTTAACTGCCGACACGATTTGATTAAGCGGATCGGTCAGCGCTTCGAGGATTTCGTTGGACGACACCGTGAATGCGCGCGGGATACCTTCGGACAGATTGCGGCCCTTGACCTCCATTTCGCGGACTTCGGAGCCTGGGAAGGCCGATCCGATTGCCTTCTCGATGGCCTCGGCGGTCCGCTCGCCAATCAGCATGCCGTAATTGCGCCGAATGTAGTTGACGATGGCTTCATTGAACCTGTCGCCGCCCACGCGTACGGAGCCCTTATAGACCATCCATACTGACCTCGGTCGTACCCCCACCGACATCCACCACCATCGAGCCGGACGGCTCTGACACCGGTAGGCCCGCGCCTAGCGCGGCCGCCATTGGTTCTTCGACCAGGTAGACCTGGCTGGCGTCGGCGGCCAGTGCGGATTCGCGGATTGCATGGCGCTCGACCTGGGTCGAGCCGCAGGGCACGCAGATGATGATTCGCGGCGACGGCCGAAGCAGTTTGGTGTCGTGCACCATCTTGATGAACTGCTTGAGCATCTGCTCGTGACCGTAAAGTCGCGATCACGCCGTCTTTCAACGGACGGATGGCCTCAGTGTTTCCCGGTACCTTGCCCAGCATCTGTTTGGCTTCCTGGCCGACCGCCTGGATGGTTTTCCGAGGATTGAGAGCACCCTGCCGGCGGATCGCAACCACGGAGGGTTCATCCAGGACGATTCCCTTATCGCGCATGTAGATGAGAGTGTTGGCAGTACCGAGATCGATCGCAAGATCGTTGAAGAAGTAGCTGCGGAGAAATCCGAACATCAAGAGTCTTTCTGGTAATTCGCAGGAATGCAGAACGGCGGGCGCCACTTCTGGCGCCAACCAATTGAAAATCACGCATGATATGGAAGCGTCACACGTCGAGCCTGGTCCGAGCCGTCAACGACCCCGGTGGCAGCTTAGACCACCTAGTGTAGTGGCACAGGAGAAAGTTGATTAGATCGCCTGTAAAAAACCACTCCAGAATCACAAGTACCTCCAAGGATTAATCGGAAAACACCTTGGCTCGATACCCCCGAGTGACGCGAACCGGGCTTGCATGACTCTGGGCGGTAAGCCCCGAATGTCAAGCGGAAGCGAATGATACCTTATGACTCTGTCCGCTCTAGGCTTCACAGTCTCCCCGTGCAAACAGCACCGTCGCGAAGTACGTGCGGCGTCCGAGATGACTACCCTTGCGCGCTGCTATCTAGTCGTCGAAGCCGTGTCTGCTGCAGCGTTAAAACCGCCCTCCTCGACTTTCACCGCATGTTTAACTGCCGATTGCACACTCTCGTACCGCGCATTGGATGCGTCGATGACGGACCAGCATTCCGTCATGATTTATCTCACCGAACGACGCACGAGTCAGCCCGATTAAGCGAGATTAAGTGAGCGGAGTTCGCACGAGTGCTTTTGGAGCGTTAACTATGGGAAGATCTCGGAAGACGGCGGCACAGGCGGACCAGGTGCTGTTTCTGGATTTTGATAACTGCGTTCACTCTTGTGAGCATCGCGCTTCCGCCTGAAGCTTGTACGCACCTCGCGGGTATCACTGACCAGGAGACTCGGAAGGTGTCAATGACGTTGCGTCCCTTCGTGTCTGCAGTTCAGCAAGTCCTAAAGCGAGCGGCGCAACATTCCCGCCACCGCCAGTTGGCGTTTGTCATATATCTCGCTCTTAGTTTCTTCGAAGAAACCGAAGGCGCACCGTATCCCCCCATCGTTAACGAGACGCGTTTGCGATTCCCCCAGATTTCACAAAATTTGCGCGTCTAATTTCCTCGAAGAAACTGACTTCGTGTTGCCCCAAGTAAAACTGCCGAGTGATGCGAACCTTGCGCACCGGTGCTTTGTAGCCAATTCCCAGTAAACGGTCACACTCATATTGCGGAACTGCCTTGGCAAGTTCTTCTGACGACTCGTTACTACCCAATCATGAATTCCCCAGACGGGACCAAGATGAACTTCATCCCGAGAGAGTTTTCGATCAACTTAGGTGATTCTGCCGCGGCCTTAACCCTCCCGATTGAGATCGCGAGCAAAGCCAGAATCGACACCGTTGCATGTTTCCACATATTGGAGGCGTTGTTGCATAAATCGGACTTAAAAACACAGAGGATCCTGTGATCCGAAATTCAGACGATGCGGACGGACTTCGGGCGTGCAAGAGCCGCCATGCGGTTAAGCACGCCTGCGCGGATCGCCACTTCTGTTGCTTGCGAGCCGATGCACGCGCCCAAAGGCGATTGCCCGTGAGCGTCTTGAGCCCGTATATCAGGTTCTCGACCAGCGAGCGACGGTGGTAGTCGCAGCTCTTCTTCCATTCCCCTTGTACATGGCGGGCAACTTCACCGCGAGCTCCTGCGCTCGGCGGCTCAACGTCGTGTAATTGGGTACCGGCAACTCGAGGAATGCGAGCTTGCGCAGGCTACACGCGAAGCCCTGGAGAGCCCGCAGAGGCAGATGGAAGACTTGCTTGAGTCCAAGCAGCATCTGATTCGCTGCGTCCGAGCAGACGTGCGGCCGCCCCCGCCTGGGCGAAGTGTCCTCGGGCGCCGTGCCCAGTACGCTTTCGTCAATCCACATCGTCACGTCGCCTCTCGCAATCAAGCCAGCGTTGTAGCTCGCCCAGTTCCTGACACGATAGACACCTTTCGGCTCGCTTCGCTTGTGTTCGTCCTTGCGCATCTTCTCGGCAAAAAGTCGAGAATCTACGCAAGTCCCCGAAAAGTTAACAGACGTGCCAACTTGGCTGTTGCGCGTAAACGTCAGCTAGCACAGCCGGATTTATGCAACAACGCCCATATTGGGCTCAAAGATAGGCAATTCGATCACGCAGGCCTGAGTGTGGCTTCTTTGTCTGTTGTGCGGACCAATGGCGATGAGATTGCAATGGTCAGGAGGGCAACCCAATTAGTGACTTCCCTAGGATCGTGTCTATCCGGACTTTTTGAGGACGCCCAAGCAGATATCGCTTGAAGCCTACTGGTCTGGGGAGGGCATGGATGTACTACTACGCGATATCGGAGGATCGCGCTGCTCGATTGCCGATATCTGGCGGCAGGCCGGAACAGCTGGCCACGTGATCTTGCCGCTGTCTGGCGCTGCACGATCTTGAAATATCCCGTTTCGGCGTCGCGCACCGCGCCATCGCTGGAAAAAGTACAGCTTGCCGCCGACTCCGTCCCGCAGTGGCTCGTCTTATGGACGCACAGGATCGTCCCAGATGGTGCGCAGCAACGCGGATCAATGAAGCGACGCTTGAGGTCCAGGGCCCGCCCCTTGCCGGCAGGCAAGTCGACAAGATCCACACCGATGACACACCCGTGCCGGTGTTCGAACCCGGCAACGGCAAGACCAAGACTGGTCGGATCTGGACCTACGTGCGCGACCACCGGCTCGCCGGTTCACGCGACGCGCCAGCGGCCTGGTTCGCATACAGTCCCAGTCGTTCCGGCGAGCACCCACTGGCGCATTTGAAGGGCTTCAAAGGGACGCTGCAGGCTGACGCATTTGCCGGCTATGACAGATCTATGAGGGCGGTGCCGTGCGTGAAGCTGGGTGTATGGCTCAGTATCCCGAGAGCCGTTTTATCTGGAGAAGCGACCGGGCATGGCAAGGTACACATGGCACCACGCAGATATGGGACGCCGGACGCCTCAGCACGATCGCCGGTCAGGGCATACCAGGCAGGACCTACAACCGTCGACGTCAGCTTCTGCGCGTAAGGCACATGCATGAACCCGTTCATTTGTATAAACAAATTATCTTCCCACTATAGCGGGGCTTGGACGTCGGTCTTCATCGCGTCATTGCGATGTGCCTGCTGAACCGACTAACACTGCCCTTGTTATGTTCCCCGGTGTTCAACCGGCGAGGCCGACCGTGGGTGTGAGGCTCACCCTCCCGCCGCCGCTGGATCGGAGCGTGGCCACTAGGTCTGGGAGGTCGGTTCATTTTAAGTGGGTTAACTGATGCAACATGCTTATGCAGACAAGCCTCTAACCGCGGCCTGCGCCCTGAGCTAGCCACAGCCTGTGCAGTGGTGGTCAAAGTGGCCGAACACGCCACTATATTAATTTTTCATTTAGCATTTTGATAGAGAAAGACCACATTTCTTCTTCACGTTTTGCCCCCTCGGCGAGTTTTCCAGAAGACCCGCTGCTCGATCGTTCTCCACTGAAAGCGCGTTGTTTTGACTTTCGTATGTCGCCGTCCTAACATCTGTAATAGTTCTCGCTTCTCCTCGTCTGCCGGATGGAAGTATCGATGCCAGAGACAGACTCGGCGAACGGCACTTGGAAGTCACATGCAGCGTGGAATGCCAACGCATCGCCACACCCATCATAACCATGAAAATCGTCTTAAATCGCTAGTGATACCGGCATTAGGAGCGATCCCCACTCCCGCTAGAAACCCGATGGTCGATCTGGATTATCCATTTTGGATTTTTTTCACACCGCGCTAAACAATCGGATTTTGAGGAGCAATGCCATGTGCGGAATAGTCGGCGCAATTGCGCAACATGACGTCACGACTGCCTTGCTCGAAGGTCTGCGGCGTCTCGAGTACCGTGGCTACGATTCATGCGGTATCGCTGTGCTCAAGGAAGGGAAACTGCAGCGCCTGCGCAGCGTGGCCCGCGTGGCCAAGCTTGGGGAACAGGTGGCCGAGGAAGGCTTGCGCGGTACTTTGGGCATTGCCCACACGAGGTGGGCAACCCACGGCCCGCCGGCCACCTGCAATGCCCACCCCATTTTCTCGTGTGGCGAAATCGCCCTTGTCCACAACGGCATCATTGAGAATTTCGAAGCGCTACGCAAGTCATTGTGCGAGCGCGACTATGTCTTCGAATCGCAGACCGATACTGAAGCCATTGCACATCTTGTCCACTATCACTATCACCGCGGACAAAAAACCAGTTTGCTCGAGGCCGTCCGCCTCACGGTGGCCGAGTTGCAGGGCGCCTATGCAATTGCAGTGCTCTCGTCTCACGAGCCGGACCAGGTGATCGGGGCTCGCAGTGGCTCACCGCTTGTAGTGGGATTGGGGATGGCCGGTAATTACCTGGCATCCGACGCAATGGCGCTGGCTGGCAGCGCGAGTCGCTTCATCTATCTCGAGGAAGGCGATATGGTGGCATTGTCGCGTGCCGGCATAACGATGTTCGACCGGCGAGGTGTCGTCGTCACGCGTGCGGCGCTTGCGCTCGATACGGGGACCGGAAGTGTTGAACTCGGCCCCTACCGGCACTACATGCAAAAGGAGATTTTTGAGCAGCCGGCCGTTATCGCGGATCGAACGGAACAGCTCGTTGCGATTGGTCCCGAGCTGTTTGGGCCAATGGCGCAGAGCACATTCGACCAGATCGACGCACTACGCCTGCTGGCTTGCGGAACGAGCTACCATTCCGCGCTGACAGCGAAGTACTGGTTCGAGTCCATTGCCAGACTGCCGACCGACGTGGAATTCGCTAGCGAATATCGCTACCGGGATAGCGTACCGAATCCTAACGCGCTCGTGGTCGTAGTCTCGCAGTCCGGCGAGACGGCTGATACGCTTGCGGCACTCAAGCACGCTCAATCCCTAGGTCATCGGCACACGCTCGCGATATGCAATGTCGCAGGCAGCGCCATTGTGCGACAGGCCGAATCGCACTACCTGACGCGGGCGGGCACCGAGATCGGCGTCGCTTCCACGAAAGCCTTCACTACACAGCTGGTTGGACTTTTCCTGCTAGCCATTACATTGGCAAAGCAACGCGGCAGGATCGCCCCGTCGCAGGAGATGGCCCTCCTTACGCAACTGCGTAATCTGCCAGCCTCGCTCACCAGGGTGCTCGCGCTGGAGCCGTTGATCATGGCCTGGGCGGACGTCCTGGCGCAAAAGGAGAACGCCCTCTTTCTTGGGCGTGGCGTGCATTTCCCTATTGCCCTTGAGGGCGCCTTAAAATTGAAGGAGATCTCGTACATCCATGCCGAGGCCTTTGCCGCCGGAGAGTTAAAGCATGGCCCATTGGCGCTAGTGACAGACCAGATGCCGGTGGTGGCCATTGCGCCCAATGATGCGTTGCTTGAAAAGCTAAAGTCGAACATGCAGGAGGTTCGGGCGCGCGGCGGCGAACTGTATGTCTTCGCGGATTCGGGCACCATGATCGGCTCCTCGGTTGGCCTTAACGTTATCCGCATGCCGGAGAACTACGGCATGCTCTCCCCCGTCCTGCACGTTGTTCCCTTGCAATTGCTGGCGTATCACACTGCCTGCAAGCGGGGTACCGACGTTGACAAGCCGCGGAATCTCGCGAAATCGGTTACCGTCGAATAAAGGAATCCCGCCAGGGAAATGTCTTGGATTTACTCTCGACAAGGAGTGCTCGGATATGGCGTGGCGCATCGGTGCGGTGGCACTGCTCTCGGTGTGGTGGCGTCGGCCCAAAGCAGGAGGGATGCAAATGATGGCATGGCAATTTGGACCACAATTGTCCGATAATAGTCTTACCCGTTTTCGCTTGTGGGCGCCTGACGCCATCGAGCAAGGCTGGGCGGTGCGCCTTGAGGTGCTTGGTCTCGGACCAACGTTGATGCGCGAATCGAGCCATGGCTGGCTTGAGGTGGAGGCCCCTTGCGGTGCTGGTAGTCGCTACTGGTTTCGCCTGGACAACGGCATGTCGGTACCCGATCCGGCGTCGCGCGCGCAGGCGGTCGATGTCCAAGGCGCAAGCATCGTATGCGATGCCAGCAGTTATGCCTGGTGCAATCCGGACTGGCTTGGTCGCCCTCTGGCGGAGGCAGTCATCCATGAGACAGACAATGACTCCCATTGCAGCTTTATGGAAGTTGCCAGCCATCTACCCGCGCTCGCCGCACGCGGATTCACTGCGGTCAGCCTGAACCCTCATGCGCAGGATTCGGTAGCATGCAAGTGCTTCTACGCGCCGCTGCCCTTCGCCCCCGAGCGCTCGTACGGGGGCCTCAATCAACTGCGTGCACTGGTGGACCGGGCCCATGGTCTAGGCATGATGGTGCTGGTGACCCTTGCGTACGACCAGTTCGTTTCCGAGGGAAACCAGCTTGGCCATTACGCAAGTCCATTCTTCCAGTACAACGGATCGGGCAACGCCATCAATTTCCAGCATCCCGCGGTACGGCAGTACTTTACCGAAAATGTATTGTACTGGCTCATCGATTTCCAAATCGACGGGTTGTACCTTGTTGTGGCGGATAGCGCGGCGGCCGAATGCTGGATTTCCGAACTCGCCGCCACGGTGCGTGCCACCCTTCCTGAGGAGAGGCGTGTGCATCTGTTGGACTGCCGTGTCTAGTCTTTTTCCGCAGACCTCGGCGCCTCGGCCTCAGGGTTGAGGCGGTCCCAGCTCATCGCCCAGCCATACAGCGCAATGCAGCCAAACACGATCCAAGTTGGGCCCAGCACGAAAGACAGTAAGGGCATCAGCAGCAGGGAGTACTGGAACAAGAGGTACGCGTGAAGCGTCAATTGCAACGGTACGGCAATCACGACAAAGGCAAGGGTGAACAGTGTCAGGCAGATCTTGCTTGGCCAAGAAAAATCGAAGATGTAGTAAACCAGAGCATGACCCCACGGGAGCAGGAACAGGAAGGCGAATGAGGTCTTCAGCCCGTTATCAACATATCCACTCACCGTATAAGGAAAGCTGTCCGGCGCCACGGCAAAGAAGAGAATCGCCGTGGTCTGTATGAAAATCGCGAACTGCAAAAAGTACCTTAGTGGCAGAAAGCGATCGGGGAGCCGCAGCGTAAGCAAGGCGACGATGATCGTGGCGGCTACCGTCACCCACCACGTGCGCAAGTTGGGTGCTATCGCTGGTACATACAGGTGCGGTAGGGTGATTTCGAGCGACGCCAAGGGCGTTGGCTTTTGAATTACGGTGCCGCCCATCCCTAGTTTTCCAATCCAGAACTCAAAAATGGCCGCCCACCCGGCGCTGAGTGCGCCGCGCAACATCCATTCGGCCACATTGAACAGGACTGGCACCAGCAGGATGATCGCCAGCCTAGGGGCCGATAGTGTCAGGTGGTCCAGGGATCGATGCCGGGCGCGGCATAGCACCTTAAGGCCGAGCGCATCCCCCTTGTCTGGATGCTCGGGAATGGCCCTATGGCGGGATGACATGGCTAGAACTCGACGAAGAAACCTATTTCCGCTTGCTTCCGATTGTAGGACGGGTTTTCGTAGTACACAGCACGAAGGTTGAACCCATAGCGCTTGGTAATCCATTTCCGCCAGACCAGTGAAACCTCATGGCTTGTGAAGTCGCTCAATATCGACTGTTCCCCCGTCAACTGATAGGCTTCCTTTCCGCCGTCGTACTTCAGGGTAATGTATTGCTCCTTGTCACGGCCGTAGGTCACCGCGATAATGCCGCGATTGGAGCGGATATTGCCTGGGTCGCTTCGGTTCAGACGCGCCCCCGCCTGAATGATCCAGGGTCCATCGAAGTAGTAGGTGGCGCCAAGCAGCAGCGTCTTGTCTGTATAGATTTCTTTGGCGCGGTAGTAGGTAAATCCAACACTCGCAACCAAGTTCTTTTTTTCAAGGAATTTTCGGAATAGCAGTCCGTCCACCCTGACCCGGGGCAGAAAGAACCCCCCAGAACTGGTGCCGGCGCTTAGGAAGCCGTACCAGTCCTCATTGAATATGCGCGTATACCCCGCACCGAAGAACGTGCCTTGATCTCCGAAATGGTTCTGGTGGCTGATTTCGCCGGTTACATAGTCTTTTGGGGTCAGGTGGACACCGCCTCTCAGATACTGGTCGTTCCAGTTCGAATTGTTGTCAGTGAGGTTAGCGTGTCCAAGACCACCCTCCAGGAATCCCGTGAGTAAGGGTGCGAAAGTTCTTGGCGCGTTGGCCTCTGCCTGCGCACGAGCGTGATTGGTTGCGCCAACCATCAGCAAGCCGAGAAGAGCGCACAAGCCTCTGCTATAGGTATCCGAGAGCGTCACCATTGATGTCCTATCGTATTTTTTTCGAAACCGCCGTCAGCGCTCTTGCCAAATAAGCTGCCTTTGCAGAGAATCAAGCGGACAGTCAGGTCACCAACCTTCTTTCAAGGGCAATCAGTCTGAATCCACGCCTCCTGCAGCGGGCCACTGGTCGGCAGCAGGCAATTGAAAAAAATCGGACACCCGTCAATGGAAACGACACCCCCCTTGGCAGGGAGAAATCGATAATGGTCGTTCCCGCGGCATGACGCTCAGCGACATTTCATGCCTGCCTGAACGGGTGCCAGCGACTGCTCGGGGGTTAGCCTCGCTTCAAACGCCAGATACAACGCCTCCTCAAGCACATTCCAGTGCTTCCCGTGCCGGAATTGAACGGATCGTACCCGCCAGCACGCGATTGCGTCCTTGTCTCCCATCTTATCCGCGACAAGGGCTATCAGGCCCCATGGAAAGTCGACCTCGGACGTCTGTAACCAGGTCATGCGATGTTCCTTCATCCAGGACTGATAGGCATTTTCGTTGGTCCGATTGGCAGGCTGTATATCGGCCAGAATCGGGAATATCTGGGCCACAGCATCGGGATAGAACTCCGACTTGTCGCGTGGCTGGGTACTCACCAGGAAACGCTCTGGCGGTCGCCAGAACACACGCAGAATGTCCTTGTCGAGCTGTTCGGCCTTACGCATCCAGTTGGCTGCGCCCACCCTGTCGCCCATCCGCAAGTAATAGCTGCTGACAGCCTTGAATGCGCTGGAAACCTCCACGTTGTCCATCAGCAATGCGACCGGCAAATCGGTTGAAATATAGTAGACGCCGGAACGCTTGTCGTACAGTGTGTCGAGATTCCGGCTGGCCTTATCGAAGCTCCTCTTCCAGGACGCCGGCATGCCCGCGGGCGGCACGGACCGCACCAGCACTTCCATCCAGGCTGCCATCAACGCATCATCCGCATCGGCTTCCTGACAGGAGACAAAGCGCTGGCCTTTCAAGCAATAGCGATCGAAACTGCCGTCGTCGTGCTGCCGCGGGAGTAGCCACGCTATCCACCGGCCCGCGGCCGCGTTCGTTTTCAGTCCGGCGTCCTGGGCAGCCAGCAGCGCCTTTGCGGCAAAGTACGGATCGATCGTGTCGCCGCCAAAATAGGTGGTGATTGCCCCGTCGGGGCGCTGATAGCCGGAAAGTACCAGGTCGGCTCCACAGGCCATCTGGTTGACGTGGGAGGCAAGCAGCAGTAGCAAAAGGAGAAGTTTCTTCATCGCATATGTGAGAAGTGCGCTACGGTGAGTCTATATGGCCCTTGGACACGACCCGTCCTTTCTCCAGCGCGCACGCCGCGCCAAAGACCACCGCGCCCACGCTCACGCGCATCACGGGTGCCACCACCGTGGTTGGTCTTTCTGCCGACCCTATCACACAGAGCGTCTCGATGTCCAACTCGCGCTCGGCCGAAACCGGCCCGGCAACCATGCACGATTTGGCTAGCACCATGGAGCCGGCGGCGATCAAGGCCCCGTCTATCCGCACCTCCGCCCCAAGCCGGATACTCCCGCTGGCCTTGACGCTGCCGGCAATCCTGGCGCCCGCGCCTATCCACAGATCGCCATGTACCACCAGGTCCCCTTGAAACATGCTTTGGGGGGAGATGGTTAGATCACGCGTCGCCAGCCAGCGCCCCTCCCCTGCGGCCTGCACATGTGCCGGAATCGCTTCCGTCCGGGTCTCGCCATTCTGCGGGCGCACGCTGCGCGGCGCGCTGGATTCTGCAAGATGGTGCATCCCGAATCCGATCACGCCTGCGCTGAGGTAAGCAAAATGGCATCCTTCATCAATGCGAATGGTGTGCGTGGCCGAGAGCGGGCCATCGAGGCGGCAGTGCGCCGCGATATGCGCGGAGCGTGCATGCGCCCAACGATGCAGTTCGCTGCCGCTTCCAATCGCGAGTTCTCCTTCGGATAGAACGGACTGCAAGTGATTCTTCTTTCCGGTCCGGATGCCGCGGGGGCCGTATATTTCATGCGTGAACGTAAAGCTGTCGGGCAGTATCAGCGATCCACTGGCGAGGACGGTCCGCTTGCAGACTCGCGAGGCTGCCTCCGCCCCGGTGGGCAACCATATGCCGGTCACATTGGCAACCGCATTCACACTGCGGATCGAATGGGCTGCACCACCGTGCCTCGTCGGCTCGGTTTGCATCACAATCATGGCACGGAGCTCCGCGGCCACGGCCGCGACGTCAAGCGTATGCTCGCTGTCGATCGCAAGCGGACGGATATCGCGCCGTCGCTGCCACTCAAGTACGGCTGGCACCAGCGGAAGGCCGAATACGAGCACAGTCAGCAAGCTCAGCAGCAAGGCCCACATCGGCTCAGTTCTCCTAGCGGTAACGCCTCGTCTTGTCCCAGCGGATTTGGCGCCGGAGCACGAAGTCGAAGGCGATCTGGCTGACGATAGCCCGTGACACGGTCACCACGCTTACCAGGAAGCCAAAGTAATTCAGGGGAAGCAGGCGAATACGCTCGCGGCTGCCATCCAGATAGACGGCAGCGGCGATCTCGAAGAACGCCGCGAAGTTTCCCAGGGTCCCATATGACATCAGCGCGAACAGGAAGATGGCCGCGCCGAGCAGCGGCATGCCGCTGGCATAGAACAGGGCGATGGCTAGCAGCCAGCCGCACAGCATCAGAGGCGCCATCATGTAGATGCCCAGCAAAGCCACGCCATCGATCTTCTCGAGGAGATTGTGATCGCGGCAAGTTGCCATTTTCCACCCGTGGCGGTAGAGCGCCTGGTTATGGCCCTTGGTCCAGCGCATGATCTGGCGGACACGGACGGGCCAGGTTTCCGGCACCTCTTCATAACACTCAGACCAGTTCTGATAGATCGTCTTCCAGTTGCTTAGCAGCAGCCGGTAGGTTAGATCCGTGTCTTCGGCCAGCACATCGTCGTGCCAGCCGCCCACACTTTTCAGTGCCCGCACTCTCACGCCGCCGACCGTCCCGCCATATTGAGGCACCAGGTTCAGGTTCATGCGGGCCTGTTGGTCCACCTGATAGCCGCCCGAGCGTTCCAGGTCCAGTAGCCGGGTAAGCAGATTGGTGCCGAGATTCATCGGCACCACCCTGCCCATGGTTGCGCCAACTTCGGGATCGAAGAATGGGGCCACCAGTTGCTTAAGCAGTCCTACCGGCGGCAGGTAGTCGGCATCGAACACGACGATGATGTTACTGGCAATGCGTTCGGTCGCGTCCTTGAGCGCCGCTGCCTTGCCCGGCTTTCCAGCAGAGCGGTGAAACGGGGAAATGCGGCCAGGATACTGCACCACAAAGTCGTCGATGATCTCTCGGGTCCGGTCGCTAGAGCGATCATTCACGGGCATGATGGTGAGTCGGTCGGCAGGATAGTCGGCGCGCAGCAGGCAGGCTAGCGACCCTGCGATCACTGCCTCCTCATTGTGAGCCGCGATCATGACCGTTAAGGTGGGCCAATCCGCGATGTCGATGTCGAGGTAGGGGTGACGTTGTTTGCCGAACAACCGGTTCAAGGTGAACAGATAGTGGCGCGTGGCATAGACGATGACTAGCCCGACGATCAGCAATAGGGCCACGGTGAGCGCAATAACGAGCCGCTGCCTGCCCGCTTGCACCGTGACCATAGACGGGGGGGGCTGGGACCATATACGCTGGGGCGGCACTGGCTTGGCCTGCTCATCGGATTCCGGGGTGTCCGTCGATAGGCTGGCGAGTGCTATCAGCGCAAAGAGTCGATCGCCGCTTGGGCTTGCTGCCGCACTCGACGCGGCACTTGCGGCGACACGCGACGCGGCTTGCGGCGCCGTGGCCGCCCGGACAGGGGTACCGCCACGGCCGGCAACTTCGCCGGCTACCCCATCCGGGACAGATCCGATGCAAACGAGTAACTCGCCCAAAGTCAAAAATATGCGAAGCGCTTGGCGCATGCTTGAGGAATCTCAGTTTCATGTTTACCCACCACGGGGCACAGTTCCTGTGCGCCCCCGCGAAATCGCCACAAGCCCCGTTGCGCGCGCTAATGCTTTCCACTGGTGAAGGTCAATGTGGTTCCCGCTCCGGCGGTTACCAGCCAGTTCGTGGTATCCCATGTGACGACAGCCTGGCCTTGCGTCACGGCCGGCTGGTTGTACGTTGAACGGGGAAGCACCCAGGTCATGTCCGTCAAATCGGTCGGATTGCTGGCCTGGAACGTCCACGCGTTGCCGGTGTCAGTCGCCTGCCAGGTAGTCTGCTGACGCCGTTGGGCGAATTTCGCCAAGGTGTCCATCGTGTACCAGCTGAACTGTCCGTTCTGCGTCAGCGTCGTGGCTCGCGAAAAGAGCGAGTTCAATACACCCTTGTAATCCACCGCGCCGAGCGGATGCATATAGATCAGCCGGCTGGTGCGATTCTTGACGACGAAGTCCATCAACTGCTTGTACCAGGCGGTAATGCTGGAAGCGGGAACACCGAATTCCTCGAATTCTTCGAAGGTCGCATACTCGCCGAAGGGCATCACCGGGAATGCCCGGATGGTGTTGTTTAGCAGCGCGCCGTTGCGATAGCTTCGGGTGGGCGCCATGCCGGTATGCCCGAGGAAGTAATAGCCAGTGTTGCCGTTGGCTTCCAGCCAGTTTATCGACCATTGCGGGGTATTACCTTCCGGTGCGGCGTACTCGATGCTCGGCTTTCCTGTTACCCCTTCAATGCTCTGTTTGTTAAGGACCAGATACTGTTCGAAGGTGGACTGGTTGGATTCGCTGGCATTAGCACCCCAGTAATCGTGAATCCATCCGCCATGACTTCCGATCTGGTGCCCCTTGCCCTGCATGTACAAAACCAGCTGCTGGGCTGTGGCGTTCTGAGACAGATTGATACCCTTGCCGTCGCCGAAGGCAATCTGATCGGGACCTGCGGTAATGACAATGGAGAACGGTCCGTTGTTGAAAATCCCCCAGCTCTTCAGCGTCTGCGCGGGCGCAATCTGATCCCCGGCGCAGAAGTGCATGTTCAGCACAAGCCCGGCCTTGGCTTTCGGCTGCGCGGAAAGCCTGGGCATCTTCATCAGATTGGTGCCGAAATAGCGCAGGAAACCGTGCATCAGCATGCCGTCTGTCTGTCCCTTCAGATACGCAAGCGGCAGGTTGACGAACAGAACGCCGCCCGAGCCAAAAGTCCGTAAGCCTGCCACCAGCCCGAAGTTTGGCGAGCTCAGCAGGGCACTGCCGGTATAACTTCCCTGCGTGACGAAGCTGGGATAGGTCAGGAAGCCATAGACGTAACCGGAAACCCCTTCCACGGGGTCGGTCGTGGAGGTGTTATCCCACACCATTGACTTGCCGGGAGCCACCTGAATGGTCCGTAGCGTGCTGCTCAGGCCAGTGATCGGTCCCAGGCCAATCATGAAGCCGCCCAGTTGGTCATAGAGCACGTAGTCGACCCCTGCGAGATTGCTGAGGCGACTCCTCGGCGACGAATAGAAGCCGGTGGTGGTGAGCGCGCCGAAGTCGTAGACCAGCATCACCTGGCCGCCTTGGGTAGTGTAATTCTCAAGTGCTGCGACCAGCGCATCGCTCGCGTTCACATGGACCTGGTCCGGCAGGATCAAGCCTGGGAACTGGGCAGGCGTCGTACCCTGGAGGAACTGCGTGTCGTTGATAACAGTGATCTTCAGGCCTTCTTCCAGTGCCGCGTCGAGCCAGGCCGAAACCCGCGGATCGGGCAGGGTCATCGTATCGGGCACCAGCAATGCAATCTGGTTGGTGGCGGCATGAGTCTTGGCGGGCAACGCCAGGGCCACCGCCAGCATTGCCAGTACGCAGCCCCTTTGCAGCAATGAGTAGAGATTG
This sequence comes from Cupriavidus sp. 05L310, assembly GCF_056398185.1. NCBI lineage: Bacteria > Pseudomonadati > Pseudomonadota > Betaproteobacteria > Burkholderiales > Burkholderiaceae > Cupriavidus > Cupriavidus sp. 05L310. The sequence continues at coordinate 57,001 of NZ_JBFTOX010000061.1, forward strand.
TGGAACACGGTCTTCTCCGAAGCGCGATTTGAATTGGCCTCGCCGTGCGCAACCCGCTGCTTCGCGGGTGCGTGTCCAAGCAAGCCACCTCGGACGCGGGTCTATACGCTCGTTTGCGGCAAAACGCCGCAATGCCTAAGCTTGTGTCAGTCCGGTTCGGCGCCCGGCGCAGGGGCGAGCGCGTACGAGCCTGCTTTGACCTTGGGGCCCTTTACGGCCTTGTTCGGGGGTTTTTTTGCGTTCTTCTTATCCTTCTCTTTCTTGTTCTTTCCTACCGCATCGGCTTCGACACCCACCTCTAACTGGCTGGCATGGTCATAGCCCTTCAGCCCACCAGGATCCGACGGGCTAGCGGGCAGATAAAGTGGCGTTTCAGCCGAGACCGCCGCGGCCTCTTCCGACAATGCGGCGTGGGCCGGTGCCGATGCAAGAGCGCTTGCGACAAGAAGCGCTGTTGTCACTGTTGCGAACCTCATCGTTCACTCCTCCCATAAAAGCGCCGGCCGTATTTCGGTGCCTGGACTGAAGAAACGCCGAGCAACGATGTTTGGGGGGGGGCGGCCAGCCTTGGTAAGTTATGGATTTGAATGCTTTATGTCCCAGCTATAAGATTGCTGGCCCAGCCATGGCAACCGAGAGTTGTCGTATTTCCGATAATCGACAGGCATGGTCGCCTCCAGTGCATTGACGATGCGTTCGCTGGCGTGGCCGTCGCCGAACGGGTTGTGCGCACGCGACATGCGGGCGTACTCATCCGGATCGTTCAGCAGCAACTCCGCGGCAGCGATGATACGTTCCGTATCGGTGCCCACCAGTCGCGCGGTGCCGGCGGCAATTGCCTCTGGGCGCTCGGTGGTGTCTCGTGTGACAAGGACCGGCTTGCCCAGCTCGGGCGCCTCTTCCTGGATCCCACCGGAATCCGTGACGATCATGTAGGCGGACGACATCAGGAAGACGAACTGCAAATACTCTTGGGGCTCGATCAGGTAGATGTTTGGATGTCCCCCCAGGATCGCTTGTACCGGTTCCCGCACGCGCGGATTGAGATGAACAGGATAGATAATCTGGATATCGTCATTGCGGTTAGCCAGCCTGCGCAACGCCGTGCAAAAGTGTTCGAACGGCGCGCCAAAACTCTCTCGCCGATGTCCTGTCACCAGCACCAGCCGGCGCGTACTGTCCAGATAGGGGTATTGCCCCATCAGCTGGATCCGCATGTCCAGATCATTATCCAGCCGGCGCTTGACCTCGAGCAAGGCATCGATTCCAGTGTTGCCCGTCAGGCTGATGCGGGCGGGGTCCACGCCTTCTCGCAATAGCGTGTCCTGCGCCTGTTGCGTTGGCGCAAAGTGCCACGACGCCATAACATCTGTGACGCGTCGGTTCATTTCCTCCGGCCACGGTGCGTTGAGATTTCCGCTCCGCAAGCCAGCTTCGACATGCCCGACGGAAATGTTGCGATAGAACGCGGCAAGCGTGGCCGCCAGGGTGGTGGTGGTATCGCCGTGAACCAGCATGGCATCCGGCGTGTACTGATCCAACACGGCATGAACGCCTGAGAGCACCCGCGTCGTGATGTCGGAGAGACTCTGTCCGACGCTGATAACATCCAGGTCAAAGTCCGGAACTATTTTGAAAAGCTGCAGTACCTGATCGAGCATATGGCGATGCTGCCCGGTGACGCAGACCCGCAGATCGAAGCCCGTTGATATCCGCAACCTGTGAATCAGGGGCGCCATCTTGATGGCTTCCGGCCGCGTTCCGAAAACGGCGAGCACCTTTGGCATTGGGAATCCTCTCGTAGTGAGGCGGGTCCACTACTGAGAATCCTCGTGACTCCCAGGGCTCTCCGGTCGAGTCATGACATGAACGATCGGGGTTCTTTTCTCAGCAGCGCGATGCTAGAGACTAATTACCGCAAAAACTGTGCCAACTGAACGTAACTTATTGATTAATTGGAAGATTCTATTCAATGAATTCAATACATGACACAGCGCTTATCTGAAATGGTTGCAGGTTTGAAACAAGGCCGGCGGGTGCGCGTGCCGGAGAGGGCAGCAGTTTAGTGAATCGCGCGGTCCCGCATGGCCAAGGCTCTCAGAAGGCTGCTGCGTGAGCGCACCGCATCGCGATGTGTATCAATGTTGCCTTCCCCGCCAAGCGGCATCAGTCCAATCCCGCGATGACGAGGTCCCCGAAAATGCTTGTCGAGTCTCTGGCCGGGATAGGCCGGCGCATTCAGCCAGATGACCTGCATCCAAATGGGGAGGCTCCAAGCCAGTCCTTTCAAACCGGAAAATACTCCTACTTTTGGCTGAACTCGAGAGGATCAACGGCTGTGTTAGGAGGAAGACGAAAGGGTTACATGTATGAAACATGCCTTAGGTCAGATTTAAATATCTAGCGAACCTTGGTGGGCTTTGTGACCCAAATACCACTGAGAGCAGCGTCGCTCGCCAGCCACAGGGCCAGATTGCCACGCCAAACTGAGGGTCGGGGCGACCGGTTCCCGCGGTGAGAACGCCTGCTCGAGGCGTCCTCGCTCCTGGCCATACCGATCACGGTGAGCTTCATTTGGGACACCTCCCGCTAAGGTGGTTGCACACTCGCCACTTTGGCACAGCGGTGCCCTCGTGCTGAGGCTTCTCTTAGTTCCTCTCGCAGGTGAGCGCCCGTTGCCGGGGGAGGCGTCCATACCATCTTCCCTAGCAAAAGCTTTCTGCCTGAAATGCGTTGTATGCAATGACAGAACACAGAAGATTGCATCACGACGCGCAAGGACTAGCGCCCCCTCAAGGCCGCCACATCACTTGGCGGGAGCACAACCAGCTTTTTTTCGTCCGCTGGCCGTGACCAGGAGTACAGCGGCATCCTAGATGTCGCTAGTGGACACACCGCGCTGCGCGTCAACTGCCCCTCGCCTACTTCGACTGCCTCCTAAAATTTCCGGGCGTCGCTTGCAGCAAGGGTCACCATGTTCTGCGAGAGGCAAGAGGATTGCGAATCTCCGATGTGATGGAGAAAGTCATTGTCCCGTAGCTCGTCGGTCAGCATTTCCTGCATGAAGAATCGGTAGTCCCATTCATCGCCCTTCTCGATCCCAAGCACAATCGGCACTGCCTCTTCCCGCTTTCAGAAGTCGATAGTCGCTCAAACCGCGAGCCAGACAGACCCCACTGCGTGAACTCTCCCGCGCCCTTCTTGTGGATTGCGCTCACAATCGTGTTCGCAAGGTGGGCCAGGACGGTCTACACGGTCGTCTTGTCCAACTCAGTCGCGGCGACTATTGAGACTTGTATAAATCATGACAACCGATTCGAGTCTGACGCGTTATCTGATCAAAGCGTTGATCGGGAGTCGATAGGATGGCTGGGAAGATGGACGAAGCGACCAGAAAGCGGGTTCGCGCTGGACGGATGCTGTTAGCGAACAAGCCGGTCGCGGAGGTTGCGGCTGCGGTGGGCGTGGCWCGGCAGACGGTGTACACGTGGAAGGCGCGACTGGACGAAGGCGGCATSGACGCGCTGCGCACCATGGCCCGTGGACGGCCGTCGTTGCTCGACGATGCCCAGCGCGAGCAATTGTGTCGTGCCTTGCTGCAGCGCCCCACGGAGCATGGCTTTGGCACCGAACTGTGGACGCTCAAACGGGTGCGCCTACTCATCGAGCAACGCTTCGGGGTGTCATACAACGAGGCCCATGTCTGGCGGATTCTGGATTCGCTCGGCTTCTCGCCCCAACGCCCAGACCGACGCGCTATCGAACGCGACGAGGACGCCGTGCTGGCGTGGAAGCAAAAGACCTGGCCCGCGCTCAAAAAAAGTGTACGCGAGAGCAGCGGCTGATCGTATTCATTGACGAGTCTGGGCTCTCGGAACGACCCACGCGCGTGCGCACCTGGGCGCCGAAAGGTCAAACTCCGGTCATCCAGTTCCACTTCAACTGGAAACATGTCTCGGCCATCGCGGGCCTGAGTTATCACAACTGCCTGTTCCGCCTTTACGACGGCGCGATCAAGAGCGCACAGATCGTGGAGTTCCTCAAGGCACTGTGCGCGCACCTCAAGCGCCGCCTGATGATCATCTGGGACGGCGCCGCGCAGCACAAGAGTCGCATCGTGCGCGACTACCTCGATAGCACTGGCGGTGCAGTGCAGATGGCCTTTGTCCCGCCCTACAGCCCGGACCTGAATCCWGTGGAGTATCTCTGGGCCTGGCTCAAGCGCCATGCCCTGGCCAACTTCTGCCCACACTCGCTCRCCGAACTCAAAACRACCGCCCGCAATCGGCTGCGCAGYGCACARCAACGCGCCAACATCATTGCCGCGTGCTGGAAGCAGGCGGAGTTGTGGTGATGTCATCATTTATGCAAGCCTCAATAGGTGTGCGAGTAGGCTCGACTTGTTGAACGGACAGGATCGAACCGATGGCGCCATTCGACCGAGACGATGATCAATCGGGGGGCAGCACATCGACCTACGCTTCGTTGGTTGGAGGACCACACTGCTTTTATTTAGGCCTAATGAAGAGACAAAGTCGACTTGGCGAATTTGTTTGCCGAAGAACTAACGCTTTTGCGCACTCCGCATCCAAATCACGTGATCAATCAGGAGGTGGAGGGCGACACGCAGGGCGTTTGGGATGGTCGACGCCTGCAGCAGTTGCTCGGCAATCTGGTGGTAAATGCAATCAAGTACGGCACAACGGACGAGCCAGTGCGAGTGGTTGTGACCGGCGACGAGAAGGAAGTTCGTTTTGAGGTCAGGAATAGTGGGCAAGCCATCGAGCAATCGACCCTTGCTCAACTCTTTGACCCTCTAAAGCGAGCCCCCGTGCATGAGAGTAGCCATACAGCCGATGGCAGCCTTGGACTGGGCCTGTACATTGCGCGCGAGATTGCCCGAGCCCACGGTGGCGAGATAACAGCACGGTCCGACCAAGTAGAAACAGTGTTTGCTGTCCGCCTGCCTCGCTGCGAGTAGAACTCATGTTGCAGATCGTTATTTCCGCCAATGCCGATATTTTGACGCTGTTGCCTCCCCTTGCGCTGACGCTTTCCAATCTCACGGAGCACCGCAGTGAGCATGCCAGGTTCTTAGAGCCCGTTTGAAAATTCACCGCAGATGTGTTCTAACGTTTGGATGTGGAAAAAAGAACATCGAGAGCGGCAGGCAAGCATGGCGGCCAAGACGAAGCGGTATCCGAGCGATCTGACGGACATGGAGTGGGCAGCGATGGAGGGACTG
>NZ_JBFTOX010000062.1:0-61658 GCF_056398185.1 Cupriavidus sp. 05L310
AAGCGGGTCGCGTTGAAACGCCAAGCGGGAACCCGTGCGGTGGCTCCGGCCTCGGGGGCGGCGCTGATGCCGACGGTGGCGTGGCACACGCGGTCCATTCCCAGCTGTACCGTATCGTAGTGAATCACCAGGACCGTCCCGGCGGCACTAAAGAAGTGCTCGAACTCCGTCGAGATCAAATCCTGCACGACGGCGCCGGGATCACCCACCGGCTCGTCGCCGTAGGCGAGGACGCCGAGCGCTGACGCGGGCGAGGCGGAAAAGGTGAGGGCGGCGCCGATCGGGGCGATGGTGCTACGCATGTATTTCTCCTGACAGATGACGGTCCTTCGGCTTCCAAGCCGGAACCTTCAGCAGAACGGGCGTGCGTACGGGCGCGTGTTGCCGGCTCTGATGGCAGATGTAGTGACCGAAGGTCCTTCTACAGCCGGCCGATCAACGTCACAACTAGTTCGTTGAGGGCTAGATGGTCGATGATCTGGAAATCGGACATTTGTGCAAGGCCCAATCCCTGCACCACAGCATAAAAGCACGAGGTCGGAGTTGTTGACGGTGAAGCGGGATTCTGGAAGTAGCTTGTGCACTCCGCCATCGATTTGGAATTCTGAGTCGGGTGATCTGCCATTCGTGCCAGCGTGGCACCTGCGTTCATGCTTGGATATTTCCTCGCATGTTTCGGGAAGCCCATACCAGGCTACGAAGGAAGGGGCTGCAGAAGCCGCCCTGCGCATCGGCTCAAGCCGCCAGGACCGATCTGATGCGCGCATTCAACGACTTTGCGCGTGCGTTCAAAGTGAGGTCGGTGCGCGAAGTCGAACTTCAGCACATCGAGGGATGAATGGGGCTCGTGACTCCCTGGCCGCCCGCTGAAATCCTCCCCGCATGGCCAAGGACCTGTAAACGCCTGCTGCCCTGGGCCTTGTCCGACCCCTCGCCCCGTCGCTCGCTGTCTTCGCGAAATTCCGCAGGTACTGCCGCGCGCCCACAAAGGGGAGCCAAATTTTGGCATTCGACAAGTTTCGCAATCATGCGAGGGGATTGGCGCTGCGCGAACAACATGCTGTTTCTTCACGCGTGCCTAGTGCCTACTAAAAATGACGGCTAGGATTCAACGCAACACGTCAAGTATCTGGCCAGAACGCGCGCGACGCACTGCGCAGCAGCGCGCCAAGGACAAAAAATGAACTCTACGCCCTGCACGCGCCCGGGGTGGAGTGTGTTGCCAAGGGCAAGGTCCGTCATCCCTACGAATTCGGCGTGAAGGTGAGCCTGGCAATCACTGCCAAGCGGGGTCTCACCGTCCGTGCGCGCAGCTTCCCTGGCAATACCTCCGACAACCACACGCTACACGCAATTTGCTGTCTCCTTGACTAAGGCTGCTCAGACTCGGAGTTCCTCTTGCTGCTGAGATCGAACGCCTGCCTCGCCTGTTCAATGGCCGGGAGGTGCGCGATGGCCCATCGGCCAAGCGCTTCCACAGGGGTTCTTAGCGAATGCCCGAGGGAGGTCAGTGAGTAGTCAACGCGCGGCGGAATCGTGGCATAAACGGTCCGCGTAACCAGTCCGTCTCGTTCCAATCCCCGCAAAGTTAGCGTCAGCATTCGCTGCGAGATGCCGCCGATCTTCCGCTTCAGTTCGTTAAACCGCATGGGCCCCTCGGCAAGGAGCATGACGATGAGGACGCTCCACTTATCGCCAATGCGCGCGAGGACTATCCCCGCTCCCCGGCAGTCTCCAGGCAGATCTATCCCGTTACGTCTGTCCAACATTCCGGGCAAGTGGCCCTTGTGCTCGACAACCGTGCCAGTCGCATCGTCAGACTCCCGTTGAATGGTCGCAGGTAACATCGGTGTGCCTCCTTGTGGCGGACGCGAATGGTGGGTATGTTGGTCGCGAGCCATCACGCAATCGCGCCCATTGAATTCGGACTGTTCAACTCCGCGATGGGCAGCGCATACCATTGGAGATCCCCGAGTGACCACGAAGCTTCTTCACATTGATTCCAGCATCCTGGGAAACAATTCCGTCAGCCGTACCCTTTCGGCCGGCATCGTCAACAAGTTCAAGGCCGCGCATCCGAAAGTCGATGTCATATATCGCGACCTCGCCAGTTCACCCATTCCTCACTTGTCCGGCGCCTACTTCGCCGCATCCCGTGATCCCAAGGCGCCGAATGACGCAGCGCTTCTGCGGGATATTGAGTTGGGACGCGCCATCCTGGAAGAATTCCTGGCGGCCGACGTGGTGGTCATTGGTGTCGCATTTTACAATTTCAGTATCGCCAGCCAACTGAAGGCTTGGATCGACCGTATCGCCGTCGTGGGAAAGACCTTTCGCTATACGGACAGAGGTCCAGAAGGGCTCGTGACCGGCAAGCGCATCATCCTGGCCGTTGCACGCGGCGGGTACTATGGCCCCGGTTCGCGCAACGCGGCACTTGAGCACGCGGAAGCCTATCTCCGGAGCGTATTCTCGTTCGTGGGCGTGTCCCAGCTTGAAGTGGTCGCTGCTAACGGTGTGTCTGCAGGTGCCGAACAACGGCAAGTCGCTATCGAGCAGGCACAGCAACAGATTGACGATCTGCTTCCGACCTAAGTGGAACCGAGTTGTCAGGCCTAAGGAAACGGCAAGACACGATCACAGCTTTTCAGAGACCTTTCAAGTGCGAAACGTGTCGCACTTGAAAGGTCTCTTAGTCATCGTCGTCAAAACAGCTTGATCAAGCGGATCTGGCTAAAGCTGCCGACCTTTGCGTTGCGCGAAGTGGTTGTTGCCATGTATTGCAACGTCAGCGCCGCGTCAATGCCAGGCACCATCGCGGTATAGAACGCACCGGCATTGAGCGATCGGTATCGGCTCGGGCCCCAGGGATTGTTCGAGTCGTCCTGGTACTGTTGAACGAAGACGGTGTGCAGTCCGAATACACCAATCCCGGTCTTGTATGCTGCCGCGCCTTCCAGTCCGATCCAGTTGCCGCTGCGGAGGTCATTGTCCCGATTCTTCGTATTCAGGCCCAGGGTCACCTTTGCCGCGAAGGCGATGTCGGGCGTTGGCAGGTAGGCCATTTGCACCGACGGCCGCAGCGTATAGAAATTACCAGTGCCTATGTCGGGTGCAGGCGATGCGTTGTAGCGCCCTGTCGGAATGACGAGGGATGCGCCCAGCAATACGCGCAGCTGTTCGGTCGTATAGAGCCAGCCGCCTTGCAACTCCAGGTCGCCGATGCCCGATACGTCGCCACTGGAACTGGCTGCTTCGCCGGCAAGGGTTGACTGATATGTCGCCCCGAACTGGCTCGCGATGGCCCGCTGTGCGGCCGCGGGGACTGCAGGGTTCGCCTGCACGGCTGGCGTTGCGGCAGTAGCCCTGACCGATTGGGATTTGACGCCATACGGCAGAACGCCGCCGAACGCGAAGCGACCGCCGCCATAGTCCGCGTCGGTAATGTAGCCAACGCCGAGGTTGAACAGCTTGAAAGTGCCTGAGGCGGGGATCTGGGCGGTATTCGCGCCATAAGTGGGATACGCGCTCACGGGTGTCGGGGACGGAAGTGGAATGGCGCCACCGGGGATCGGCTTCGTCAGTGTGTTGCCGTCGTTGCCGGTCACCTTCCTGATGTCGATATAAGTTGCTGCGACGCCAACTGCGAGCCCGGCGGCATCTGGGGGTGTAAACATTTCCCCTCCGATGCTGCCTGCTATGTTGTACCGCACCTGAAAGTCTTCTCCGGCATGCGCGGTCATGCTTGCAAGGCAAATTATCGCCGAGATAGAAAGACAATAAACAGAAGTCTGCAACACAAGGGTCTCCTCCTTGTTATTCAGGTGGTGCAAAAAAAGCCCCGCCCGCCGAGGCCACGAACTGGCACTGGAAGGTTCTTATACTGTCTGCGGGGCGACTGGTGCCTTCAGGCGGCCTTGGGGAGGCGTATGTCGAGGCGTACCTGCGGCGGATCGATCAAATAAAGGGCGCGCTGGAGGATGTGCTCGGCTTGAGAGGCCGGGCCTTCGGCGAGCACGCATCGGTCAGGGCGGACCACCACCATCCAGTCGAGCGGGGCCACGCGGGGCAACACGACCTCGTCCAGTGCTTCAAGACGCCGGCCTTTGGGCGCGAGATGCTGCGCTTGGGCACGCTGGCACCATTGCCACACCTTGCCACCGGCGAGGGACCAGCGGACCATGAGCTCAGACGAGAGACGCGTCGCGGGGTCAAAGCCAAATCCGATGACTGCACACTCAAGCCCCAGGCAATCGTCGCTAAGTGTCGGGATTCCGCTTTCTGCCGGTCGGACCCACCCCTGTGGAAAGCTCGAACCGGCACGCAGCTTCTCGGTGCCGCGCACGCGCACAAACAGGCCTTTGTCGAAAGTGTTTGCCGGCTTCACTTTCAGGTCTTCGAACAGGGCACGGCCGCGCGGCAACAACCTTATCGCGCTCATGCACCCGTGTATAGCGAGTGCCGCAGCTCGGTTGCGTGGCATGACAAGTGCTCCAAGAAAGCGCGCCAGGTTGATGATCTTTCTTGCGTGAGGCCGGCGTTCCTGATCATAGCTGTCGAGAATCTGCTCGCTCGCCTGGCCGCGTAGCACCCACGCCAGCTTCCACCCAAGATTTGCCACGTCTCGCAGGCCGGCCACCAATCCTTGCCCGGCAAAAGGGGGGGTAATGTGAGCGGCATCACCGGCCAGGAAACATCGGCCTTTTGAGAACGATTTGGCTTCACGTGCGTGAAATCGATACACGGCGGTGCGTTCTATCTGGATCTTGTCTACATCGCACCACGGCGCGAGCAGATTGCGCACCGATTCAGGCCGCTCCATTTCCGCAGCGCTTTCGCCCGGCTTCAACATGAATTCCCAGCGCTGGCGGCCTCCTGGGGCGACCATATGCGGCGTTGGCCGCGCGGGGTCGCAGACGAACTCGCAATGGTCAATGGGATTCGGCACGCCAAGCGCGTCGACAATCAGCCAGTCCTGCTGGAATGTGCGGCCCTCGAAATCAAGCCCCAGCTCACGCCGGACCAGTGAACCTGCGCCATCGATGCCCACCATGTACTTCGCCCTGACCTGCAGGTCGGGGCCGCCAGCTGATTTCACGACGGCACGCACACAATGACCATCATCGACGAAGGACTGGAGTTCAGTCCCAAGGCGAACGTCCACGGTGCGGTACGCTGACAGCTTCTTGCGCAGCACGGCCTCCAGCTCTGGCTGGTAGAACGTGACGAGCGTCGGATGGCCGTCGACAATTCTCGCGCTATTGATGCGCGCAAAGCGGCCGAACAGTGGCGAGCGGTATTGCACCTTCGGAATCGCCACCGTGGCGAATTCGCCCTCCGCTACGCCCACGAGTTGCAGAATGCGCAGGGCCTCGTTGTCCAGCGCGATCGCGCGCGGTTTGGCAAAGATTTCCGTGGCGCGGTCGATGGCCAGGACGCGGATCCCGTAGCGGCCAAGCAGGTTGGCCAGCGCTGCCCCCACCGGCCCCAGTCCTACAAGCAGGACATCCGTATCAAGCATGTTCCCCTGCGGGGTCTTCGTGGTGTCCGTCATCATTGCTCCTGCCATGCGGGAATCACGGGATAGCGGGCTACCAGTGCTACCGCCGCCTCACGTGACGCGACCGGACCGGAGATATCGGCTATGGCGCCGCGCTCGGGGCAGAGGCGGGCCTTGACGCGGGTGTCGGACATGCCATCCTCGGCAAGCGCCGCCTGGATGACGTGCTCGATAGTGAGCAGCCGCAGGTCTGGCTTGGAGACCTTGCCGACGGCGGTAAGGGGCAGTGTAGGCATGATTTCGATGCGTACCGGCACCGCCGCACGTTCAGGAATCCTCTCCCGCGCGTATTCCATCAATGCCTCGCTGCAAGCCTGTCCGCCTGGCTTGAGTATCGCGAAGGCCACCGGCAATTCGCCCGCATGGATGTCCGGCTGCCCGACCGCGGCGACCATGGCGACCGCGGGGTGTGCGGCGATCGCATCCTCGATCATCGACGGATCAATGTTATGGCCGCCACGGATAATCAGGTCTTTCGCGCGGCCGCACAGCGTGAGAGCTCCGTCCGCGTCAAGGCGGCCCAGGTCACCCGTGTTGAACCATCCGCCCTCGATCCAGATGCCGCGGTTGTCGCCTTCCCTTAGGTAACCGGGAAACACATTGGGGCCGCGTATGCCGATCACGCCGGTCGTACCGGCTTCGGCAAGTTCGGCGGGCCTGCCGTCTGCGCATAGCTTGAACAGCTTCAATTCCTGATACGGAATGCGGATGCCAACCGTACCGGCCTTGGGCGCGGCTTGTGGCGGGTTGACGGTCGATACGCAACTACCTTCCGTCAGGCCATATCCCTCGTGAATGCGAACGCCGGTGAGCTTTTCAAACTCGTGTGCGACCTGACTGGGCAGCGGCGCGGCACCGCAGAGAACGTGGCGCAAGGTCGGGACCCCGTCCGCAGGCAAAGGTCTGGAAAGCAGGGCCGCCAGGATGGTTGGTACGGCGGAAAACGTGGTGGTCCCGAACCGGTTGGCAATTTCCCAGAAGGCGTCCAGCAGGCCGGGCGTCCGGTACCCGCCCGCTGTCAGCATGACGATTTCCGAACCACTGTGAAGTGCGCCGAGTCCGGTCACCATGGCTCCATTGACGTGGAAAAGGGGCAATCCAGCCAGCATCACGTTGCGCCGGTCATCGATCCGTTGAAGGACCCATGCCATCACAGCTTCGTTCAGGTGACTGTGCACGGCCACCTTGGGATACCCGGTGGTCCCGCCCGTATGAAAATAGGCACACGGCTCGGTGGGCGTGAATCGCCGCCCGCTGATCAGCCGCGTACTGTCCGATTCGGCCAGCGCGTCATGGAAGTCGAGCACTTGCACGCCGGTACGGGCCGGCATCTTGCCGCGCGGGGTGTGGCCGCCGGAGCAGATACGCCCCCCCAGCGCGGCCATCGGGTCAACCTGCAGGATCGTATGGACCCGAGGCAGCCGGTCCGCGACTTCCACGGCCTTTTCCCAGATATTCCCGTCCGTCGTGGGCCCCAGGGCGATGACCACCCTGGCCCCCGTCTCTTCGCAGATACGGGCAATGAAGCTGGATTCCAGCATCGGGTTGATGGGGCTGGCAATGCCGGTAGCTTCCGCGCCCCATAGCGCCAGGTGGCCCTCGATCAGGTTCGGTAACAGGATGGCGACTGGCACCCCCGGAGTGACACCCAGGCGGTGGAGCGTATTGGCGGTGCGATGGATGCCCTCGAGCAATTCGGCATAACGGACATCGCGCGTCGGCGCGGAAGCGCTGCCGTCCAGCAGCAGCCGCAGGGCCACGCGTTCCGGCCAGCGCTCGCAAGCGGTCCGTAGTACATCGTAAGTGTTTGTGGCGCGGATCGCGTCCCGCCAGGGCGTCCGTTCGATCTGTTCCACGTCCTCCAGTCGCCTGACGACCTCTGGCATGGCGTTGATTGCAAGGCTACTCATAAGACTTCACTCTCATTCCAAATGCTGCGATGGGATGCCACGTATTTCGTCGCAACCTGCGTGGTCGTCATGCCGTGGCGATAACGGTGGTCTGCTCACCCAGGTCGATGGTGCCGTCATCCGTGCGAATCGAGGCCCGGATGCTATCGCCGGGCCGAAGGTAGGCGGGATTGGTCATGCCGCGGCGCACAAACATGCGCCATTTTCCGGCGTCGCTGAGAAAATGTTTCGCCATGAACATGGCGAGCTTGCCCGGCGCGCGGGCCGCGCAACCGGCAGGCGTACCCGTGGCGATCAGGTCGCCGGTGTGAACGTCGTGCATGGATGCCAGTTCCGTCAAGGTTGAAGCCGGCGCGTGGATCATATCGGCGCAGTAGGCATCCTGCCGGGGCTGTCCGTTGACATCCAGGCGCATCCGCAATTCCGGCCAACGTTGCCACTCTTCCGGTGTCAGCAATATGAGCCCAGGGCCAACAGGTCCGAAGCCGCGATAGCTCTTGCCCTTGTAGAACTGACCCTGCGGCAATTGCACGTCACGCGCCGACAGGTCATTGACGATGGTCACGCCGGCAAGCCAATCACCGAGAGCGTCAGGGCTGACCTTCACGCCAGGTTGCAAATCCCGCCGCAGCACCAGCCCGAGCTCGATCTCGTAGTCGAGCAGCTTGACGTGGGCTGGGGAGGCAACCGGAGCATCCGCGGCCGTGATGCATGAGGATGCCTTCGTGAAGATGGTGTTGAAGGGAAAATTCTCGACACGCAGGCCGGATTCCATGACGTGGCTGCGGTAGTTGACCCCCTGGCAGAGGAATTGCTGGTTCTGCGTGACGGGAGCCAGAAGCTCGACGGCCTCGCGCGGAATCGTTGCCTGTGCCGCCGGCACTTGCCAGATGCTTTGCCAGTGTTTGGCAAGCAACTCGCCTGTGGTCGCGGCGTTGACCTGCAACGGCGCGATGCGTGCGCCAAAGAGAATGCCCCATTGCGGGCCATCCGTATGGATGTAGCGAATTACGGTACGAGACATGACACTTCCTAGGGAATTGCTTAGTTCTAAAGCCAGGGCCTGGCGGGTGCACCCAGCGCTGTTTCGATCAGCTTGAGCCGCGCCGGCGCAATTGCCTTTCGCTGTACCAGCCTCAGCACCTTCAGCACATTGCGCAAAGTCTTTCTTGGCTTCATGGAGGCTGGTGCGTCGGCACCCCAAGCCCAGATGCCGCCGAAATCAAGCGGCGAGTAAGCGGTTTCGAAATCCGCGGTGAACAGGTCGCCATCGGTGTAGTGCTCCAGCTCGAAGCCGTCCGGGTCGCGCCAGTAGTCGAACAGCTGGCTTCCCAGCAAGTGCCGCCCGATGCCCCACATGTGCGAATGGCCTTGCGCACGCAGCACCTGTTGACCTTGCCCGAGCGCATCGAGATCGATGACTTCGTACGCGCTGTGCTCGTATTTCTCTTCGATGCCACCCACCAGTACGAGGGTGTGGTGGTCAGCTGGCGCCTGGCCAAGGTCGAGCCGGCAGAAGGCCAGGTTGGGGCTGCCATCCGCGAGGTACTGCACATCGGTCGGAATGACACCAAGTACGGTCATGTACCACGCCGCCATGGCGGCAAAGTCCACGGTTTGAAAGACAACATGACCCAGCCGGACAATACTGGCCGGCTCAATCGGGGTGCGAACAGTGCGGTTGACTCGCGGCGCATGTTGCCCCGTGTTGGTCAATGTCATGGGCGGGCGCATGGGCAGAGCTTCGACACGCTGCTGGCCTTGCACGAGCCAGACGCTGCGCCCGGAAGGATCGAATAGCTCGACACCGCGCCCGCCTCCGGGAATCTGCTGTTCGGACAACCACGTGGCGCCAATGCGATCGATGTACCGATTCAAGTCGGTATCGTCCGACATACGAAAGGCGGGCCCAACGAAGCGGCTCGCCGCCGAACGTTCGGCCACCGCAATGCAAGGGGCCGTCCCGACGCCACGGGCCGTGATCCGGTCAGGCGAAACGCTGACCAGATGCATGCCGAAATCGCGCCAGAAGCGTTCAGTCGCCGGCAGGTCTTTCTTTTCCCAGCGAAGGAACGCCAGTTCCACTGCTCTACCGAGCGGCTTTGGGCGAGTGAGCCGTTGCACGCCAGGTGGCAGCCGGCTCTCCGGGTGAGACTCCGGCTGGCGGAGCATGACAGTCGATTTGGGCATGAGGTCTCCAACCGCTGAGCGGTCCGTTTGAGATTATTTTGGATCAGCACCATGCATGCAGGTGCTGCCAAGGAGGCGCCACGGCGCTTGCGACGTCGGAATGCGGGGGCAATCGACGTCGTGCATAGACGTGATAATAGTATATTTGTCAGAATGACAAATAGCTCGTTAACACCTAGGGAGTGCGACAGGGGGGGGCGGTCGCAGCGCCCCGCCGTGCGCAAGGTGCGGCGCGTTTCGCGTCGACCGGCCAAGGGATTGCATGCCGGCTGCCATACGAGCCGCATCGCCCGGAGCACTGGCGACCGAAATGGCTGCGGCCCAGGGTGTCTCCCGGTTCAGCACCGTACCGGTGCGCATTTGAGTCGGGTAAGCGACACACCGAAAGAGCCGGGTTGAGGACTTGGATACGCGATCGTCGGCGCGGGGCCGTGGCCCCCGGCCCCGCGCCGCGAGGACGGATTCTGTGGGGCAGCCAGCACTTCATCGAATACAAAGCCGGTTTGAACTGTGATGCGCGCTATCCAACACGGGCTGGGTAAGCCGAATCGCGGCCCAAAGTCCATGTGAGCAACGATCAGCTGAATACGATAAGCCGTATGGTGAGTGGCATTTTCGATAACCTATATCTTGCGACGGGCGGTCATTACGCTTCTAATGAGTTCGTGGCAGGCGAAGGCTGTCAGAGGGCGATATGCGCTGCACAAAATGCGGGTTCGAGAACCCCGCGGGAGGAAAATTCTGCGAGGAGTGCGGGCAAAGGCTTGCGCAGATCTGCCCGCAATGCGGCCATGAGTCCAGCCCCACAGCAAAGTTCTGCGGTTCTTGCGGCGCGCCCATGATGGAGCTGGCCGCAACGCCAGTCGCTGCCGCAGTGCCAACGCCCGCTGTCCCCGCACCGGTTCTTTACACGCCGCCCCATCTCGCCGAACGCATCCTCGCCGAGCAAGCCGCGATGGAGGCCAGGGGACAGGCTGCCGGCGAACGCAAGACCATTACGGCGCTGTTTGCGGACATGGCCGGCTCGACCGCCTTGATCCAGGACCTGGACCCCGAAGAGGCACGCGGGCTGATCGACCCCGTGATCGCGCTGATGATGGAGGCCGTGCATCACTACGAGGGATACGTTGCCAAATGCCTGGGCGACGGCATCCTGGCGCTGTTTGGCGCGCCGATTGCCCACGAGGACCACCCCTTGCGGGCGTTGTACGCGGCGCTGCGCATGCAGGAAGTGATGCGCCGCCATGGTGACCGGTACCGTCTGGAGCAGGGGGTCCCGCTGCAGATCCGGGTTGGCATCCATACCGGCGAAGTGGTGGTGCGCTCGATCCGCAAGGATGACTTGCGCGCGGACTACGACCCGGTGGGGCACACGATCCATATCGCCTCCCGGATGGAAGGCGTCGCAACACCGTCGTCGATCCTCGTTAGCGAGTCGACCCATAAGCTGACCGAGGGGTACTTCGCGTTCAAGGGCCTCGGGACCACCCACGTAAAGGGCATTCGGGACCCGCTTGCGGTCTATGAGGTGCTCGGCCTCGGCGCCATGCGCACGCGCCTGCAAGTGGCGGCCCATCGCGGTCTGGCGCGGTTTGTCGGCCGCCAGGCCGAATTGGAGCGCTTGCAGGAGGCGTCGGAGTCGGCCAGGGCTGGGCGAGGGCAGATCGTCGGGGTGGTGGGCGAGGCGGGTGTCGGCAAGTCGCGTCTGTACCACGAATTCAAGGCGCGCTCGCAGCGGGGCTGCATGGTGCTCGAAACCTTCTCGGTTTCGCATGGCAAGGCCTTTCCCTATCTGCCTTTGATCGACCTGTTGAGAAACTATTTTCAGATCACCGCGCAAGATGATGAACGGCTGTATCGCGAGAAAGTCACCGGCAGGTTGCTGACCCTGGATCGCACACTGGAGGACCATCTGCCCTATCTGCTTTACCTGCTCGGTATCAGCGAAGCGGGCTCGGCGCTGCCCAAGATGGATGCCACCATCCGGCGCCACCGCACCTTCGAAGCCATTGCACGGCTACTGGTGCGTGAGAGCCAGAATCAGCCGCTGATGGTCTTCTTCGAAGACTTGCAATGGCTGGACAGCGAGACCGAGGCCTTTCTCAATATCCTCATCGAGCATGTGCAGCGTACCAGGCTGCTTCTGCTCGTCAACTACCGTCCGGAATACGTGCATGATTGGGGCGGGAAACTTTACTACACCCAATTGCAACTGGAACCGCTGGGGCAAGCGGAGGCACAGGGCCTGCTCACGGCCCTGCTGGGAGACCATCCCTCGCTCGTGCCCCTGAAGCTGCTTATCCTGGCGAAGACGGAGGGCAACCCGTTCTTTATGGAGGAAGTCGTCAAGACGCTGGCCGAGGAGAGCGTCTTGCTTGGTCAGCCCGGCAGCTACCGGATCGAGAACGCCCCTTTGTCATTTCATATTCCGACGACCGTGCAGGGCGTGCTCGCCGCCCGTATCGACCGGCTCCCCGTCGCCCAGAAGGACTTGCTGCAGACCCTTGCGATCATCGGCAAAGAGTTTCCCTTAAGTCTGATCCAGCATGTCACAGCGCAACCGGAAGAGGAACTGCGCCCGCTTCTGGGTGACCTCCAGGCCGGCGATTTCATTTACGAGCGTCCCGCTTTCCCGGAAGTGGAATACGCGTTCAAACACGCGCTTACCCAGGAGGTGGCCGCTAACTCCCTGCTGACCGCTCAGCGCAGTGTGCTGCATGAACGCACGGCCCGGGCCATCGAGACACTGTTTCCAGGCCGGCTGAAGGACTATTGCAGCGAACTGGCTCACCATTACAGCAAGAGTGGCAATGTGCCGAAGGCCATCGAATACCTGCATCTGGCGGGCCAGCAAGCCTTGCAGCGTTCAGCACAGCTTGAAGCGATTCATCATCTCAGTGCAGCCCTCGAACTGCTCAAGTCCTTGGCAGACACCCCCGAACGCGCACGCGAGGAACTCACCCTGCTGCTGACCCTCGGTCCTGCCTGGATGGCCGCTCGAGGCTATGGTGCGCCAGAGGTGGAGGAGACCTACACGCGTGCATTGGCCTTGTGCGAACAGGGCGGGGAAATACCGCAGATCTTCTCGGCGCAGTTAGGACTGTGGTCGTTTTATCTATTGCGTGCGCAACTCAGTACTGCACACGCCTTGGCGCAACGGCTGCTCGGTCTCGCGCAGGATAAACAAGATCCGGAACAGCTCGCGGAGGCGCACCGCATTCTCGGCGCCACCTTGTTCCGTCTGGGCGAGATCAGGATGGCCCGGACCCACATGGAGCAGGCGCTGGCACTGCACCGCCCCGATCGGAAAACATACAGCAAACTTCTACGTTATGCGCCGAACCTCGCCCTTCATATCGGGAGCACGCTAAGCTGGACGCTCTGGTTTCTGGGCTTGCCGGACCAGTCGCGTGCGCGCAGCGAGGAAGTGCTGGCGCTGGCCAGAAAGTCCTCTGATCCGTTCGGCCTTGCCTTGTGCCTGATCTTCGCGGCCGAATTGCACCAGTACCGGCGCGATGTGCAACTGGCGCGGGAGTACGCAGACGCCGCCATCGCGCTTTCAAGCGACCAGGGGTTCCCCCTCTATCTGGGTTGGGGAACGATCCTGCGCGGCTGGGCGCTGGCCGAGCAGGGTAGTCATGAGGAGGGCATCGCGCAAATACAACAAGGCCTCCGCGCCCACGAAGCCACCGGAGCGACACTGGGTCGGCCGAGGCTTCTGGGACTGCTCGCCAACGCTTATGAAAAGGCAGGGCAAGCCGAGGCAGGGCTTGCTGTGCTGAGTGAGGCGCTGGCTCTGGTGAAGAACACGGGCGAGCGGTTCGCTGAGCCGGTTCTGCTTCGGCTCAAGGGGGAACTGATTCTGATGTTGTCCGGCGACAAAGCCGGCTCGTCCATCAGGGCCAAAGAAGCCGAAGCATGTTTTCAGGCGGCTATTGCCACTGCTCATGACCAGGGAGCCAGGTCAGTCGAGCTGAAAGGCGCGCTGAGCGTGGCCCGGTTATGGCAACGCTGCGGCAAGACGGATGCTGCGCGCTCGATCCTGGCCGGTATTCATGGCACATTCACCGAGGGGTTCGATACCGTCGACTGGCAAGATGCCAAAGTACTGTTGGAAGAGCTGACGTAAGCAGTCTGACCAGGCTCGCGGAGGCGTTTGCCGACGACACGTGGCTGGCCCTTCGGATCGCTGCAGGTGCTCAGGCGCTTGGTGAGGCGTCCGATACGGTCGCAGATTGGCGCGGTGTTCCCCTGGCGCTGGTCGTGACAAGTGCCAATCAGTTGGATCGGGTCACCTTCGAAGTCCTGGTCCATGCAATACCAGCACTGCCCGGACTGTCCGGCCGAGTATTCTCGGGCCGCCGAAGGTGCGGGCTATTCCGGCTGGATGCCGGCGGCTTTGATCACCTCAGCCCATTTCGCGGTTTCGCTGCGCACGAACGCCGCCAACTCTTCTGGCGTCGATGGGGAGGGTTGGCCTCCAGTCTGGCTGAAGTGTTCGGTAGCCGCCGGGCTGGTCAGCCCCTGCAGAATCAGCTGACTCATACGCGCGATGACCGGTTTTGGCGTAGTGGCAGGGAAGAAGGCAGCAACCCAAGCCGTCATCTCGTACCCCGGCAGGCCGCTTTCCGCCATGGTCGGGACATTGTCGAGCAGGGGATGGCGCCTGGACGTGGTCACGGCGACTGCGCGCAGCTTGCCGTTCTGGATCAGGGGCAGGGCTGGATTGATGTCGGAAATCATGAAGTCGACCTGGTGGCCCATCAAGTCGGTCAGGGCCTGCGGCACGCCCTTGTAGGGCACATGCAGTGCCGGTGCGCCGCTCATGATCTTGTAGAGCTCACTGGCGACCCGGGTGGAGGAACTGCCGCTGGCGAAGGTCATCTTGCCTTGCCGGCTTTTCGCCAGCGTGGTCAGATCGGCCACCTTCTGCACGGGGCTGTCGAATGGCACCACCAAGACCAATCCGCTCTTGGCGATCAACGACACCTGCGCGTAGTCCTTGATGGGATCATAGGGCAGCTTCCTGAACAGGGACGCATTGGCCGCGTGAGTGGTATTTGTCGTGATGAGCATCGTGTAGCCATCTCCGGGCGCTCTCGCGACCGCCGTGGCCGCGATGAACCCGTTGGCACCGGGGCGGTTTTCCACGACCACGGACTGGCCGGTCTGGGCGGTGACGTTTCGCGCGATGTAGCGCGCGGTGTTGTCCGTGCCACTGCCTGCAGGGAACGGCACCACCACACGGATCGGTTTGTCCGGATACTCGTTCAGGCCAGCTGCCCACACCAGCTGCGACGCCGCGCAAGCAGCGGCTAGTCCGAACAGCAGGGCGAGCACGCGTCGCCGGGGAAATCGCTGGATCATCTTGTCTCCTCCCGCATCTTGGGATCTGATTGATTCACTTGGCCGAGCTTGCGTCAGGTCAGCGGATCGTGTGCGCGAATGACAATCAGCTCGCGCATCTCGTCCGCCGATTCGAGGCTGAGCTCCGCACCGTCGGGAACGTAGACCCACTCCCCAGTCCCGGCGGCGAAGCGCTCCCCTTCGATGCGCCCATGGAGCGTGCCGCTGCGCACGAAGAGCACCTGCTCGGTCTCGCCAAGCCTGTGCGGCTCGGCGCCGCCATCTGGATCAAGGTCGACCATGTAGATGTCGAGATACCGGGAATCGACGGTCTGGCGTGTGATGACCGGCCTGACGAGCGCGGCACGGTAGTGCGCCAGCGCGATCGCTTCGGTGCTGGTTGGAACGTCGCGGACATCGGCGGCACCGGCCTGAAGGCGCGGGTCGTCCGGGCCGCTCGCGGTCACTGCTGCGTTCGGGTTTTCGCTATATGGCGGAGCGTAGACCACCATCACCTGCACCGGTTCGTCGCTGATGACCTCGAAGCGATGGAAGACGCCAGCCGCGTTGAAGCTCCAGTCCCCTGCGCGCAAGATGCGCTGCTTACCGGGTAGTTCGCCGATACCCTCGCCGGCGAGCAGGAACGACGCCTGTTCGAGGTCCGGGTGTGCGTGCGGCAACGCGCCGTGGCCCCGGGAAATCGTGCCCAGCAGGACCTCGAGCCGGCGCGCGCCGACAGTCTCCTTGCCGATGATGCGCTGGTTTGCCGTTCCCGTGTGGTTGGCCGGCGCGTACGCGGCCACGTCGGTGGCCCTCCGTACATAGGATGATGTCATTCCGATGTCTCCTTGTTCGAATGGTGAAGGTCTGTTGCGCTCAGCGGCGGCTGTCAGGGATGGCCAGCGCCGGGTAGTGCTCGGTCAGCTTGGCTGGCATCTCCACATCCAGGATGAAACGGTCGCCGCGATACCAGAACTGCCCTGCCAGGAGCACATTGCCGTCGACGTCCAGCGTCGATCGGATGATCCTGGCGATTGGCGCCCCGAAGCCATAGGCGAGATCGCGTGCCAGGATATAGTCGGCCGGCTCAACCGTCATGGTCTGCTGCATCATGCCAAGGCGGTCACCTTCGACCTGGCGCAGCAGATGACCAAGCTTGTGGTGCTTTTCGGCACCGCGGGGAAAGCGGGCAAAGACCGACGAGGCTACATACATCTCGATCAGGCAGAATGGCGTCCCGCCATGTATATGCATTTTGCGCACCATTACATAGCTGTCCAGCGGCGTGCCACGCCGGACCAGGCCCGGCCGCAAGGCCACGCCCTCGCGCATTTCCAGGATGCGGATTTCCAACTCGCTGCCATGGGCCGATTCGTCATTGATGGCGGAGCGCAGCCCTTGTCCGGGTTCTGGTGGCTGCTTGATGACGTGCGTGCCACGACCGCGCTGGCTGCTGACCAGTCCCTCTTCCGTCAGCGCGGCAAAGGCCTGGCGCACGGTGACCTTGGCGATCCCGTGGGTTTGCGCTAGGCTGTCCACGGTTGGCAGCTGCATGCCCACCGGGTACTCCCCCGAAACGATCTTGTGTCGGATGACGCTGGCCAGCTGGCGATATCGCGTCACGCCGCCAGTGCCGTCGTCGGCGAGGATGATACTCTCGTTGGCAGCTGCGTTGGGCGCATTCCTCGTCATGACAACAGCCCCCGCGGCACGCTTACCGGCATGGTGAGCAGGATCTGCGCCATGCCCTTGCCGAGCGGATCATTCCGCAGCGAGGCCATGCCGCCGCCATCCAGCGCCGACTCGCAGACAAAGTTCATGGCGTCGAAGCCGGGCAGGTCGTAGCATGTCACCGGCCCCTTCACCAGGTACCCAAGCCAGTCCGCCACGCGCGCCACCGTCACTTCGGCCCGGAGCACGGGCAGGTACGCCGGCCGGCGGGCGATCAGCCCGATGTTCGAGGTATCCCCCTTGTCGCCGCTACGGCCATAGGCGAGCCGTATCAGCGGAACTTCGACGGTATCGTGTTCCGCAGGGCCGGCGCCCGTTTGTTCAGCGACTGCAGGTGCCGCGGGCGCGACCGATGCCGCCGGGCTGCCCGAAGGAACGGTGACGCCGCTGCGTGCGCCGTCCATCACCACCGCCGGGATCAGGGCGCTCTTGTCGAGCAGGAATGCATACTGGCGGATCGATGGCGAGGGACTGGAACGCCCACCCGTCGAGCCCGTGGTGCCCGGCGCCCAACTGGTCCCCGCCGCTGCAATTTCCCGCGCGAACAGTTCCAGCGCCGCCTTCTCGGGATGCATGACCGCCAGCCGCATCACCGCCTCGCGGGTGTGCCGGACGGCAGCATGTGGCCCAAAGCAGGACTCTGCTCCCAGCACCTCGATCCGGGTGCGACTGTAGTCCCCCCACCCGTTCTCCCCGAAAAGCTTGCGCGTGCGGGCAAGGATCGCCTCAGCCGTGCGTTCCGCCTTGGCGACCGCGTCGACGCCGACGATGGAAAGCTGCGCGTTGCAGCGAAAGCCGTCGACATAAGTGGCACAGACCTTGTAGGCATTGCTCGGGGCCCGCCCGCGTGCGCCGCTTACTTCCACCTGGTCCGGTGCGGCCTGCCGAAGGGTTACCTGCGTGAAATCGCAGGTGACGTCTGGCAGCAGGTAGGTGGCCGGGTCGCCGATCTCGTACAGCACCTGCTCGCCGACCGTGGCGGTATTGACCAGTCCCCCGGTGGCGGGGGGCTTGCCGACAACGAAGGTGCCGTCGGCATGGCACTCGACCACCGGGTAGCCGATGTCGTGCCAGTCCGGGACGCTTTCCCAGTCGGTATGCAAGCCGCCCGTTGCCTGGCACCCACACTCGATGATGTGGCCGGCCAGACTGCCTTGGGCCAGGCAATCATAGTCGTCCGCACGCCAGCCGAACTCGTGCATCAGCACCCCGAGTGTCACGGCACTGTCCACGCAGCGTCCGGTGATGACGATCTGGGCCCCCTGGTCCAGCGCCTGCCTGATCGGCAACGCGCCCAGATAGGCATTGGCGCTGACCACGTGCTCTGGCAAGGGGCGGCCTTGCTGCATGTCTTGCACACCGGCTTCGCGCAGCTGTGGGAGCAGGGGCATCACGTCATCGCCTTCCACCACGGCAATGCGCAGCGTCAGGCCCTGTTCCGCCGCCAGAGCGGCAATGGCCTGCGCACACCCGTGCGGGTTCATGCCGCCGGCGTTGCTGACCACGCGGATCCCGCGTGCGGCTATCTCTCCGATCAGGGCCTTCATTGTCACCGTCACGAAGTCGGTGGCGTAACCCAGTTCCGGCTTGCGCAATCGGGCAGCGGCCAGAATCGACATGGTCAGTTCGGCCAGATAGTCAAACACCAGGTAATCGATATCGCCGTGCCGCACAAGCTGTGGCGCGCCGACGCTGCTGTCGCCCCAGAAGCCCGAAGCACCGCCAATGCGTACCCTTTTCGTGTTCATGCTTATCTCCCTATCTGCCAGTCCACATCGGCTGGCGCTTCTCGCGGAATGCCAACTGGCCTTCGCGCGCGTCTTCGGTCAGTGCAAACAGCCCTATCTGGCTTTCCGTGAACGCCATGGATTGCTCGAACGACATGGTTTCCATATGCTTGAGCGTGTACAGCCCGCGACGGATGGCGGCGGGCGATTTGTTCAGCATGCGGGCCAGCAAACGGTCCATCTCCGCGTCGAGATCGTCGCTGACGTAGTTGACCAGTCCGGCGGCCAGCGCTTCCCTCGCCGAAATCGGCTCGCCGCACAGACAGAGTTCGGTGAGCCTGCGACGTGGCAGCAGATGCTGCAGCACGCTCAGGACCTGCGCCGGAAACAGGCCCACATTGACCTCCGGCAGGCCGAAGAAGGCGCCTTCGCTCGCGACCGCCAGGTCGCACATCGCCATCAGTCCCATGCCACCCGCCATGCAGGCCCCGTTGACCCGCGCGATCAGCGGCACTGTTGACTGCCTGGCGCAGCGGAACAGGTCGGCCATCCCTTGGTAGGGATCCGCGTAATCGAACGTGAACGATTTACCGGTCTGCAGATCGGCGCCGGCACAGAATGCCTGTTCGCCCGTTCCCGTAATGACCACAGCGCGGATGTCGGCATCGCGATCGGCGCGCAGGATGCCCTCGCGAAGTCCCTGCAGCACCCCCGGCGTGATGGCATTGCGGCGCTCCGGCCGGTTGATGGTCAGGTAGAGTGCTGCGTCCCGGACCTCGCACAGCAGTTCATCATTCATGGGGAGCTTCTCCTTCGGTTCGTTGCGCTTTTGACCCATCCCTGGAGATGCCTGACGCGAACAGCGTATCGATGGAGGCCTCGTCGTAGCCGGCCTCACGCAGTACCTCACGGCTGTGCTCACCCAGGCCGGGTGCATGGCGGCGGCTTGTCGGTGGGGTGCCATGCCATTCGCTGGGCACCGCCATCTCCCGGATACGCCCGACGGCTGGGTGGTCCGATTCGCTGAAGAAACCGATATCCCGCAAATGGGGATCGTCCAGCAGTGACTCGAACGTGTGCATCGGGAAGACCGGAACATCGGCCTCCTTTAGCAGGGTGCGCCATTCCTCGGTGGTGCGCTTGGCCATTTCGTCGCTGACCATCGCATACAATTCGGTGATGTTGGCGGTGCGGGTGTTCATGTTGGCGAAGCGCGGATCGGTGTCGTACAACTCCGGCTTGCCAATGACCTGGAGGAAGGCGCGCCAATGATGATCGTGATAGATCAGGCAGCAGACATGTCCGTCCCTCGTCTTGTATGGGCGCCGCTCGGGCGAGAGCAGGCGCGGATAGCCGAAGCCGCCCTTTGCCGGAACGAAGGTCTCGCCATACAGGTGGTCTCCCATCACATAGGGAACCATGGTCTCGAACATGGGGACATCAACGCGCTGGCCCTTGCCGGTGCTCCTCCGCGAATACAGGGCGGCACAGATCACGCCGAAAGCATAGAGCCCCACCGAGCGATCCGCGATGGTGATTGGCAGATATCGAGGACTGTCGCCGCTGCCCAGCGAAACGGCCTGCGGCAGGCCGGTTGCGGCCTGGATCAGATCATCGAAGGCAGCCTGGGGCGCGTAGCGTCCGCGCTGCGAAAAGCCGAACATGCCGACATAGACCAGGCGCGGATTGATGGCCGATAGCGTTTCATAGTCCAGCCCCAGCCGCTGCATGGCCTGTGGGCGCACGTTGTAGGCCAGCACGTCAGCATCCCGTACCAGGCAAAGCAGGGCCTCGCGCCCCTCGGGCGCCTTCAGGTCAAGTACGATGCTGCGCTTGTTGCGGTTCAGGCCCAGGAAGAGCGGCCCCAGCTTTTCATCGCCGCAGGGACCTATGCCGCGCGTACTATCTCCGGTCGGAGACTCGACCTTGATCACGTCGGCGCCCAGGTCGGCCAGCATCTGGGTAGCAGAGGGCCCCATGAATACTGACGTGATGTCAACCACTTTCACGCCGGCCAGCGGCCCCGTTGTCTCGTCTTTCTTCATATCCATCTCATCTCGGTGGGTCAATGTATGACGGCTGGCCCCGAGGCCGCCGTTCCCTGCCTGGCCGGTGTTGAACCGGCAGCCGAGCACATCGTTCTATAAGTCGACCTATCGAATAGGCGGAAGGTAGGTCAAGTGCCGCGCGCTGGCTGACGGGGGAGACATCTGGCCGATGGTCTACTGGGGCCCGCCGTCGAGTTCTGGTATCCGCTTCTTGATTTTCGAGATTGTGTGGATCTTCACCCTTTGCGCCCAGGGACCATCGATGGTGCGCAGATTCTTGCCCACGAGATGCGCCAGGCCAAGCTCGTCACTGAGCAGCGGAAGGGACGTCTCGATATCGAGCGAGAGGTTGGTGACAAGAACGTCGCCGCCATGGAAGACGAGGCTGTTCGACCAGAGAAAGCCTTTGGGTGCCCCCTCGCGATCGATACCGCCGAAGTCGCCGAGCTTGGCAATCACCCGGCCCTGCGTCGGCTCGAGCACGAGAATCTCGTTGGACTGGTTGCACGCGATCCAGAGGTTGTCGTGCTCATCGATCTTCACACCGTCGGGTCCGCCGCCGACCCGGTTGACGAAGACTTCAGGCGTGCCCGGCTCAAGCGTCGAGCCTGTCAGCGGTATCTTGACAACGATGTCGTTCGCCGTATTGGCGACGAACAAGGCTGTATTCTTGTTGTTGAACGCCAAGCCATTGGCGCCGATGGTCGGTGGGATCCGCGTGGGTTTCAGCAGCGCGCTGGTGACCCATGCCGATGCTTCGCCGCCGTCGGGTCCGACCTTCCAGATGATGCCCTGGTGGGCGTCGGTCACGTAGACGTTTCCGGCGGGGTCGAACGTCAATCCGTCGAGGCCGGGGTTCTTGCCGGTGACCGTCATGAACACGGACGAGGCCCCCGTCCTGGGATCGACGCTCAGGACCTTCGCGCCCTTGTAGTCGACGACGAGCAACTGGCCCGTGCGAGGATGGAAGCCGAGGTCAAGCAACAATCGGCTCGAGCCCTTGATGCTGACAGTGCGCAGGTGCTTGCCCTGCGGGTCGAACACAAGAAGCGCACCCTCGCTCGTCCTGGGTTTTTCCACCGCCACCGTGACGACGTAGACGTTGCCTTCGCGGTCCACGGCGATCCCCTCTGGATGCGCCTCCCCCGAGGGCAAAGTGGCGAATGTCTCAACCTTGCCGCGTTCCCAGGCTCTTGCGGCTAGCGGCGTCGCCAGCAACACGAGCAACATCAGCATCGGCAGTATCGGCATCCTCTGGGCTTTGATCATTCTCATGTTGCACTCTCTCAATCTCGCGGATTGATGGATCGTCACTGATTGATCTGATCGGTGTCGTACACACTGGTCAGAGGAACGGCACCGCGCAGGCCGACGAGCGGCCTGCCATGGTGTAAGTCGCCTTTTATTCCTTGACAACGTCGGCGCCGTTGCCGCGGACGTAGGGCACCGGTCCGATGCCGCGCGCCGCCGCGAGAGCGTGGATCGCGTACTGGATCGAGAGCGCGTCATTGAGCGAGTGGAACGTGCCGTCCTCGTTGAAGCTCACTTGCGCGCCTTCGATCCAGGCGATGGTGATCGTGTCCTCGGTGTTGTCCTCGGGGGTGTAGAAGGTGTGCACCGAGCCGCCGGGCTCGTACAGGTAGGAGCCCGCCGTCTGCGGCTGGTCGGGGTACTCGCGATACTTCCAGCAGCCCTGGATTGTCCACACCTGCGCCGTACCGGTGTGGTAGTGAATCGGCAGGGAACAACCGGGTTCCACGATGGCCATGAAGACCCACTCTCCGCGCTCCGGATCCAGGCGCAGCGGCTTGATGTGGATGCCCGGAAAGACATCCTTGATCAGCGGGATCTGCTCGATGTTGACGGTCAGGAGCTTGTCCTGCGGCAGGGCGGGCAGCGGCAGGAGGGCGCCGGTAGACGTGGTGGGCTGCGCGAGAATTCTTGCATTCATGGGTTGTCTCCGTTTGTTAGAGGAGGTGAAACAGTGGACGGAAACCGTCCTTTGATGAGACAGAAGAGTCATGCCGGACCGGCGGCAAACTCAGAGCGGCGCCGGCAACGCGCCGGAGGAATAGAAGCGTCCAGCGCAAAGGTGAAGCCTGCTAACCGCTGCCGGGCCTGCATGTCATTGGATACTCCTAAAGTTCTAATGTTGGAAGTTTAGGCGCTGAGGAAGGTTTTTTCTGCCCCTTGTTTACCCTAGGGACTGAATCAGGGCCTTTAGCCTTGCTTGCAGCCCACTAGCTGCCCGCCGTCGGGGTTCGGTGATGGCGGGTACCGTTTTCAATGCGGACGCGGGGATGACGATCTTTGAGATGTGGCCGTCACCCCGATAGCGGGTAACGCCGGCGTACAGCATGTTGCCTTTGCCGTCGACCACGCACGCCGCGACATCTAGCGTTTGTAGAGGCCGGTCAGGGTAGCCGTGGCGAGCGTGTTCTGGTAGATGAAGAAGCGCACCACAGCGTTGGTCGGGTTGGCCGGCAACCCCAGCTTGGGCACGCCCAGGGCGTGCACGGTGAAGATGTAGCGGTGCGCGGGCAAGCCCTGGGGCGGGCAGGGACCGCCGTAGCCGATGGCGCCGTAGTCGTTGGCGGCCTGGGTGCCGCTGGCGCCCAGGTCAGTGCCGTCGCTGGAGCCCGGGCCCGCGGCGAGCTGGGTGACGGACGAATTGATGTCGAACAGGATCCAGTGCCAGAAGCCACTGCCGGTGGGCGCGTCCGGGTCGTACAGCGTCAGCGCGAAACTCTTGGTGCCTTCCGGCGCGTCCTGCCACTGCAGCGCGGGCGAACGGTTCTGGCCGGTGCCGTCGTAGCCATCGAACTCATGCACCAGTTGCAATGGATCCTGATCCTTGAATTCAGGCGATGTTAATGTGAAGTTGCTCATGCCCTTTCCTTTCACTTGATCTTGATAATCAGAAAGTCGTATCGCTTGGAGGTGCCTGCGGCCGTCGGACGAAAGCAGGCGTCGCTTGCCAGCTACAGCGCCGCTTCGGCGACGTCGTCCACAGTGTCAATACGTCCGAGCGGAAAGCAGGCCTCGAAGGCCTGCAATATCTTGGGGATGTTCAGGGCGTCACCCGGCATCGACGTGCGAGTGATGCCCGGCGAGATCGAATTGGCGCGAATACCGAATTGGCCGAACTCGTTGGCCACACAGCGCACGACGTGGTCGGTGCCAGCCTTGGGTGCCAACGGCTCCGCGTGTCATCCCATGGAGTCGTGAGCCCGCTTGCCTTCGGACCGCACGACGGCGTAGAACCAGCGCGCTGCTGGATCTACATGTCACTGCATATATCCTAACGTTCTAATGTTGGAAGTTTAGAGGATGAGGAAAGTTTTTTCTACCTCTTGTTTACCCTAGAGGCTGAACGAGGAGGGCCTTCAGCCTTGCTTGCGCTCGCTAGCTGCCCGCCGTTGGGGTTCGGTGATGGCGGGTACCGTTTTCAATG
The DNA here is from genome assembly GCF_056398185.1 of Cupriavidus sp. 05L310. Taxonomy (NCBI): domain Bacteria; kingdom Pseudomonadati; phylum Pseudomonadota; class Betaproteobacteria; order Burkholderiales; family Burkholderiaceae; genus Cupriavidus; species Cupriavidus sp. 05L310. Next base: position 23,967 of record NZ_JBFTOX010000062.1, read on the forward strand.
CGGAGGCGGGGATGTCGATCTCTGAGACGTAGCGGTCACCCCGATACCAAGTGACGCCTGCGTACAGCACGCTGCCTTTGCTATCAAGAAGACACCGTGACATCTTCGCGACGGGTGAGGCGAACGGGATCTTCAGCATGTCGCACAGTGGAAAATCCGCCGGCATCACGGTCATGCGTTGTCGCACACGTTTGCTCCGCGAGCCCAATTCATCGAGCACCGCGGCGAGTAGTTTTTTGTTCTTGGCGGTGTCCTGGGGCAAGGATTCGAAGACCGGGGTCAGCACATAGATCTCCGCGTAGCAGAACGGCTCGCCGGAATAGGTGTGCAGCTTGCGGACGCAGACGTATTCGCCGTTCGACTGTTCGCCCGGTCCGAGCAGTTCCTGCGGCACCCTGGTGTGGCGCCGGACTTCGAGTACGTCAAAGGCGAGCGCCTCAGGCGCGGCGAACGGATCGTTGATCGCCAGTTCGAGGTCGCCCGTGGCGGCGGGCAGGGCCGCCACGTGGGTCCCGATGCCTCGCTGGCTACGAATCAGCCCTTCTTTGGAAAGCAGCTCATACGACTGCCGAACGGTAACGACGGCCACGCCCAGGTCAGCCGCGAGCTGCGTGATCGGCGGCAGCAGCATGCCGAGCGGATACTCGCCTTTTGCGATCCGGTACCTCAGCACCGAAGCCAGCCGCTGATATTGCGCAACGCCCCGTTCAGCCGACAGCTCCGGCCGCTCAATCCCCGTCGTTCGATCGTCCGTCATTATAATTGCCTAACATTCAGATCATAGGAGTATGCACTAGAAGAACGGGACCGGCCCTTAGCGAGCAGGCGTCCACGCCTGTTCGGCTGGAATCGGAAAGGGTCGAGATGTGGCGCGGTGGCCGTAGGATTGATTTGTCTGTTGAACTAGTTGAAACGCGAGCTAGAACGCCTGGCCACGCCCTTGGTCGGGCGATGCCCCTCGCAAATCTGGCTATGTCGCGCACACCTAGTCGGTGCGATATGCCGGGTTGGTCGCCGCGCCACATCGCTAAAGGTGATGCATGATGCATATTTAGCGATTAAGCGACTGCACGCCCACTGCTATATCGGCCGCGGTTGCCGCCAGGATCTCCCGATACGCATTCACCACGCCCTCCACCTGCCCGGGCGCGGGCACCTCTGTTTCGGTGCGGCCGCTCAGAAACTTGCCGTCCGGCAGTCGCCGCACGGTCCAGGCGATGGTCGCCGCTGCCCACTTGCCGACATTGGCGTCGAGGCTTACCACCTCGGTCGTTACCCGGAAGGCCGGCTGCGCCGCCGACAGGCCGTGCCGGTAGACATCCACCGCGTCAAGAGTCGATTGCAGTTGCTGCGACAGCGCATCGCGTAGCTCGTCGGGTAATGGGGACGTCCAGCGCGATGTGTCGAACAGCTTCACCCCCCCGCTGGTGCCGTCACGCACCACCAGCTGAATGCGGTTCAGCCGCTCGGGCACGCGCACCGGCGTGACCTCGATCCATAACGGGTCGCCGCTACGGCTGGCTCGCCCTGTCACGGCCGGCGCGGCGTTGGAGCGACTGGCTGCCAGCGTGTAGTAGCGCGCCTCGGGCGACGCGCAGCCGTTCATCATGTTCGTGGCCGCGGCGGCCAGTGTAAAAAGCATCGTCAGACGTTTCATCATTTCTCTTCCCTCTTGCCTTGCAGTAGCGCTTCGGGATGCCGCTCGAGATAATCGGTCAGCGTGCGCAGCGAGACCGCCGTTTGCGTGAGTTCCTGCATCATCCGACGCGTATCCTGTTGCAGCGATGCGTCGGGCGCCAGCGCGCCATTGGCCGTGGCGAGCGTGCGGCGCACATCCTTCAGCGCGGCGAGCACTTCTGGTGCCACATCGCCATTGACCTGTGCCACGAGCTTGTCAGCGTTGACGAGCATTTTGTTCATAGACACCATCGCCGTGCGCGCGTCCTGCCCGATCTGGTCGAACGGCACCTTGCCGATCTTGGTCACAATGTCGCCAAGCTTGGCTTGCAGCTCGTCGAAGGTGCCCGGCGTGGTGGGGAACTCAGGCAGCGACCCGTTCAGGTCCAGATCAGCCGGCAGAGGTGCCTTCGGAAAGAAATCGAGTGCCACATAGAGCTGGCCGGTCAGCAGGTTGCCGGTGCGCAACTGCGCACGCATGCCGCGCTGTATCAGGCTATGCACGATGGCGAGCTTGCGCGCGTCGTCAGCCACGTCTTTCTCGTGCAGCCCCATGCGAGACGGATAGAGTTCCACCACCACGGGCATGCGGAAGGCCTTCTTGTCACGCTGGTATTCGATACCGATCGAGCGCACTTGCCCGACGGTCACACCGCGGAAATCGACTGGCGCACCTGGAGACAGGCCGCGCACGGACTGATCGAAGTTGAGCACCGCCAGCGCGGGGGCGAGTTCCTCCGGCTCCTTCATGGCTTCCGATTGGTCCGCCGCAAGCAGGAACTCTGTGTTCTCGGCGGCCGTGGCGTGCGCAGTCGAGTGTTCCGGCGCCTGGAAAGCCAGGCCGCCAAGCATCACGGTGACCAGCGACTGCGTGGACAACTTCAGCCCGTTCGCGTCAAGCTTGAGGTCGACGCCGCTGGCATGCCAGAAGCGCGTATCGGCGGAGACGAGCTTGTCATAGGGCTTGTTGACGAAGACCCGCAGCGTGATGTCGTGGCCGTTCGGCTCGAGTTGATACGCTACGACATGGCCGACCTGCACGCGACGATAGTAGACCGGTGAGCCGATGTCGAGCGAGCCCAGGTCCTGCGCACGCAGCACGAACTGCCTACCAGAGGCGTCGGCAGTGACAGTCGGCGGGACTTCGAGCCCGGTGAAGCTGCGCGTCGTCTCGCCTGACTTGCCGGCATCCACGCCGATATATGCGCCCGATAGCAGCGTCTCGAGCCCCGACACACCGCTGGTTGCAAAGCGTGGCCGTACCACCCAGAAGCGTGTGTCGGCCACGGCGAAGGTCTCCGCATCCTTGGTCAACGCGATCGTCGCGATCACATGCGAACGGTCCGCTGCCAGCCGTGCCGTCTTGACCAATCCGATATCGACGTCCTTGTAGCGGACGGGAGTCTTGCCCGGCGTCAGGCCTTCGGCGGTGCGAAATGTGATGGTGATCTCGGGCCCGCGCGATGCTAGCGTGTTGATCAACAAGGAAAGCCCGACTACCGCCGCAACGATGGGGATCAGCCAGACGAGCGAGGGTAGCCAACGCGCGCGAGGCGTGCGCCCGGGCTGCGGTACACCCTGATGTGGGGGATGATTAGTGTGTTCGGGCATGGTCGGAGTGCGGAAATTCGATGAGAGGAGGCGACGTCTCAAGCGCATCCCACAGCAGACGGGGATCAAAGCTCAGTGACGCGAGCATGGTCAGTACGACAACCGAGGCAAAGGCCAGGGCCCCGCCCCCGGGCGTAATTGTGGCCAGCGCCCCGACCTGCACCAGCGCGGCCAGGAGTGCTACGACGAAGATGTCGAGCATGGACCACCGGCCGACGACCTCGACCAGCGCGTAGAGCCGGGTCTGTTCTCGGATGCGCCAGGTCGATCTGCGGCGCACCGATATCAGCAGCAATGTCAGGATCATCATCTTGAGCAGCGGGACGACAACGCTGGCGATCAGCACCACGAGGGCCAGCATGTGCGAGCCGGACAGCCACAGATAGATCACGCCGGACATGATGGTGTCGCGCTGCGTGCCGAAAATCGATTGCGTCACCATCACCGGAAGCAGATTGGCCGGGATATACAGGAGGTAGGCGGCCAGCAGGAAGGCCCAGGCGCGCGCCACGCTTGCCGGCTTGCGATGATGCAGTACGGCGCCGCAGCGCGGACACGGTTCGGCCTCGAGCGTCATCGGACTGAGCCCGTCGCAAGCGTGGCACGACAGCAGTCCGAGCGAAGTGGCGGTAGCGTGGGGCGATTGAGGCGTGGTCATGACGTGGCACCGGGTGAGCAGGGTGGCACGTCATCTGCATCATGGACAACGAGGTAATGCCACAGGTCGCGCGGATCGAAGGACAAGATGGTGGCAAGTACGACCACAAGGGCACCGAACGACCAGAGGGCGACGCCAGGCAGCACCTGCGCAATGGTGGACAGCTTCACCACCGTGACCAGCACGCCGATCATGAACACTTCGATCATGCCCCACGGCCGCGTCTGGCGAATGCTGCGCACGATGAAGTCGAACCCGGGTGGCGTGCGGTGCTGCGCCATTGGCACGAGCAGGTAGCACATCATGAGTAACTCGGCCAGCGGAAGCAGGATCGTCGTGGCGAACACGAGCATCGCCACCAACGTCATGTCGTCCGCGTAGAGTGCCTGTACGGAACCCCATAGCGTGGTCTCCATGCGCGAGCCCTTGAGGTCCATAGCGACGATCGGGTACGCGTTCGAGATCAGAAACAGCATCAGAGCAGTCACCACGAGCGGCAGCAGGCGGCGATAGGTAAGCGAACTGTCGCGATAGAGCCCACCGCCGCAGCGCAGGCAGGTGGCACGTTCGCCCGGTTGCAGTGTCACGCGCATATGGAGTGCGTCGCAAAGCTCGCACGCAACCAGCCGGTGCATGGCCTGTGGTGGATCTGGCGGCGGGATGTGGTTCTGATGCACGACGTGTCCTGGGATGGTTATCGGCCTCGTTACATGAGGCAAGCAGTGCTTCGAGCGCACCGGAATCTTTCGAGATTCCCGCATTCTGCTACAAAATGACTTGCATGTCATCATGACAATAAGTATCTTATAAGGATTGCAACGGGCACGTCTGCTGCAAAACGCCTCCTTGTCCCACCGTTTCCAGCTGCATGCAGGCTCTTTCTTTCCTCAGAACGATGTCCATGAAAGTTGCGTGCGAAGTCGAAATTCGCGATGGCTGCCCCATGACATCCTTGCCGCGGCCGAACGGCTGGTTGCCGCGGCGCAGACGCTGCGCACTCAGTGCGAGCCGAGGATGGCACTGAGCTTGTTCGTATCAAGGAGGGCGGGACGTGGCCTACGCCATGGTGTCGGCGTTGTAGCGGTGTATTGATATAATCATCCAATCACATAAGGTCCTCAAATTGAAGATGCCTGCCGCCCCTGATCTTAAAGACCATCGCCCTCGCGTTGCAGCCGAACGGCGTGCACGGATGCGCATGCGTCTCATTGAAAGCGCGATGATCGTCTTTGCGCAAAGAGGTATCGGAGTCAGCGTGATTCCGGAAGTCATCGCGGCAGCTGGCGTCTCACAAGGTTCCTTCTACAACTACTTCCGTACTAACGACGATCTGCTGGCGGCTGTCAGCGAAGCGCTCAGTCACGACATGGTGCAAATGATCGAGAGCGTGGTCGGCGATATCGAAGACCCGGCGTTGCGTGTGGCAACGGGTATTCGCTTGTATCTGCACCTTGCGCGATCCTATCCTGTGGTGGCGCAGTTTCTTTCCGGCACAGGCCTGACCTTGGTCGGCAAGAAGAGTGCCGTGTACGAGTACCTGCCCTCGGATATCAAGGAAGGCCTGAAGACGGGCACGTTTGACGAGGCTTCGGCCGATGTCGCGTTGGACATGGTGGCAGGCGCAGGGGTGATCGCCGTTCACCGTATGGCCCAGGGAAAAACGACTAAGGACTATCCCGAGCGGATTGTCCGGGCGGTGTTGCGGTCGCTCGGCGTGTCTGCATCGAGCGCCACAAAGTTGACCTCTGCGCCTTTGCCAAAGCTGGTCGCTCCGCCTGAATCGCTGCTCGAAAAGGCACAGGAAAAGCTCGCCGAAATGGCCGAGCCCTCCAACTTTCGAGCGTAGTCAACGCTACGGCACTTCGCCGCTCGCTTCGGCGAGCAAGCCATCGAATAGCACTTCGCTCGCATCCAGCGGCGACTTGGATATCGCATCAGCCGCCGCTTCCTCCACGCCTAAGCCGCGCAATGCCACGGCGGCGGCAAGCTCCGAAAAATCTTCGCGACATTCGGTTTCAAGCATGCGGTGCATTGCGCTCATTGCCGCGCCGGCAACGATATTGAACCCCAGGGCGGTCGGCATGCGCTTGAATCGATTGCGTCGAACACCTTCCTCTATGTCCCTGCGGACGAACTCCAGCATATTGGGTGCCTGGTAGCCAGCCCAGCCAAGCCGGCCAAGGATTCCAGCCACACCCGGCTGGCGTATCGCAAGTATCGACGCCAGCCGTATTCCCCTGGCGATGTGTTCGGCCGGGTCGTCATGGCCGCGCACAATGGGGTCCGCGGCCCGCACCCATTGTTCAGCAATATTCCCAACAAGCTCCCGCACGATCGCGTCAGCCGACGGAAAGTACTTGTAGAACGTTCCACGTGACACCCGTGCGGCCGAAATGATGTCGTCGATGGAAGGCGTCGTGGCGCCGTTCTCTACCATCAAGCGCATCGCACTGTTCAGCAACAGCGAGCGCATACGCTGTCGCCGCTTTGCCGCAACTCGCTGACGGTGGTCGCGAGTCTCCCACGGTTCTGTTTCAGCTGCCAATCTCTTCTGTATCGGGGTCATTGATCTGTTTTTTCCTCATGGTCAATGAGTCGACATGGCCGCGCGCACAGCACTTCCTGCGCCTTCGGTCTATGCCCATCACATCACTCCGCGTCCAGTGCTTGTCTCTGCGCGTCCACATCTTGCGGTCGCACGCACCTTCTTCGTCTCATGTGGAATCCGGTACGTCATAGTCGTCCCGTTCCACACATAAAATAAATTGTACGTCATCCTGACGTACAAGTCATTATGATGTATATTTCGGGCTATCGGAAAGGGCGAAAGCCCTAACAGGCCTGCCGTTGCTGATGCCAGCACGAGTCCGTGGAGCGGCTCGGTGGCGTGGACCGCTGATGACTCGCAGGCGAGCGAAGGACCTTATTGGAGGGCAGAAATTGAACAGGAACCATCGAGCGGCAGCTCTTACCATCATCGCGGCGCACCTGCTGGCCGCCTGTACACCGGGTCCAGCATCCGAACACACGGACGTCAGGCCGGTGCGGACAGTGATCGCCGGGCGTGCCGCCGGCTCGGTCAGCGCGACCTACTCAGGCGAGATTCGTGCGCGTTACGAAAGTCAGTTGGGATTCCGCACAGCCGGCAAGATCGTCGCGCGGATGGTGGAAGTTGGCAGTCATGTCAAGCGCGGTCAGCCGTTGTTCCAGCTCGATCCCACGCAGGAAACATTGCAGGTGGCCGCGGCGGGAGCGGAGGCAGATGCGGCGCGGAGCCGGGTAGCCCAGGCGCGGGTGGACGTTAAGCGTACCGAGCAACTGCTCGCGCAGAACTTTGCCTCGCAAGCCGAGTTGGACCAGCAGCGGCTGGCGCTCAACCAGGCGGAAGCACAACTGCGTTCGGCACTGGCGCGGCAGCAGTTGAATGCCAACATGCGCGGATTCACCACGCTCGTGGCCGACCGCGATGGCGTGGTCAGCGCGATCAACGCGGAAGCCGGCCAAGTGGTCTCAGCCGGGCAGACGATCGCAACCGTCGCGGCTGACGGTGAACGCGAGGTCTCCATCAGTATTCCGGAGTCGCGAGTCGACGAACTGCGTAAGGCGCCGACGCTGACGATTACGGTGTGGGCGCATCCGGACAAGTCCTGGACGGGCAAACTCCGGGAGCTTGCTCCGGACGCGGACAGTATCACGCGGACGTACTCGGCGCGAATCTCCATTCAGGAGGCGGATCCGGAGCTGCTGCGTCTAGGCATGACAGCGTCTGTCATCGCACCCGACGTGGACGGCAGTGGCGTTGTCCGCGTGCCGTTGACCGCCATTGTCGATCATGAACGCAGCCGTCAGGTGTGGGTGGTTGACCCGAAGACGTCTCGGGTTATCGCGCGTGAGGTCAAGCTGGGCGCCGCGCAGAACGACAGTGTCATCGTGGTTGGGGGCCTGGTGGGCGGAGAAACCGTGGTGAGTGCCGGCGTGCATATGTTGCAGCCTGGCCAGCAGGTAAAGGTGGCCGAGGCGGTAGCTGTCGCCAAGGCGGGGGGTGTGAAGTGAAAGGCATCAACCTGTCCGAATGGGCACTGAAGCACCAGCAGATGATCGCGTTCCTGCTGTTGCTGTTGTCCGTGGCCGGCGTGCTGGCATATGGCAGCCTGGGCCAGAAGGAAGACCCGGAGTTCACGATCAAGACCATGGTCGTCCAGGCGTACTGGCCGGGAAGTTCCGCGCAGCAGATGGCCGATCAGGTCACCGACAAGATCGAGCGCAAGCTCCAAGAGGTGGCGGAGATCGACTATACGTCCACTTATGTGAAGCCGGGCGAAACGCAGGTCAAGGTGAACTTGCGCGAGGACGTACCACCAGGTGCAGTGCCGGACGTGTGGTACCAGGTTCGGAAGAAGATGGGCGACATCCGGCACACCCTGCCACAGGGCACACAGGGCCCTTTCTTCAATGACGAGTTCGGGGACACCTTCGGTAACCTCTATGCCATCACTGGTGACGGATTCGACTATGACGATCTGAGACGGATTGCGGATGCCGCGCGTAACGAGTTTCTTCGTGTCGGCGACGTCAACAAGGTCGACTTGGTGGGCAAGCAGGAACAGAAGATCTATGTGGAAGTCTCCACCGCCAAGCTCGCTTCGCTGGGGATCGACCCGGCACTAATTGCGTCGACGCTCCAACAAACCAATGCCGTGACATCGGGCGGGACAGTGCAAACCACCGCGGAACAAGTGCGGCTCGCTGTTAGTGGCGAGTTTGACTCGGTCGAAGGGATTCGCGCCATCGGCATCCGTGCCGGCCAGCGTACCTTCCGCCTTGGCGATATCGCCGACGTCCGTCGTGGCTTTGTGGAGCCTGCCACCTCGAGGATGCGCTTCAACGGCAACGAGGCGATTGGACTTGCGGTGAGCATGCGCAAGGGCGGCGACGTGATCCGGCTTGGAACAAAGCTGGACGAAACGGTAAAACGCATCGAGTCCCACTTGCCGGTGGGTGTGCAGATCCACGCCGTAAGCGACCAGCCACATATCGTTGAGCACTCCGTGTTCGAGTTCAAGAAGAGTCTGGCCGAGGCGGTGATCATTGTGCTCGTTGTGAGCTTCCTCTCACTCGGCTTGCGCACGGGACTGGTCGTCGCGCTCAGCATCCCGCTCGTGCTGGCCATGACATTCCTGGCGATGTACGTGATGGGCATCGACTTGCAGCGCATCTCGCTGGGTGCGCTGATCATTGCGCTCGGACTGTTGGTCGACGACGCCATTATTGCCGTGGAAATGATGTCGTTGAAGCTCGAGCAGGGCTGGGACAAGTTCCGCGCCGCCACATACGCCTACACGGCCACGGCCTTCCCGATGCTCACCGGCACGTTGATCACGGCGGCGGGCTTCCTTCCGGTCGGCTTTGCGAAGTCGGGCACTGGCGAATATGTGTACTCCCTGTTCCAGGTGGTGGGCATTTCACTGTTGTTGTCGTGGATCGTGGCCGTCCTCTTCACGCCATATATCGGTTTCAAGCTGTTGAAGGAGCATGCGCACGCGTCGCATGACGAGGATGCGGTCTACCAGCGCGGATTCTATGTCAAGTTCCGCCACTTCATCGACTTCTGCCTTAAGCAGCGCGTGTGGGTACTCGGCATCACGCTCGCGGCATTCGTAGGCGCACTGGTGCTGTTCAAGGCGATACCCCAGCAATTCTTTCCGGCGTCTGACCGGGCCGAACTCATTGTGGACCTGTGGATGCCGAAGGCCTCGACCTTTGAGGCGAGTCAGCGCGAGGTCCAGAAGCTGGAAGGGCTGCTCAAGGGCGATCCGGACATTGCGGCGGTGACCAGCTTCGTTGGAAACGGTACGCCACGATTCTACCTGCCGCTCGATGTGCAGACGCCCAATCTGAACTTGGGCGAGATGCTGGTGATGACGAAGGGCGGTGAGGCACGGGAGCGGGCGAAGGAGAAGCTCGAGAAGCTGTTCGACGAAAGATTCCCGAATGTGCGGGGCCGCGTCAATCGACTGGAGAACGGTCCGCCTGTCGGATACCCGGTGCAGTTCCGCGTGTACGGGCAGGACAACGTCAAGGTTCGTGCGATCGGTCAGCAGGTGGCGGACATCATGCGCGAAGAGCCGCACGTGCGCCAGGTCAACCAGGACTGGGGCGAACGCATCAAGCGCGTGCAGGTCGACGTGGACCAGGATAAGGCGCGTGCACTGGGCATCAGTTCAGGCCAGATCAAGGAAGCCCTCGAGGCCTCGTTGTCGGGCACGCCAATCACGCAGTACCGTGAGGAGGACCAGGGAGTCGACGTGGTCTCGCGCCTCGTCGCGGCGGAGCGCACGGACCTGAACAACCTGAAGGACGCCAAGATCTATGTGCGCGACGGCAAATTTGTGCCCGTCTCGCAGGTGGCCCGGCTCACGCTTGACAGTGAGGACAGCGAACTCTGGAGGCGCAATCGCGTGCCAACGCTGACCGTTCGTGCCGACATCGCGGGGGCGCAGGCACCTGACGTCACGCGTGCGCTACAGCCGAAGATCGAGGCATTGGAAAAGGCGCTTCCGCTCGGCTATGGCATCGAGATCGGAGGCGCTTACGAATCGAGTGGGAAGGCCCAGCGTTCTGTTTTCGCGGTGATGCCCGTGACGATTATCGCGGTGCTCTTGCTGCTGATGATTCAACTTCAGGACATGAAGAAGATGGCGATGGTCCTGCTGACCGCGCCGCTCGGGCTGATCGGTGTCAGCGCGATCATGGCCGCGTTCCAGATTCCATTCGGTTTTGTCGCCATGTTGGGCGTTATCGCCCTCGCTGGAATGATCATCCGCAACTCGGTGATCCTGGTCGTACAGATCGATCAGGACGTGGGCGCGGGCGTCGCACTGTGGACGGCCATCGTCGAGGCGGCGGTGCGACGGCTGCGTCCGATTGTGCTGACTGCTTTGGCGGCAATTCTGGCGATGGTGCCGCTTACACACTCCGTGTTCTGGGGCCCAATGGCGTGGGCAATCATGGGAGGGCTCGCCGTTGCCACGGTGCTGACGCTGGTCTTCCTTCCCGCTTTGTATGCGACCTGGTACCGGGCCAAGCGCCCCGCGACCGTCCGATCGCAAATATGACGATGAGAGTTATTTCGATGAAAGGTTTGAGCATGGCCCTGCGGGCCGGGCAAGTGGCTTTGGGCTGCATGCTTTTCCTGAACGCTGGAGAGTCGGGCGCTATCGATCTCGTGGGGTCCTACCAGCAGGCATTGGCGCATGATCCGACAAGCCTAGCTGCAAATGATGCACTCACGGCAGGGCGGGAGATGGCTGTGCAGGGCGACGCCTTGCTGCGTCCGCGCGTAAGCCTGCAAGCGGCACTGGACCGGATCAACAATCGTTCTTCCGGCAACCCGCCGGCCGAGGCCGCACCGTTGGTATCCGCCGATAGTTCAGGCACTGCGCGGCAGGCCGGTGTGATGCTCATTCAGCCACTGTACGACAGGACCGCAGTAGCCACGAGGAAGCAGTTGCGCGAGCAATCGAACCTGGCGCAAACGCAGTTCGACCAGTCTCGCCAGAATCTGGCCTTGCGGGTGGCGGAGGCATACTTCGGCGTGGTATTGGGTGAGGAAACTCTCCGTGTGGTACAGGCCGAGAAGGCGGCCTTGCGACAGCAACGGGACCGCGCGAAGGCGCGCTTCGACATCGGCCAGGGCAAAATCACCGATCTTCATGAAGCCCAGGCCCGCCTGGATGGGGTGGAGAGTCGCGAAGTCACGGCGCAGTCTGCGCTAGAGCAACGACGCGCGAGATTCCTGGAAACGGTCGGCATGCCGCCCGATCAGCTCAGCGGGCTGGCGCCAAATTTCGCGCCGCGACCGCCGGAACCGGACAATCTCATGGCGTGGCAGGCAAGGGGTGAAGATCAGAGCTACGTCGTGAAGACCAAGCAGTCGGAGCTCGACATTGCCGGCGCGGAGATCGACAAGTACCGCGTCAGCAGTCGCCCGACCGTCGCGCTCGTGGCACGTTATGGCGCCCAAGGCCAAACCGGCAATCTGGCTCCCTGGGTTGCAGCCAGCAACACCCGCACCGCGACGATCGGCTTGCAGCTCAACATTCCGCTGTACGCGGGCGGCGGACTGGATTCGCGCGAGCGGGAATCCGTTGCGAGGAAGAGCCAGGCGGAGCAGGAGGTTGCCGCCGCCCGGCGAGACGTGCGCTTGAATGTGCAGGACGGATTCCTCTCGGTGAAAACGGGCGTGTCGCGCGTCGCCGCGCTCGAGCAGTCGTTGACTTCGGCGCGTAGCGCGCTCGCGGCGACGACGCTTGGCCGGGACGTTGGCACCCGTACGGAACCCGACGTACTGGACGCGCAGCAGCGCGTGTTCGCCGCTGAGCTTGACCTGGTTCAGGCACGCCTGGACTACCTCCTTGGCCGTCTGCGGCTTGCCGCCGCGGCGGGGGAACTGAGCGAGGAAACCTTGCGCTCGTTGAATGCCTGGCTCGCAGCCTGATCGAGAAATCCTATGCTAGGAGATCTGCAGCACTATTGGAGCGGCGCCTTTCTCGCCGCCAACGCGTTCATCGGGCTGAACATGGTGGGCGCGTTGCTGCTGGGAATGCTGGTTGGCTACGAGCGCTCGTACAATGGCCGCGCCGCCGGCATGCGCACTTACGGCCTCGTGTGCATGGCGTCCACAGCGCTGACGGTATTCGTCGGTCACACGTCGCTCTGGTACGGCGGTGCCACAGCGCACATCCAGGCAGATCCGACCCATACCATCCAGGGCGTGGTCACCGGCGTCGGCTTCCTTGGCGCCGGGGTCATCATGAAGGACGGCATGAGCATCCGCGGCCTCACGACCGCGGCATCCATCTGGGCTGCCTCGGCCATAGGCGTGTTGCTCGGCGTTGGCTTCTATGCCGCCGCGTTGCTGCTCGCCGTGCTATGCGTGGGCTCGATGTCCCTGTTGCACCGGCTGGAGGCCAGGCTTCCGGGGCGCATGACGCTTGATGTGTCGCTGACTTTCCAACCCGGCGAAGCCCCTGACTTCGATCTGCTGATCGACAGGGCAAAGTCTCGCGGCTATCGCGTGCTTCACGACAGCCTTACCATCACGTTTGCCGACAACCAGGCCGTGTGGCGAGTCAGCCTGGTCGCACCGGACAAGGCGCGCGCGCTATCGCCGGCGGGACTGGCGGCCGAGATGGCTGCAACCCAGGGTGTCTCCCGGTTCAGCATCGTACCGGTGCGCAATTGATTCGGGTAAGCGAACACATCTATTCAAGACAACCAAGATGTTTAGCAGCAGCGCGCGGATAGACGAGTTGACTCAGGTGAAGTGAATACACAGAAATTTTGCCGACCCCGTGCGAACCTCAACTGGAATCCCGATTTGTCGCAGAACGCCTCACTCCCTACTCCATTCCGCCGCCAAGCCCTGCTCTGGGGCGCCGTCGCATTCGGCCTCGGCAGCCTGCTTTGGATCTTGCGTCCCGTCCTCACACCGTTCCTGTTCGGTGCGCTCATCGCATACATGTTACAGCCGGGCGTCGAGTGGCTGGTGCGCCATCGCACGCCGCGCGGCCTCGCGGCGCTCGTGATGATGCTCGTCTTCGCGTTGTTGGCCGCGCTGCTGGTTGTGCTTGTGCTTGCTGTGATCCAAGCGGAAGGTCCTGAACTCACGAAGCGTGATTCCAGTCATCATCGCGGAGCTGAACGCTTGGCTGCAACCGAAGCTGATTTTGCTTGGCCTCGGCCAATCGCTCCATTTTGGCAATGTCCGCGACGTGCTGACGAGCCAGCTCGATGGCAGCGAGAAGATGATCGCACTGACCGCATGGGAGTATGTGCGCACGAGCGGCGACATGATGAGCACCGTGATCGCCAACGTCGTGCTGGTGCCGCTAGTCCTGTTCTATTTGCTCTACGGCCGGCACCAAATGTTCTCGCGCATGGAGAGCCTTGTACCGTGGCGCCGGCTCGGCAAGACGCGGGAGTTTCTGACCGTTGCTGGGGCGCAACTCCCGCCCGCACCAGCCAACCCAACCCATAATGAACAGGACCGCTAATGTTTTCAGGCCATTTGATCCATTTAGGGAACTCCACCGTCGCGGTCACGCTGTTGGTGGCGTCGGCGGCTGCATTTGCCGCTCCGCAGACAAGCAGTCTCGCCCTGAATCTAAATACCCAGCGCGGAATTAGCGACGGTCGGAGCGGCACTGAGCTGGAAACCGCACCACTATCACAGCAGAAAATCGCCGGAGCACAGCCGACTTCAACATCCGGGACTCTGCCGGATAACGGATCGGCGATATATCCTTACATCGTCGTGCCAAATACGCAGCTACCTGGCGTTGCGCCTACTCCTCGTCCGCAGCCGCTTCCCCGACCGATGCCACATTTGCCATAGGAGGCACGATCTGCTGTAGGCCCCCGGCCAAGACCGTGCTGTGCTTTGCGGAGAAGTTCTCCTTGCAGCAGACAACCCGCAGGATGGGGTTCTGACGCTGTCGATTCCACGTAGGATATGGCCAGATCTGTCGTGCATGGCGGAATCTTGTAGGCGTCGGCCGTGCAGTGCATCAATCGCTGCATATTCAAACGCTTGGCGGGCTGTGGCGCGCGACCCGGCTCACGCCGCAACTCGATACGTCGGATTGCAGCCCCGACGTCCGGTTCCTCCGCGAGCTCCCGAATCCTAGCTACTCCGCCCGTTTACTCGATTGCTGACGGAGGAGCTTCCATGTGTTATCCGCAGGCGTCCAGAGCTGCGAAGTCCAACTGCGTACGGTAACCGCGCTGGCATCGGTGCGGCGCTCCAGTTTCTGGTCGACCGGCCCGATGACCAAGACCGCACCACTTGCATACCGATAGGTTGGAGGCTCCCGTCGCCAGATCTGAAGGGCTCTGATCTTACTGGCCAGGAAATCCAGGTAGCTGGCCTTATCGTGAAAATGGCTGGTGGAGTGAATAAAGGTGAGCTGGTCTGCGAGGACTAGATCCAATGCCGCCCAGTCGTCTTGCGGGGTCGCTTCGCAACGGATTCGCTCGGATGCCTCGATGGTGCGTTGTAGTTCTGCTTGCATGTAGTCTGCCAGGAATTAGCCGGTCGGCGCCGGACCGAGCCGATCCGGGCTGGATCCGCGCATCAGGATGTTGCTATGCGCTTATGGAGTGCTCTGCGCCAGAGGTGGAAATCCGCTGTGCCGTCGCCTTCAATTGCTCGAGCAGCTTCTCGTGATCCATGAATTCAAAGCGCCGCAACGGAGCCAGCTTGTCCATATGAGTCAAGTCCGACAGACCCCGCGCGCCGGGCGGATACGTCTGCGGGAAGAATGCTTCCTTGTTCGGCCCTTCGAGCGCTCGCCACTGGCTGATATGCCGCTCAAGCGTGCGCCGCATGCTGTCGGGGAACCGCTTCGGATGATCTTCCTGCAATTTGCGCAGCAGGGTGATCTCGGCCCCGGGGAGGTACAGGAACCGTTTGAAATCAGTTACTTGAGGGATCAGCGGGTACGCGAGGAATGGCCGGGATTCCTCAAAAATCCGCCGCATCCTTCGACCGACAACGGCCCCGAGCACGTGTCGTGGCCGCACGGCTCGACCACGCCGTTCCGCGGCGAGAAGATGACCACGTACGAAGGCGGTGTGCGAGTGGTGTCGATGCTGCGCTGGCCGGGCGTCATCAAGCCTGGCCAGATCAAGAACGGCATCCAGGCGCACCAGGACATGTTCACCAGCTTCGCCGCGATTGCCGGCGTTCCGGATGTCGTCGAGCAGATGAAGCGGAAGAAGAAGCAGTACATAGACGGCGTCAATAACGTCGATTACTGGACCGGCAAGTCGCCGGAAAGTGCGCGAAAGGACTTCCTCTACTACTACGAGAACAAACTGACGGCAGTGCGCATGGGGCCGTGGAAGCTGCATTTCTCGCTGAAGGAGGACTACTACGGCATGCTCCAGCCGCGCAGCATCACGATGCTGTTCAACCTGCGCAGCGACCCCTTCGAAAGCTACGACAGCAAGGACGCCTACGGCCACCTGCTGCAGAAGGCGCAATGGATCTCGGGCCCAATGGGCGAGCTGATCGCCAACCATTTGAAGACGCTGGCCGAGTATCCGCCGGTCCAGCCGGCCAAGTCGTTCGACCGCTCGAACATGGCGCAGGACTTCCTGCAGCAGCAGGAGCAGCTTCGCCAGCGGCAGCAGCAGATGGCGCACAAGGAATAAGCCATGAGGGGACGCAGAAGGGCGTGGCTCGCGCTCCTGGCCTGTGGTGCCGTGATGGCCGGCGCCGGCTACGCGGGCTGGCAGGCGGGTGCGCGCCCGGCAGCGGCTGGCGGCACGCCTCCGGCCGCCGCGGTGGGCGACGGCGTGAGCGGACCCGCCGGGATGGTGCATATTCCCGGCGGTGAATTCCTGATGGGCAGCGATAGCAAGCTGGCGCAGCCCAACGAAAGGCCTGCGCACAAGGTGCGCGTTCACGGCTTCTGGATGGACCGGCACGACGTCACCAATGCGGAGTTCCGCGCCTTTGTCGCGGCCACCGGCTACGTGACCACGGCGGAGCGCAAGCCCGACTGGGACACGCTGAAGGTACAGTTGCCCGCCGGCACGCCGCGTCCGCCCGACGCGGCACTGGTGCCCGGCGCCGATTGGCGGCATCCGGGCGGCCCCGGCACGTCGATCGAGGGCAAGGACGATCACCCCGTAGTGCAGGTGTCGTACGAGGACGCGCAGGCCTACGCGAGGTGGGCGGGCAAGCGCCTGCCGACTGAGGCCGAGTGGGAATTCGCCGCGCGCGGCGGGCTGGAGCAGGCCACCTATGCATGGGGCGACAAGTTCGCCCCCGGCGACCGGCAGATGGCCAATGTGTGGCAGGGCCGGCAGGTGCAGCCGCTTCCCGTCGTCAGCCCGAAGGCAGGCGGCGCGGTGGGCACCAGTCCGGTCGGCGCCTGTCCCCCGAACGGCTACGACCTGCTGGACATGACCGGCAACGCGTGGCAGTGGGTGGCCGACTGGTATCGCGCTGACTAGTTCCGGCGAGAGGCAGCCACGCACCGCGTGATCGACAATCCGCTGGGCCCCGATGACGCGTGGAACCCCGACGAAGCCGGTGTCCCGACCGATGCGCCCCGGCGCGTCACGCGCGGCGGCTCGTTCCTGTGCAACGAGGAGTATTGCCTGAACTACCGCCCCAGTGCCCGGCGTGGCGCGGACCCTTACAGCAGCATGTCGCACCTGGGCTTCCGCCTCGTCATGGACGACGACCGCTGGGCCGCGCTGCACCGGTAATCCGCGCTGACAACCGAACCATCGAACCAGAAAGCAAGGAGTCCATCGTGAGCGAACGCGCCACGTTCCGACGCATGCATGACAGCTCGCGCGAAGACTGGGACATCATCCGGCCACAGACGGCGCATTTCTCGGCCGGCCTCGCCGACCGCGTGCTGACGCATCTGAAGCTGCTCGAGGGCGACTACGGCGGATTCCCGATCGACCGCTACGGCCATTGCCTCCAGACGGCAACGCTGGCGCTGAAGGACGGACGCGACGAGGAGTACGTGGTCTGCGCGCTGCTGCACGACATCGGCGACACGCTGGGGTCGTACAACCATCCCGAGGTCGCGGCGGCCATCCTGAAGCCGTTCGTGTCGGAAGCCAACCTCTGGATGATCGAGCATCACGGCATTTTCCAGGGACATAACTTCTTCCATCACGTGGGGCTGGACCGCGACATGCGCGACCGCTTCCGGGACCACCCGCACTACGCGCGCACGGTCGAGTTCATCGACCGGTACGACAGCGCCGCCTTCGACGACAGCGCGGAGACGTTCCCCATCTCCGTCTTCGAGCCAATGGTCCGCCGTCTTTTTACCGCCCCACGGCGCTCCATTTATCGGCCCGACGCTGACGCGTCGTAGTGGGCCGGCTGCCAGGCACGCACCCATAACAGAGGAAAAACGGAGGAAACCCATGACTGACACGCAACCAATCGTCGACGTAAAGAGACTTATCGACGCCGAGCGATTCTCGGCCTACCAATGGCTCATCTTGGTGGTCTGCTTTTTGACCATCGCCGTCGACACCTATGACGCCTTCGCCGTGGGCTTCGTCGTGCCCGCGCTAATGCAGGAGTGGCATGTGGGCAAGGACGTGCTCGGACCCGTGATGAGCGCGTCGATCTTCGGCATGGCCATCGGCGCGCTGGCCGCCGGGCCGCTTTTCGATCGGACCACGCCGAAGACCGTCATGGTCGTTTCCATGATGCTGTTCGGCCTGTGCAGCCTCGGCAGTATTACCGCCACGTCGCCGCTGTCTCTGGGAGTTTGGCGGCTGCTGACCGGGATCGGCATCGGCGCCGCCGTGCCGGGCGCCACGACGCTCGTGTACGAATAGCGCCGGCCCGCCGCAGCGCGTTGATCGTCAACGCTATGGGCTGCGGGCGCATGCCTGGCGCCGCCTTGTGTGGCGTGACGGCGGCCGCGCTGATTCCGGTCTACGGCTGGAAGAGCCTCTTCCTCGTGGGCGCCGCACTGCCCGTCGCGCTCGCGGTCGTCGTCGCACTGTTCCTGCCCGAACCGCTGCGTTTCATGGTGATGCGCGAATGGCCAACCCACCGCATCGCCGGCGTGCTGCGCCGCATTGCACCGGGACGCGTGTTCGACGGGCTCTGTCGCTGTAAGGGAGCGAGGACGAGAAGACGCCCGAGGGCACAACTGACTTATGCTGCCAGTGAATGGAATTGCTCTGCAGCGGACGGATTGCTCCCTTCGTGGCACTGCATCTGGCCCTTGGCAATCGTGTGCATGAGCTCGATACCGCCCAACAGGATGCGCGCGCAGCGAAAGTCCTTGAATCCAAGCATGGGTCGGGTCAGGCGTTTGATGGCTCGGTGGTCCTGTTCGACAATGTTGTTCAGGTACTTGACCTGCCGGATGGTGATGGGAGTTTCTCGTTCGGTGTTGACGTCGTGCAGGGCCGCCAGGTTGGATGCGCTGCCGTCGATGGTCACCGTGTCAGGCTGGCCATGCTGCGCGATGGCCTTCTCGAAAAACCGCCGTGCTGCGGCCTTGTCACGCTGGGCGCACAGCAGGAAGTCGATGGTATTGCCCGCCTTGTCGACCGCCCGGTACAGATACTTTCACTGGCCGCGTACCAGGATGTAGGTCTCGTCCATGCGCCAGCTTTTCCCCACCGGACGCTTGGAGTGGCGAAAGATTTTGTTTAGCGCCGGTAGCAACTTCAGCGCCCAGCGATGCACGGTCGAATGGTCAACCGAGATGCCACGTTCGGCCATCATATCCTCGAGATGACGCAGGCTCAGCGGATAGGCGACATACCAGCGCACGCAGGTCAGCATCACCTCCAGCGGATAGTGAAAGCGCTTCAATACCTTCGCAATCTCCGTGTTCATCACCACTGACCACATTGCCTGAATTCGATACCGGCTCATTCTACCGGAAGCTTATTGCGACAAAACCGTTCAAGGCGCCGGTGAGCGCGATGTAGTTGATATCGTGCCCCGCGCTGGACGCAAGCGGGCCCGTCTGGCCCCAGCCCGTGACCCGGCCATAGACGAGCCGCGGGTTGCGCGCGTGGCAAGCCTCGGGTCCGAGGCCGAGCCGCTCCATGACGCCGGGCCGGAAGCCCTCGATCAGCATGTCGGCCGATGCCACGAGGTCCAGCACGGCCTGCACAGCAAGTGGTTCCTTCAGGTCGAGCGCAATCGCCTTGCGCCCGCGCAGCATCAGGTCGTAGCGGCGCTCACGCTTGACGCCAAGATCGGTTTCGCCTGGCCGCTCGATGCGCAGCACCTCGGCACCCATGTCGGCCAGCATCATGCCGGCCAGCGGGCCGGGACCGATGCCGGCCATTTCGATAACCCTGACACCTGCCAGCCGGCCACGTTGCGGCGCTTGTTGTTCCGTGTGCATAGAATCTCAATTGGTCCGATGGGTTATTCAATCTGGATGGCGGCACGCTTGACGATGTCGCGCGTTCGCTCAATTTCGGCCAGCTGGAACTGGCGGAAGTGTTGGGGCCCGCCGAGATAAACCTCCCCGCCCAGGCCCGTGATGAACTTCACGCTGTCGGGCTGCTGCATGGCTTCACGTACGGCGGCGGACAGCACGTTAACGATCTGCGCGGGCACCTTGGACGGCGCAAAGATGCCGGTCCATGCCGCCACATCGAAGCCCGGCGCACCGCTTTCGGCAACGGTAGGAACCTGCGGAAGATCCTTGAGCCGCTGCGGGGCGGTCACGGCGAGCGGGCGGACACGGCCCGCGCGAATCAGCGGTAACACCGCGCTGATCTCGCCGATCGCGTAGTCGACGTGGCCAGCGGCGACGTCGGTCATGGCCGGCGCCGTGCCCTTGTAAGCGATGGGATTCGCGCGCACATGGAAGCGCTCGTTCAGCAGTTCGGTATAGATCTGGTAGGTGGGACTACCCGCCGCGTAGTTGAGTTTGCCCGGCGCGGTGCGCAGGGCGCCGATGAGCCCCCCAAGCGCCTTGTACGGCGAATTCGCCGGCACGACGACGACCATGGCAAAGCGCGCGAGGCGCTCCACGGGCGCAAAGCCGTTGACGGGATCGTAGGGCGGGTTAGTGAACAGCACGGCGTTGGTTACCATCGTCGAGTTGCTGCCGACGAAGAGCGTGTAGCCATCAGGCGCGGCGTCGGCGACGGCGCGGGCGCCGATGAAGCCGTTCCCGCCGGGGCGGTTCTCCACCACGAACGGCTGGCCCAGCTTTGCAGCGAGCTTCTGGGCAATGAAGCGCGCCGTGGAATCCGCGCCGCTGCCGGGCGGCAACGACACCACGAGCTTGACTGGCCTTGCCGGGTAATCGGGCTGCGCACCGGCCGGCAGGGCGAATAGCCCGAGCGCGGCCAGCATGAGGCGTCGCCTCACGGCGTCAGTTGCCATGTTGTCTCCTTGTTTTCGTGCCGGTAGCCCAAAAGGTTTCGCATCCGGTTCGACTCGGATGTTACTGATTGCGATGCCTCTGGAAAAATACTTTCGATATGTCAGCCGATACGTCCGCTGTATTGGCGACGGCCCCATTCGGTAGCCGTCTCACTCGATAGGAGGCGGGCCTCGGCGTAGTGCAATATTGTTGCGCCAGCGGTAGCACAGGCGGCAATGGAAACTGGCGTCGCGACACGGCCCGTAGTCAATAGCGAACACGATCCGCACTACAAAAGATTTCTGAAAGTCGTATTACCGGCTCATGGCTCGCAGAGGCATCAGCGAGAAACTGGCGAAGTTGGAGGTGCGGCGTCGCACACCATTGAAGGAGACCGCGCCAAAACGGGTGCAGACGACCGGACCTCTACTGAGAGGCCAATGAGACACCTACAATGCGTACATGGCTTCCGATCCCGGGCCGGCGACCTCCGTCCTTCAACTTCGAATTGCTCTGCGCGGCCTGAGCCCGCCGGTTTGGCGACGCGTCCTCGTTCCCGAACACTTGACGCTCGGGCAATTGCACCCTGTCATCCAGGTAGTCATGGGCTAGGCCGACCAACATCTGCACCCGTTCAGCATTCGTGGCAGGTGTTACGGCGAAGCTCATGAGGGCGTCTTGCAGTTCTCCACCGTGGCAAACGAGCTACCGCTGACCGCGTTTCATCTCCGCGAACACGAAGGCTTCGCCTATGTGTATGACTTCAACGCGTGGTGGCGTCACGAGATACGGATGGAGCGGCGTATGTTGCGGCAACATCCTGGCCGACTTCCCCGTTGCGTGGCGGGTTATGGGCCATGCCCGCCAGAGGACGTTGGCGGGATCGAGAGGTATCTGGAGGCCAGCGACGAACGCGGTGAGTATGAGTTCCTCGATTGGATTGAGTCGCTGCGCGAGGATCCAATCGTGCTGGAAGACTTACGCGATGAGGTCGACCAGTGGCTGACTTGACTGGACCGCCGCTTCGACCGCCAAATTTTCAATGATCGGTTGCGACGGCTCCAGGCGTAGACTGGTCGCCGCAGCTTCCAAGGGAGGAGGGCGGCCATGCGTATCAGCTTGCAACTCGTAGTGCACGATGAGGGAGGCGAGCCAGCCACCATCACCGAAATAGTCCAGTTCGAGAGAGGCGGCCTTGATGTGGGCTCGCTGGGCCTCCATCTGGACGAGGCGAAATTTTTGCTGGGTCGGCTGCAGCGCACGATGGTCGCGGCACAGGTTGCCGAGGCAGTTGCCCGGACCAGCGTTTGTCCCACGTGCGGGGCGCAGCTGGCTTGCAAGGGCCACCATCACTTGGTCTTCCATAGTGCGTTCGGGCGATTGTCGATTTACAGTCCCAGGCTGTACCCCTGTCGGCGGTGCAAGGGCGACGCAGCTAGCTTTTCTGCTACGAGAAGGTGTGCAACCCGGTCAACCGGTTACCTTCCTGTCGGACGGCGGAGAGACGGTACGGTTTGCACAGCTCGGCTTTGGTGACCGCGGCGAGTACGTTCTCGACTGGTTCCACATCGCTATGCGGATCCAGAACCTCGAACAGATGATCAAGGGCCGGCCGGCACACTGCGATGGCCCCAGCAATACCGCATTGATCAAGACGCTGCATGGCGCCAAGTGGCACCTGTGGCACGGCTGCCCCTATCCGGCGTTGCGCCGACTCGAAATCCTGGGCTGCGTTCTGGACGCCGAGGCCAGCCCTGAGGAGGCCAAACTCCTTGGCAAGCTCGAGGAGTTCATTGTCTACCTCGACAACAACCGGCACTTCATCGTGAACTACGGTGACTGTTATCGGCATGGGGAGCCCATTGCATCGGGTTTTGTCGAGTCAGCCGTCAACCAGGTGGTCAGCAAGCGGTTCGTCAAACGACAGCAGATGGCCTGGCGGCCGAGGCACGCGCACAACCTACTGCAAAGCCGGACGGCCGTGCTCAATAACCAGCTCCGGTCTCACGTTGAACGATGGTATCCCTCCATCGCCAGGGAAGAAGACCACCGCCTTGCCGCTTAGTCAGCCCCCGTTTTGGCGCGGTCTCCGTTACACCAGCGATCCGCCGGAACAATGTTGAGGCCCCACGGTCTTTGAGACGACAACGCAGGATCCTGCTCCGCAGCTTCCTCAAATCTGTGCACCTAAAATGAAGTCGATCGAAATCGAGCGTGCCGAAGCGATTACCTGGATCCGCATCCAGATGGCCCAGCACGGCCTGACCCTGGCTCACCTGCAGGCTGCCGGCTGTTTTGCCGAGCCGCCACCGGCGACGTTGCCTGGGGCGGTGCGCTATCGCAACGCGCACGGGCAGGGCTGGGACGGCTGCGGCGCCATGCCGGACTGGCTGCAGCGGGCAATCCACGCCGGGCAGACGGTGGAACATTTTCGGATAGTTGCGACAAGGGAATAGTTGAGCGCGCCATGGTGGGACCCACCTCCGCCCCCTGATTACATGGATGACCCGCTCATGTCGTGTACCACCTATATCCAGAGGAATGACACATAGTCTGGAAAAAGTGGGTTAAGCGCGACTTCGCGTCAGGGTTAGGCGCCCAGCAGGGTTCTTGGCTGGTTTGGTAATGCGCTCCGGCTAGGACGTCTTTGTCGTCTTGGCCGGGCTTGGCGTGATCGCGAGCGGAGCGAGGTCAGTCTGGCGAAACTTGAGAAATTCCTTGACCATCTATCTACAGGTAGATAAGATTCAAGTCATGGAATCTGCTGCACCGCAGGCAAGAAACAAAGGCCGCGCAATGTGGAGATCTCACAAGCAGCAAATGTGACATCACCGGCATGCGCTGTTTTTTTACCCTGCACGTCTATCTATTAGTAGATAACCACCAAAGAGACTTACGTCTTAACAAGCAGTTCCGGTCTTCGCGGCCTGTGCAGACCTCGGACCTCAGCTAAACGAATTGGAGAACTTCATGAACACCAAGCTCATCGCCAAGTCGCTGATCACCGTCGCCGCTCTTGCCGCTGCCTTCGTCGCAGGTGGTGCCCAGGCATCCGGCCCCAAGGACAGTGCCTTCAGCGGCGACCGCTACGGCTACAACTTCCGCGTCAACGACAGCCGGAGCGCGTTCACCGACGGCGCCCGCGTCGGTAAGTTCGACCCGTTCACCGAAGGCGCCCGCGTCGGAAAGGCCGATCCCTACAGCGACGGTGCGCGCATCGTAGCCGGCCTGGATCGCACCGGCGTGTCGTCTTCGCCCGCCCGCAGCCGCGACATCTACAGCGACGGCGCTCGCACCGGCAAGTTCGACCCGTTCACCGAAGGTGCCCGCGTCGGCGAGGCCGACCCGTACACTGACGGCGCCCTGGCCTGAGCAGGCGGAAGAGGCGGCTGGCGACAGCGCGGGTCGCGCCGTTTCGGGCCAGCAGTACCAAGCGCAGGCCCTCGTGGCGGCAACTCGACAGATCGGGAGCACATTATGAATATTCGGCAAGGTTTCCTCGCAACCGCTGGCTGGCTTCTGCTGTGCGCCGCCAGCGGTTCGATGGCCGCTGCGGTGGCACAGGTGCTGCCGGCTTGATCCGGCAACCACACCGCGGCCCTGCCAGACGCATCGGAGTTTCGCGATGACCACGCTTTCCGTACGCGACCAGCTGGTGGAACACGCCCTGTCGCTGATACGCCGCCGAGGATTCAATGGCTTCAGCTATCGCGACCTAGCGGAGCTGGTCAGCGTCAAGACATCGAGCATCCACTACTACTTCCCGTCCAAGGACGACCTGCTGCAGGAAGCGATGTCGCGCTACATCGCCCGGCGCGCCGAGCGCCTGCGCAGCATAGACACCAGCCTGCCGCTGGCCGAGCAGGCCGAGCAATACCTAGGCTCGGTGCGCGATAGCGCGGGCAGCGGCCAGATCTGCCTGTGCGGCATGCTGTCGGCCGAGCTGGCGCTGCTACCCAAGTCGGCGCACACGGCCCTGCAGGGCTACTACAAGCTCAATGAGGCCTGGCTGGCCCGGCTGGTGCAGCGCGCTGCCGAAGCCCGCGGTGACACGCTGCCGGCTTCGCCGGGCGCCATCGCGCAGGTGCTGTACGGCGCGCTGCAGAACAGCGTCGTGACGACACGTCTTTTCGGCGCGCCGGAGCGGCTCGATGCAGCCTGCAACGCGGTGCGCACGGCCTTGGCCGAGCCGGAACAGCAGCCGGCCTAGTCTATGCGTTGGGGCGCTGGCCAAGGCTCGTGACGGGTCTGGTGCACACGCGGTTCTTACGTCGGATCTTACGTCGCCGATGTCATTCGGTGCATGCGCCAGCTTCGCACTCTCTGTCTCATCCGTTTCAACGCATCGCTTCTCACCGCGGGCAGAAAGCCAGTAAATCGCCGGTGGTGTCTGTTCGATGCTGCTCTCGGCCTGAACGTAAAGCCGAGGAACGCAAACTGCACGTTCGGACAAGTGCCGGTGCGCTTAAGCGTGAGGTCATGCCCGGACCAGTAAGGGGGGCCGCGCTCGATAGTTTCATTCGCAATGGCGCTGTGTCCTACTTTCATGAAACCTGCACGGCGAAGATGGGCCGTGACCGGATGTCGGTCGTAGATGCGAAGCTGCGCGTCTACGGCATCGATATCGATTGCACTGGCCATTGGCACAAGTTCTTCGTCGTAGACAACGAGGCAGCGTGCCGCACATGGGCCAAATGCGATCTGTCCAGCAGCTAGCGAGAACCATTGCTGCACAAGTGCATTGCCTTCCGGATCTTCAGGGAGCCAAGAGGGCTCGCCATACTTCTTAGCCAAGTACACCAGAATCGCGTTTGAATCGTAGAGCGTCGCATCGCCGTCAATGATGACGGGGACCTCCCCGAAAGGGCTCCGCGCAAGGCATTCTGGCGTTTGCAGGTTGCCGCTTTGCGGCTCAATATCGATCTTCTCGTAAGGGAGGCAGAGTAGCGACAATAGCAATTGAACGCGATGGCCGTGGCCCGAATACGTCATCGAGTACAGTCGAATCGGAACCAAGTTTGTAGGTCTTTTGGTTGTCATGGTGTTCGTCCTCATCCGATCGCGGCGACGATCTTTCCCCATGCGTGGGCAAAACGGAGCAAGCCGGTGCCGGCGTGACAGTTCACGTACTCAAAAGACGGCGTCGTGCCGAGAACGAAGACTTCATGCCAGGTGACAACGCTGCGTGCGGCCCGATACTTCCGGCGCATCGCGAGCGCGTGCTTGAAGATGTCAAGATGACTCTTGTGTCCAGCAGCCCATCGTTCAAGTTGTCCAAGCGAAAGGAAGTATCCGTGCTTTGACGTTTCCTTCAACTCGTTGCCCTCTTGATCCAGCGTAACCAGCGCACGCAGTGACAAACAGCCTGTCGTTGCGGCATGGTCCTTAAGGTAGGCCATCCCCGTCTCAAGCTTGGGCTGAAGGTTGGTGTAGTAGTCGTCAAGTTGGTCGCCTTCTGCCTTCTCCCAGTACTGGCCAGAGCGAATGTTCACGACGTTGGGCGGAACATCAATCCGGATGCGGGCCCGCGAAGCGCCCAAGAACTCGCCTTGGGGGACTGATTCGCCGTAAGGGGACGCGAGAGGATCGACTGCAGAAATCGGCAGCCGGTCGCGCATCGCACCGAAATAGCCAGCGATATACATGGGCTCCAGTTCGCTTCCCTTTGTGCGAGCGATCCCGGCCCGATAGTACGGCTCTGAAAAGATGGTTTCGATCCTGTCATAAGGCACCGTAAGCGTTTCACGCCAGTAGCCTACATTCTCCTCTTCTCGCTCTTGAGAGGCGAACCAGGTGTTAAAGGCATCCTGGTGCTTCCAGATCGCGTACCGCGTAATGTCGGTCCAGTACGCAATGACAATCGAATTGGTAGACCCGGCCTCGTCGGTATGTCGCACCTCATCGAAGCAATCCGGGCCCCAGGCGCTTGCAAAGGCGTCGCGAGTCCTTTTGAAGAATGCGCGTTCCGTACCGAAGTCCGCCGGAGTACGTTGCACTGCGATGTAGTCCGACACAACGGTCGTAAGGGGGGCGTTCCACCGGACGTGGAACTTCGGGGCGGCCGGTGCAAACTCTCCCGGCCGTTGGGCTGGGATCGTGCGGGGATACTCGATATGAAAGCTCATTTTGATTCGCTGGCAGGAAAGAGGGAGTAGCCACTGTCGATCAACGGCTGGCTGTTTTCGTTTACCAGAACACGGAAGACGTCTGGCCGTGAATAGTGGCCGACTGCGTCAAGGTCGTACTTTGCTGGAGGGATATCGTCTAGATCAATCTCGGCTACCAGGATCGATATCGCCGGTGAATGTCACCATTGCAAACGCGACAGCGGGGAAGAAGCCACCGAAGATTCCGTTTCCGACGTGATACGGGAACGACAAGCCGGTGTATCGAACCCGCGCGGGGAACATTTCAACCAGTGCGGCAGCGAGAGGATGGAGCCGCCTGCGCCTGTCATCTGGATCCAGCTCGTGTTGCGGCCCTTTCTGCCGGGGCTCGCGTGCTCGGCTACGTAAATGGCAGCGCCGCCATATTCACCACCCAGTCCAATGCCTTGAACCACGCGAAGCAGCAGAAGGATTGGAGCGAGAAATCCGACCTGTTCGTACGTCGGAAGCAGGCCAACGCAGAATGTGGCTCCCCCCATCAGGACGATCGTGATGAGGAAGGTGTGCTTACGGCCGATCAGATCGCCCAAGCGGCCGAAGAGCAGTGCGCCCAGCGGACGTACGGCGAAGCCCACACCAAAAGCGATGAGGGCGAAGAGATAGGCGCTGGACGGGGAACGTGGGGCAAGGAAGAGTCTGGAGAATACCGACGCAACAGCGCCGAACAGGAAAAAGTCGTACCACTCGAAGAGCGTCCCGAGGGTAGATCCGACGATCACAAGGCGCTCGTGCTTCTGCGAGTGCTGAATAGTTGACGATTTTGTTGACATGGCCTTCCTCTGCACAGTCCCAATGGATATGGTGACTGAAGTCTAGAAGGCAGGCATTTTCACGTCAAAATTATGCGACCAAAATTTTCAAAAAACGTACTAAATATATGATTTATAAGAATAAATATTGTACTATCTCAGCGAACGAAATTGGTTTAAGTAATTCATGAGGCGCTTGATAAAAAGCAACTTTCAGGTCGCTTTGGATTTAAGCGCATCTGCGTCCTCCGCAGAGTGCTCGTGTCGTCTTGGATAGCGGGCTGTGTCTGATTTGACGATGAATCGTCCGAGCCCTTAGTGACTATGGGCCAGGAGCGGCAGTGGGCTCCCGCCAGGTGCGTCGCTTGCGGCCGAGATTGCGCGGATCCACTGCCCTGTCAGGGCGACGGTCAGGGCGGCGGTCGCTGCGGCAGGCGCAATGCACGCATCCCACGATGCGTGTTGCCAGAAGAGCGAGCACTGGCTCGAGTCAAACCTTGGGCTTAGCTCGCACTAACTGGAGCGCTAACGTTCCAGAGTATTTCGAAGAGGCTCATCTGAAAAGCAAAGAACTCCGGGCTTTGGATCGACAGTGCATAGTGCTCGGCGCGTGAGGAAATGATGGACACTTTGTCGTCGAATAGATAAGTTGTCACACCCATTTCAAAGTCCTCCGGTGCGCACCGAAGTTCTCGCCGGTCCTTTTTTGACGATCGCCATAAATCCCGAGAATCGCCCGGCCCAGTACGAATGACGCGCATATTGATCCCTGCCTTCGCGCGACGGGCTATAAGATCATTGATGAAGTCAAAGCCTGGGGTACGGAACAGCTCGCTGTTAGACATGATCGCGCTGACTTCTTTCGATTGACATTCCAGCGTTTCACTCATGACAGTCTTGATGCCCTCCAATCCCGAGAAAAATCGGACTTTCGGTTTTCCTCCAGAGGAATTGTGAATGGAGCGGAGTTGAGGGAGAACTTCCTGAATGATTTGACGCTGAGATTCGATCTTGCGTAACAGCATGATCGGATCCTGTGGAATTACATAAGAGCGCGCGCCTTTCTGGATCGTCGATACGAAGCCCGACGCTACGAGCCTGTCCAGCACTTCGTAGGCATTAGTTCGCCCGATACCTGCTTTTTGTGCGATTGCAGCAACAGTTGCTTCGCCCAGTTCCAGTGAGGCGAGGTAAAAGTCGGCCTTGTGGCCATCAATGCCCGCCGCTTGCAGCATTTCAACCATGTTCATGGATCGGGTCCTCTTCTAGTCGATGCTCCAGATTTGAGGCGAATGGCACACCTGGCCCGCACGGGGTGCGGCGCCGACCCCAAGAGGGACTACTGCCATTACCGGATCGCAAGCTAGACAAAATGTTCACGTACCGTGGAAAGTGGCCCTCTACCAGCCGTATTTTAGCTCCACCCCAACGTAGTCTGAATTGCGTCCGCCGATATTACGAATCGAGTCGCCCACCTGGAAATGCACGGCTTCGACCGCACCTGTCAGGTGCGCGGTAATGGCCCAGTCAGCACGCAGTTGCAGATAGGCGCCCGTCCATTTGCTGCCTCTTCCGGCCGTACCGGGCACAGGAACATTGGGCTGTTGGTACACGGCGTCCGCTGTCGTCTGACGCCACTGGAATCCGACTGCCCCCAGGATTGTCAGGTTACTCTTCGGTTTGACCTTGATCGATGGCTTGACGTGAAGGATGTTTGCATAGCCCGTATAGCCGGCAAGCGTGAAGTAGTAGCCATTGGGGAACAGGGGATTGAACGTGCCCAGACTTCCGTCTCCTGGATGCTTGTCACCCGACGCCCCATCGACCTGCAGCGCCAGGCGCGGTGACCATGGCATGTCAAGCGTGTAGCCGACGATGGAGCCCACGGCCCACGCATTGATGGATTTGTTTCCGACATGACCGGACTGGTACATCGTCTCGACATCCCAATCGATGCGGCTGGCCTTTCCAGAGTAGCGGAGATCGAAAACATTGCGGTGCTCACCGCCCGCCGCATCCAGATAATTGGCGCTGGAGCGGTTATAGGCGGAGTAGTAGCCGGACAGGTCGCCGGGTCCGACATCCTTGCGTTCGAAACGCGCGCCACTAAAGGTCAGGCGACGGTTGGAGACATCGTCGAATACCTCCGCATCGCGATACTGAACGGGCTGCGTCAGGTAGCCGATAAATCGCCACTTTCCGTATTCGTAGTCTGCCCAGACCGCATCGTAAGCCTGCCGTACATTCGGACCATCGCGCACGGAAATGAACCGCTGCAGATCGAACGCCATTTCCTGGCGCCCGACGCGAAACTTGAATGTGCCGGGACCCAACGGGCTGACCCATGCCACGAAGGCCTGCTCCAGGTCCACCGGATTCTTGTCTACGGGCGTGACCGCATCTTTGCCAAACGGCCTCGCATCCTCGATCTGGGCAAAAACCTGCAAATACGGGCCAATACGCGCATCGGCGCTGATCTGCGCGCGTTGGATGACATAGGTGTCGTTGCGTGCCGTACCGAGTCCGAAGAGCGGCGCATTGTTGACCTCCATGCGCTCCCGCAAGTTCGCGCCCAGCGACAGATAGGATTTGGGATCCCCGCCAAGCGGGATGTACTTCAAGCCGTCGAGCGGCTCTCGTGGCACGCATGGATCCGCAAGCGCCGACCAATCTTCCTGCCAGCGATTGAAAAGTACCTCAGGGCGCCTGGCGGAACAAGCAGGCACACTCTCTATGCTCGCTTCTTCGGCTTGCTCCGCATACGCATTTCCAGCGAATGCTAGCGTCAGAACAACACAACTCATGACCAGGCACGAGAGAGTATTCATTTCGTAGAGGGGGCGGAACAATGCGCGAGTCATGGCGCTCACTCCTGTGACACTTTTGGATGCGCGCCAAGTGTTGGTCGCCGCAGGTAGTACTCGTTGCGAAGCTAGCGGCCGGCTGGGCTTGCCGTCCGACTTTGCTGGCTGCCACCATCCATGCGGGTCAGAGGAGCGGTCACGCCTTGTTGCCGTCTTGACGCATTGAACGTCAGCCACAAGAGCGCGAGGAAGGGCAATAGTAGTGCCCAGAAGCCCACATTGGCGTAACCTATTGCGCCGCCCACAGCTCCGCATGCGAACGACGAGACCGCGGGGGCAGTTCTTTCCAGGCGTTCGCGCGACGTGGCTTTCGTGTCGGATGAACTCGCTGGCGACAGCAGTTCGAACAGGTCCAGCACTATCTGCGTCATGTGTTCCGCCTTGACGGTGTTGGGCACATGCCCCTGCCGCGAGATCAAACGGTCGCGTGCGTTTTGTACTCCCATCGCCGCCGCACCGAGCATCCCGCAAAGGATGACCAGTATGTCGTCGGGGTGAACGATGGGAGCAGCGGCAATGCCGGCGGCGCAAAAGGCAAGCATCAGCGCAGCCTGCATTGCGTAGACACGCCATGCCGCGTTTTGCGGTGCCACGGCTTCGGTACTCGCAACCAGACTCGTGATAACCACGCCGGCCAGGAAGGCGGGAATGGCCATCAGCTTCATCAGCACGAAGTCCTTGCCCATGGCGTGGGCGGTGAGCAGCCCGAAAAGTGCCACGACACTAAGGGTGTCGACGTAGCCAGCTATGCACGCGAGCAGGGTGTCATCACGTCTCATCATTCACCTTCCGTAATACGTCGTCCGTCACCGGACCGTTGCATGGATTTCTGCGATGTATCCGCCTGGGAACTGAACCAGCGCAGACTCGCGCTGGTCCGACGTAAACGGCTGCACCAGCACCGTTGCTCCGGCGCCTTTCGCCTTCGCCAGTGTGGCGGCGAGATCCTTGACTTCATAGCCGGTCATTTCATGGCCGAAGGGGTACGGCAAATGCCCGTTGGTCACCAGTATCGTCATCTTGCCGAAGCCGGAGTCGAGTCTCACACGCCTATACGTGCCTGTCGGATTGCCGATCTCAACGCCGGCCGCATGCGGATCATCAGACACGACTTTGCCGCGGGAGAAGGCAACAAAGTCACGAATCAACGCATCGGCGCGCTCGGGTGACACATAGACGCGATTCTCCGGGACGGTTTCGAGGGCGTCATACTTGGGTGCCTGGGTGTGCCAGTAGAGTTGCATGTTGACGCCGCCAGGCCACGTAATGATGGCGTCGCGGCCGATAGGATCCGGGAACGTCGCAACCTTGACGTCCGCACCGTGCTCCCGGGCGGACCTGACGGCTGCGTCCATGTCTTCTACAAGATAGCCGGTTCGCTCGCTTCCGAAGGGATACGGGACGGGCGTCTTGAAGCCGAACACGGACACCGTGCCAACCGGGGTAAAGACGAGCTGCGACATCGTCTGACTGGGCGTCGGCGTAACCTGGAATACGCCCTGTTGTGACTTGTGGCCCCCAAAGGTTGCCACGAAGCTGTCCGTAAACTTGTCGAAATCTTCCGGCGCCACGTAGACGTGGGTCGTGTCGTACTGGGGGCCAACAGCGAGCGGTGGCGCGCTGGCGGACGCTGCGGACGCAACAGACGGCACAAGAGCAGACACAGCCAGGCCCGCGACGAGTGCCGCCGTGACAACGGCAGAACGAAGATTCAGGTTCATTGATGAAATTCCTTCCAGTTTTGATTGCGGGCGGAATTGCCGGTGAGGGGCGCCGCTCCAGCGAGGATGGTCGCCATGACCAGCGCCGCGATGAGGCCGAGGTGCTCGAAGAATCCATTCAACGCCATAAGCCTCGCGTTTCCTGCCAGATTCCAGAAGTCATTGGCCACGAGCATGGCGACCAACGTCAGCACGCCCAGCCCACCGGCGCCCAACCACAGCCATCGATTGAAGATTACGCAGACTGAGCCGCCAAGTTCGACAATGATGGTTGCCACCGCCCACAACCCCCCCGGGTGCAATCCGAAGTGTTCCATCTCGAGCACGGCGGCGTGGAAGCCGAACAGCTTGGTCAGACCGCCTATGACGTAGGCGGAGACAAGCATGGCACGGGCCGCAGGCGGCAGCCATGGCTGCGTGAGCAGGGTGGCAACCCAAGGCGGATTGACTTGCGCGCGATATTCCATGTCACACCGCCCAGCAGGCACAGCCCAGCGCACCCCAGAACGAGCGCAGGTCGGATGTCGGCGCATTGCTCGCCCAGGCGCGGGCATGGTCGTGCCCATGGACCGCACAGGTTTTTGCACAAGCGCAGGACGCCGCGGCCACCTGCTGCAATGCGCGTTCGCGCTTGCCGTCCGAGTCCTTCCAGGCGCCGAAGCCACCGAATTTGCGGACGGGCGACCAGTCAGGCATCGCCGGCGGTGGCGCATTGCGGTCAAGATGCTGGAAATCGCCTGCCCCGTAGACAACGCGGCCGCCAACGATCGTCAGGTCCGACGTCGTGTTCACAATCTCGTCTTCAGAACAGGTGAAGAAGTCGCGGTCCGGAACGATCAGGTCGGCCAATTGACCGGCCATGACCTGACCCTTGGCGCCTTCCTCGTTCGAGAACCACGCCACCTTCTCTGTCCACATGCGCAGCGCGGTATCACGGTCAAGGAGATTCCGATGCGGATACAGGCGCAGGCCTCCGACGGTCTTGCCTGTCACCAGCCAGGCTAGAGACACCCAGGGGTTGTATGACGCCACGCGCGTCGCGTCGGTCCCGGCCGACGTTCGCACGCCTTTCTCCAGCATTCGCGCAACCGGCGGCGTCGCCTCGGCAGCCTTGGCGCCATATCGTTCGACGAAGTATTCACCTTGGTACGCCATGCGATGCTGCACCGCGATACCGCCGCCGAGGGCGGCGATACGGTCCATTGATCGCTCCGAGATGGTCTCGGCATGATCGAAGAACCAGTTCAGTCCGCTCAGGGGAATGTCGCGATTCACTTTTTCAAACACATCCAGCGCTCTGCTGATGGTTTCATCGTAGGTGGCATGCATGCGCCATGGCCAGCGATTCTCGGCGAGCACGCGTACGACGTCTTCCAGATCCGCTTCCATCTGCGGCGGCATGTCCGGCCGCGGTACGCGAAAGTCTTCGAAATCGGCCGCTGAGTACACCAGCATTTCGCCGGCACCGTTATGACGGAAATACTCGTCGCCTTGCTTGTACTTCGACGATCTGGTCCAGTTCAGGAAGTCATCTTTTTCCGCTTTCGGCTTCTGCGTGAACAGGTTGTAGGCCAGACGAATCGTCATTTGCCCCTCGTCTGCAAGCTTGCGGATGACTTCGTAGTCTTCGGGGTAGTTCTGCGATCCGCCGCCCGCATCGATGACGCTCGTCACGCCCAGCCTGTTCAGCTCGCGCATGAAATGACGGGTGGAATTGAGCTGGTAGTCGAATGGCAGTTTTGGGCCCTTGGCCAGCGTGGCGTAGAGGACCGTCGCGTTTGGCTTGGCAAGAAGAAGGCCAGTTGGGTTGCCGTCGCCGTCTCGCATGATCTGCCCGCCCGGCGTCTCGGGCGTGTCCTTCGTGTAGCCCACGGCCCGCAGGGCGGCGCCATTCAGCAACGCGCGGTCGTAAAGATGAAGGATGAATACAGGCGTATCGGGCGCGACGGCATTGAGTTCGTCGATGGTGGGAAGTCTCCTTTCGACGAACTGATTCTCCGTGAAGCCACCTACCACCCGAACCCATTGGGGTGGCGGCGTAATGGCAACCTGGCGCTTCAGCATGTTCATCGCATCGGCAAGCGAGCGCACGCCGTCCCACCGCAGTTCCATGTTGAAGTTCAGGCCACCGCGCACGACGTGCGTATGGTTGTCGATCAGTCCTGGCAAGGCGGACCGTCCCTTAAGGTCGATCACGTTCGTTGCCGGTCCTGCCAGAGACAGGATCTCGGCGTCGCCGCCAATCGCTGAAAATCGTCCCTCGTGGATGGCAACGGCAGTTGCGACTGGCTTCGCCTTGTCAAGCGTGGTAATCCGGCCGTTGTGCAGGATCAGGTCGGGGGCTTTGGCGGAGGCAATCATGAGCGGGTCTCCTCGTTCTTTGCAGACTTGCGCACAGCCGTAGTGCCGGAGACGCCGTACTGCAATGTGCCGGACGCTGCGGTTGCGTCATTTGATGCGCGCTTCACTGTCGAGTGGACGGCGCCACGGAAATATTGCTGACTGATCGGTATGAACTGCTCTCCGGCAAGAATGCCGAGCAGCCCGACCAGTGCAACGAGCGGTGGCGCGGGCGACCGCACGCCGATCAGGTAGTAGCTGACGCCGACCAGAACGCCGGCACCTAATGAGAACAGATAGATCTTCATCGGCACATCT
Source organism: Cupriavidus sp. 05L310 (assembly GCF_056398185.1). Classification (NCBI taxonomy): domain Bacteria; kingdom Pseudomonadati; phylum Pseudomonadota; class Betaproteobacteria; order Burkholderiales; family Burkholderiaceae; genus Cupriavidus; species Cupriavidus sp. 05L310. Next base: position 58,970 of record NZ_JBFTOX010000062.1, read on the forward strand.
CTCTTGCTGCTGCTGGGCACGTCCGGCCACACTATTACGCTGCATCGGGCCGGACGCGGGCCACCAAATGAGACGGAGGGCCGCCGATTACTTTGCCGGAACCGGAGGCACGATCTCATGAGAGCCGACCGCTCGCTGTGGCGCTTTGTGCACCATGGTGTAAGCGTAGTCGACACCCATCCCGTATGCGCCGGAGTGTTCCCTGACCACACTCATGAGGGCGTCATACGTATCGCGACGCGCCCAGTCGCGCTGCCATTCGAGCACCACCTGTTGCCACGTCACGGGTACGACGCCGGCCTGGATCATGCGCTGCATGCCGAAGTCATGTCCTTCCTTCGTAATGCCGCCTGAGGCGTCGGCCACCATATAGATTTCGTACCCGGCATCGGCCATGGCGCTGAGTGCGAAGGTGTTGTTGCAAACCTCCGTCCACAAGCCCGAGACCACGATCTTCTTGCGACCGTTCGCCGCCAGCGCGTCACGAACCTTCTGGTCGTCCCACGAATTCATTGAAGTGCGCTCGAGCAGGGGCTGGCCGGGGAAAACGTCGAGCAGCTCCGGGTAGGTGAATCCCGAGAAGCTTTGCGTTTCCACGGTCGTGATGGTGGTCGGGATGTTGAAGATCTTCGCTGCCTTGGCGAGGCCGACGACGTTGTTCTTCAGCACCTGCCGGTCCATGGACTGGACACCGAATGCCATCTGCGGCTGGTGGTCAATGAAAATCAACTGGCTGTTTTGAGGGGTCAGTACTTCAAGCTTGGGATTGGTCATGATGGGATCCTGTCAGGGTGTAACGGTTAGGCTTGCTTCAGCGCGTCGATGGCGTCCAGCACGTGCGTGCTGTACGTAATGGCGGCGCCGGCGTTCAGGTTGATGGCGACGCCGAGCGCTTCTGCGATCTCTTCGTCGGACACGCCGAGCTTGACGGCCTCGGCTGCATGGAAGGCGATGCAACCATCGCAGCGCGTGGTGACTGCGACGGCCAGCGCGATGAGTTCACGCGTCTTCGCGCCGAGTTGCTCGGTTTTGGCACCCGCACCAGCGATAAGCCCAAAACCGCGAATGGTGTCCGGCGTGCGCGTGGACAGTTCTTTGAGGCGAGAACTGATGTCCTGAATTTCCTGTTTCCACTCAAGCATGAGATAGCTCCGTGAGATGACTTCGAACGGGATGTATGTGGCCTGGTCCAGCAGTTCGCATCGGCGAGTGCAAAGCGCGCGAGGGTTGCGTCGAGCTACTGGTTACGTTCAACGCTGGATGCAAAACGAGATCACGAGGTCAATCCTAGGAGTCGGACGATTGACTGTCAAAGCAGCACGCATTAACTACCTTAAAAATATCTTAACTGCATGATTTATAACGATAAAATATGTACTATGGTGGCGAACGAAACGGCCGGAAGTGCGTTCAGAGGCTTCAGGGGAAGAGCGATGCACGCAAGCAGATCCCGCGACGACTGATACGGCCACGAAGGCGTAAGAATTGTTGAGCCTGGAGGGTTACAATTTGCACCGAACCGGTCCCTATTTCGACCACGATGCGCGCGCTCGAAATGCCTGGCCGGTTGTCGCGCGCGAACAACCGCGCGGTGGAGTTCCAGCGAACGCGCGATCACCGAACTCTGGGGAAGCGGGCAGCAGGCATCGAGCGAATCCATGAGTCTCGACACCTAGCCCCACCGGTTTTATGCACGCGTCGATCCCCGGTGGCGCGCCGCACGTGCTGGACCAGCATCGCATCGTGTACAACCAGCCGATCGTGCTCAACGAGCGGCTGGCAGGCGTCGCAATCGAAGGAGTCATTCGTCACAATGACGCGCGCGACGATGGTGGCTTCCTCCGGCTTTCCGTCGAACGCATGGGTACACGAGCGCCGGCATGGCGGTCTCGAAGTTGCGGCGCGATGCCAAGAAAGGGACCGTGTTAGAGCCACCCCTTTCAAGGTGACGAAAATTAGGGCAACCTCCGTGTTCTCGAACAGAAACCGGAGTCAATGGCGTGGTACTGGACGCAGTGGTGGAACGCTTTCTCGAACACAGCCCTGTTAGCGTGATGGCGCGCCTGGGGTTGCAACGCGCCCTGGATCCGGCCTGGATCGACGAGTTGTTCGAGCAAGAGCGTGAAACGCAGTACACGCGCGAGTTATTGTTCTCGACGACGGTGGAAATCATGTCGCTGGTCGCCGTGGGGCTGCGCCCGTCGGTGCATGCGGCAGCCAAGGCCAGTCCGGCGCTGCCGGTTTCCATCACCGCGCTGTACGACAAGCTAAGCCGGACCGAGCCGGGGCTGGTTCGTGGCCTGGTGCAAGGCAGTGCGCAGCGGCTGGGGCCGGTCGAGCAACCGATGTTGCGCAAGCAGCCGCCATCGGTGAATGGCTATCGCCTGCGCATCGTGGATGGCAGCCATTTGCCGGCGAGCGAAAAGCGCCTGAAACCATTGCGGGGGTTTCGGGGTGCGGCCTTGCCAGGGCAGTCATTGGTAGTCTATGACCCGGACACGGCGATGATCGTCGATCTGGTGCCCTGTGAAGATGCGCATGCCCAGGAGCGGGCCATCATGGAAACCCTGCTCGCATCGGCCCAGCCGGCCGAACTGTGGATCGCCGATCGCAACTTCAGCACCCGGGCGATTCTTGCCGGGTGGCAGCGTCGCGGCAGCGCCTTCATCGTGCGGGAGCACGGCCGCAA